>JBAPZR010000807.1:0-3170 GCA_049285335.1 Xanthobacteraceae bacterium | reverse complement strand
CTTCGTCGAGAACGCCTTGGTCATCGAGCGGCCTGCCCGAGCCCTGCCACTCATCGAAAATCTGCACGAGACCTATATCGAGGGCGGCGATACTGAGGGTGACCGTTTCGAATTCAACGCAGTCTGTACCTTTGCCGCTCTCGGGCGGTTCGATCAAGCCTTGGCCTTGGCGCAAGCCATGGTGCGACGCGATGCAGGGTTATGCGCTGCATCTTTATTCCAACTATCATCCCGGCGTCGACTGGTTCCTGCAAGACCTCGAACATTTTTCGCTCGGAGGTGGTTGCCAGCTTCTTTTCTTTCTCATCCACCATCCAGAAGATGACGAGGTCCTGGCGACAATGATCGAGAAAGAATGGCTGCCTATACACGACAGCGCCTATGACGCCTACGGAAATGCTCGATCGTTCTATTATCGCGCCGCGGTGTTCAATCGTATGCTGCATGCGTCCGAGCAACTCGATTTTTGGCTGCACTCCGAGTGGGTGAACAAGTTGTGCGACGGCGCGAAAGATCGCGAGACGCGTCGTCTTGTCGAGCAATGGCTTAAAGCGAAAACCGACCGTAAAAAGTAATAGCTGTCAAAGACAGGCGGTAAGCAATCGCGTGCGTCACGAGGCATATTTTTTATCGCGGGCGAGGTAGGCCGCGGTGCCGATGACGGTTTCGCGTTCCGCGAACGTCGCCATATCCGCCCGCACCGAGGCGGAACTGCCGTCGTGCGCGATCGCTGCCAGC
Source organism: Xanthobacteraceae bacterium (assembly GCA_049285335.1). Classification (GTDB taxonomy): domain Bacteria; phylum Pseudomonadota; class Alphaproteobacteria; order Rhizobiales; family Xanthobacteraceae; genus BOG-931. The sequence continues at coordinate 2,432 of JBAPZR010000807.1, read as the reverse complement.
ACGCGCTGCATTGCCTTGATCGCCGCGCGCTGCGTGTCGCTCGGGATGATCACGATCTGATAGCCAAGCGCTTGCAACCGTGACACCGGCAACAGCGGGGTCTTGCCGCCTTCGAACATGTTGATGAGCTTCCAACCCGGAAGCCGCTTGGCAATGTCCGCGATTTCCGCCTCCGACGTCGGCGCTTCGACAAAACTGACATCGGCGCCGGCGGCGAGATAGGCGGAGGCGCGCTCGATCGCGGCGGAAAAGCCCTCGACCGCGATGGCATCCGTCCGCGCGATCAGGATGAAATCGGGATCGTGTAGCGCATCGCGAACCGCTTTGAGCTTCGACACCATCTCGGCAGCAGGCACGAGGCTTTTATCGTCGTAGTGCCCGCATCGCTTCGGGAACGTTTGGTCCTCGAGATGAAAGGCCGCGACGCCGGCACGCTCGAAGGCGCGCGCCGCAGCCTGCGCATTAAGCGCGTTACCGTAGCCGGCGTCGGCATCGGCGATAATCGGAGCGTCCACCGCATCCGCCATCGCCGCGAAGCGATCGGCGATCGCGGTCATCGACAGGAGTCCGAGATCGGGCACGCCGGCGGAACGCGCGATCGCACCGCCGCTGGCATAGACCGCCGGAAACCCCGCTTGCACGACCAGCCGTGCGGAGAGGCCGTCATAGGCGCCCGGCGCGACCACGATCTCGCCCTTGTTGAGAAGCTGTCTTAATTCGGTCGTTGCGCGCACGGCTTCCTCTTTCGGCTTCATCCGCCAATTTCGGCATGATACGTCCGCCAAGACGCATGGGGAATGTGAGGAAAAAGCTTATGAGAAGAATCACGGCCGCGGCCCTGACCCTTTTCGCCGGCACGCTTGCCGTCGCAGCACAGGATTGGCCGAGCGGACCCGTGAAACTCGTGGTGCCGTTCGCGGCCGGCGCCACGCCCGACATCGTCGCGCGGCTTGTCGCCAATCAGCTGCACGATACGCTTCATCGAACCTTCATCGTCGAGAATAGGCCGGGCGCAAGCGGCAATACCGGCACCAACGCCGTTGCCAGGGCGGCGCCGGACGGTGCGACCATCGGTGTGAGCATCGGCGGACCTCTCGCGATCAACGCGCTGCTGTTTCCCAAGCTTCCCTACGACCCGCGAAAAGACCTTACCTTGATCACGCTTCTGGTCACCCAACCGAGCGTGCTCGCGGTCAACGCGACACTCAGCGTGGAAAGCACGCGCGCATTGATCGATCTCGTCAGGCGCAATCCCGGCAAATATGCCTTTGGCTCGATCGGCGCCGGCTCACTCTCGCACCTCGCCATGGAGGCGATTGCGCTTAAAAGCGGCACGCAACTCATACACGTGCCCTACCCATCTTCGCCGCAGGCGATGACGGCGCTCATCCGCAATGACGTGCAGATGGTCTGCCTGCCGGCGATTGCCGTCATGCCGCAACTCGGTTCGGGCGCTCTGAAAGTGCTGGCCGTTTCGACCGCCGAGCGCTCGGCGCTGTTGCCCAATATCCCGACGCTCCAGGAAGCGGGCCTCGACGTCGAGGCCGACGCTTGGAACGGTCTCATCGCTCCGGCTGGCATTTCCCCGGCAATGGCGGCGAGGATCGGGCAGCTGGTCGGCGAAGCGATCGGCGCAGACGACGTGCGCGCCAAGCTCGCCGCGCAACTCATGGCGCCGATCCCCGGCACGCCGGCGGAATTTCGCGCCCGCATTGACGCCGACCTGACCCGCTGGGCGCCGGTGATCGCTGCGGCCAAGATCAAGGTCAATGACTGACACGGAGAAGCAAAAAGCGAATGGCTTTCGCCATTCGCTTCGCTTTTGAGTCTCGTTGGCTAGTCTTGCGCTACGGACCAAACTTGAAATTGATTCCGGCTTTGACTTCCTGAACGTTGAGCGACGCGCTCGGATTCGTCGGCAAAGCGGCAGTGCCAAAGTCCAGCGATTCGGAGCCGAAGCCGAGATAGTCATATTCGATCTTCGCCGTCCAATTTTGCGCCAGCGCATATTCGAGGCCGGCGCCGGCAGTCCAGCCGGTGCGGATAAACGTCGTGCTGGCGCTGAGCCCGGCGGGTACTAAGTTGATACTACTCTCGTCGTTAGCGAAGGCGACGCCGCCTTTGCCGTAGACAAGCAGACGATCGAATGCCGCGCCGATGCGGCCCGTGGCCGTCGCTGTCCACTGTGTGTTGGTATTGATGGTGTTGCCTTCGGAATCGGTACCGCTGCCTTTGAGGCCGGTCCAGTCGAAGTCGCCTTCGACACCCAGCACCAGCCAATTGAACTGCACGTTGGCGCCAATTTGGCCGCCGCCGATAAAGCCATCCTTGCTGAACGTGTTGTTGGGTCCGCCGAACGAATCGGTCCACGACGAATTAGCGAAGCCGCCGCCGACATTGCCGCCGATATAGAAACCGCTCCAGTTATAGAC
>JBAPZR010000806.1:0-4284 GCA_049285335.1 Xanthobacteraceae bacterium | reverse complement strand
CACGCAGGCGCTCCAGCTCACCCAGCAATTCTCCAACCTGCTGATCCTGCGAGCCCGCCAGATATTCCAAACGGTCTTTCTCTAGCTGCGCCTTCTCTAACTGTTCTCCAATGGATGCCGTTGGTTCTCGCCAAGAGCCGTCGCTATTAAGAGAGTAAAATCGATCTCTCACAACAAGCCACTTCTCCCGTTTGGCGTGGGCCAAAGCGTTGTAAAACGATTGGCGAGCGAGGCCTGTTTGTTTTTCGAACGCTTTCCGCAGGTCTTCAGAGGTTACACCACCGTCCCCAGGGAAGCGCCGGACCATTACTCCAATCAGCCACCTCGCGTTGCGCTCAATTGGAGTAGTCATAACAAGGGACCTTTGTCGCGCATCTCAGCATCACAACAATCATACCACGCAACTCGCCGATACGCTGGCCCGCAGGGATCATCAGATGGTGCAATAACCTCCCACACTCCATCCTCGATCTGTGGACGGCATAACAACCAGACTGCGGTTCCATCTCAATCCTTCTCTCCCCTCTTTATCTATAGAGAAGAAAGAAAAGAGAAGAAGAGGACCCTGTTGCCCGTTGGCGGGTAACCCCATGCCCGCCGGCGGGTATCAACTTACCCGTGGACGGGTATGTGTTACCCGTGGGCGGGTATCCAGCTAGTCGACTTTCGGCAGCTCCCTTGGCTCCAGGCGAAGGGTTTCTCCGTTGCCGAGCAGCAGCTCGGTCACGACTGCGGCTCGTTTTCCTTCTTGCACAATGCTGAACAGCCCCAACCGAAGCATGTCTTTGGTAGCTCGGCGCCTGCTTGTGTGCGGGAGCCCGGTAACTTCCCCAGATAAAATGACGGATCCCCCGATGACCTGGCGCCGAAACGTTTCATGCAGCACCCGGTGCGCCAGCTGGTATGTCGTCATGCCTCGGGCCTGCTCCAACTGGTCTGACCAGTGCTTGGGCAATCTGGACCACGTCGCCTTGAACGGCTTGTGCCTCTTCCGCCCCTTCTTGGGTCCGAGCGTCTCAACCTCGATGCGCTTGCCGTCTCGCACAACATATTGCGCGTCGGCTTTAGTCCGAAACTTGTCGAGCTCGGACGGTATCGTCATGCCACAGCCTTTCGTGGCAAGGCGCCAACAGCGACAAGCGTCTTCTCGATTGTGGTCCACATCTTGCCGGCAACCGGTCGCTTGTCCTGGTAGCGCGCGCCATTGATTAACCGCTGGTCGATATCAACGCCGACCTCGAGCCCGCCGCAGACATCACGACCGGCGGCGCGCATGATCTCCATGGCATGCGCGACCTGTTCTTCGGTCTCGACCTCAAGCAGGATGCCGTCGTGCACCAGCATGCTCGGCACCAGGCCGGCGTCACATAAGCGCATCGCCGCGAGCCGCAGCATTTCGGCGCCGCCTGACTGCATTGGGAAATTGTAGAGGGTTCGCTTGTTGGGGCTCGTGGTGATGTGCAGCGGCCAGCCGAACACGCTTTCAATCCGCCGATCGAGCATGGCGTGCCAGACTTGATCCTCGCGCCATTGCCAATAGCGCGGATATTTCCGCCGGTGCCCTTCGATGAGATTGCTGGCAATCAGCGGATGCTGGTTGAGGCCTTTGGCGAGCGACGGCACGCCCATGCCGTAATTGATACCGAGCTGTAGCGCTTTCATGCGCTGCCGCTGCGTCGGGTTATGTTTCTTCCAATGTCCCCGGTCGGGATCTTTGGTTAGGCCGGCATCGAGCGCGAGCGTGTAATAGATATCGCCGGCGAGGTAAGCCACGATCAACGCTTGATCACCAGACAATGCAGCTGCGACCGCAACCTCTTGCGTGCGCCAGTCGAGATAGACGCCGATCCGATCCGGCGGAAACAGCATGAACGAGCGCATCCCGGCATGGGCGTTGTAGAGGCTGCGGCAATGCGCGTTGCGGCCGGTCGCGGTCCCAAAGGGGAATAAGCTTGGACGGTTTCGGCCGTCCTTGCCGATCGGCAGCTTGGCGGTTTGAATGACACGCAAGCTGTCGCGGAGTGCGTGAAGCTCCTCAATTCCGGGAATGTGATACATCAGTCGGAAGGCATCGCCATCGATATCCAACCGGCCGCTATCGAGGCGTGGCCAGGCAATGACCCCGACATGGCGGAGCCACGCCTCGAACCGTTCGTAGCTCCACTCGCCTTCGGGCGTATAAATCGGGCAATCGCTGGTTTGGCTGACATCGAGCTGTCGGATCAGCTCGGCAACAACGGCCCGCTTACTCTCCTGCACCAAGCCCCACAGCGCCATGTCAATCGGCATGCCGCGGGCTTGAATGCGCGCAATGCACTTGGCGCTGTAGTTCGACCAATGCAGAACATGCGGGACGCGCACAGGAGCAAATAAACCGCAGCCGCGCACCTGGCGCCGAAGCAGCTCGGTCTCTGCCCTAACGTCTTCCTCGCAATAGTCCCATACGGCGTCTTGGCCATGAAGGTACCAGCGTCCTTCGCCGATATCCTTGGCGATCGTCTCCTTGTCGATGTGCTCCCAGCCGGCGATGCCATAGGCGCGGCACGCATCTGAAAGTCGCTTGCGCGGTTTCTTGCGTAGCTCATCCGGATTGTTGGGAAGGAGGATATTGCTGGTCGCCAAATAAGCGGTGTGCTGATCGAAAATGTGTGCGGGGAATTGCCAGCCAAGCGTTATGAAACAGGTCATTTCCGCCCAGGCCGAATAAGCAACAAACAATGTATCCGGCCCGACATCAAAGGGCGGGGTTGAGTCGAACTCACCCCGCCAGGTGCGGATGGTGCGCACATGCTCAAGATTTTCATTCAGCACGTGCGCCACCATGCACAGCACGTTGGGCAAATCGCCGTCGGTAACCTCGTATTCGAAGTCGACGACGATGACGTTGGTGAAGTTGCCACTCACGAGATGACCGGTTTCGCTCCGACCAGGCGCAACAGGCCGGGGTGGTCGGCGCGGTCGATCATGCGGGCTTCGAATGTCTTGGTAATCAGTTCATTAAGTGACTGGGTCGGCCATTGCGGATCAGGAAATGCGTCCTGTTCCTTGGCGAAGGTTGTCTTGTAGCCCTCGACACCTTCGTCGCCACGGCTGGTGACTTGTGTCCACAGCGTCTTGGCCAGCTCGCAACCGTTGAGGTTGGTTTCGTTCCAGAGGTTGTCTAGGTTCTGCGTCGGAACGTGACACAAGAAGAACCTATCGTGGGGCTTGGTCGCTAGCGCCAAGCGAAAGCGCTTGATGACGGCGCTTTCGAGATACTGCATCGCCAAGCTCTCGACGATGAGGTGCATCACGTCCTTCTTGGCGCCCTTGGTCGGCACATTGACGAAGCACAACTCGTCGGACCAATAGGCCTGCTCGTTGGAATGCAGCCGCACGAAGTCTTTGGCCTCAGAGATCCTGTGATGAGGCAACCCGTTGAGCAGCGTCTCGACATTCGCCATTGTCGCCGCGCGCGTGGACTTGAACTTGTCCAGATTGAATTCGTCGGGCTTGGCGATGGATGTCGGCTCCGCCGGCGGATCGTCTTCGCTGACGGCGCGCAACGTGGGCTTGTCCACCATGTTGAGTCTCCTGCTCGGATTACTTCCACGGGATCTCGTCGATCTTGACCTGTCCGTGTGATTTTGTGCGAGATCGGCTTACCGTTTTCCCATTGCACCCAGGCGGTGACGATGCCGGCCACCACAAAGGCGGGCCCGTCGGGGACTTGCTGGAGCGTCACTGCTGTGTCGCTTTCAATGCGTTCGGGCGTCGCTTGGAACAGGTCGTTCATGACACGCCCGTCGTCGACATTTTCTTTTCACGCCTCGCGCTCGGCGCCTCGCCGCAAAGCCTTAGCAAGCTCTGAACTTCTACGATGCGCCGACCGGCGATGACTCGGCCGTTAAGATCTCCAGCAGCGAGCAATTCATAGATGGACGACCGGCTGATGCCGGCGTACTGCGCCGCAAACTGAACGGTGACGCCGAACCGCTGTTCAATCGGAAGATTGATTTTCGTCCCGATAACTTCCGAACGCATCTTGCCTCCACGCAAGGCATGCACGGCGTGGAAGCTAGGGGAGTCGTGCGCTCAATTCATTTCATTTGTTTAGACGAGTTTTGACTCGTTTCGACGCCGTAAGCTCCGGCAATCTTTTTGTACAAGCGACGAACTTTGGATTGGTCCGTGCCCGTACCCTCTGCGCGGGGCGCGACGGCCTGTGCAGCCTGGTTTACATTCGCAAACTTCTCATCGTTAAGGCCTTTGACAGCCTCCGCCACCAAGGCATCGTCCTTTGGG
>JBAPZR010000805.1:0-2284 GCA_049285335.1 Xanthobacteraceae bacterium | reverse complement strand
ATGACCCATAGCGGACATCAACGTTTCCGAATTTTTGCGGCGCAAATAGATCGGCTGAACCCGGTTCCGCCAGTCAGAGATCCCTGCTGTAATTGGAGCGCAGTCACCGAGCACCACGGCCAAGGGGTTGGGCAATGCGACGACGTAGTCTTATTCAGGGAATTGCAGCTTCTGCGGCATGGCCATTTGCGGCGCGCGCACAGCAAGTTGCCGAAACGTATCGTATCGGGGTCCTCAGCACTCCTCTCGATAACCCGCTTACTGCTGGCAGCTATCCCGCGTTTCTTGCTGAGCTGCAAAAACTCGGGTTCACCGAGGGCAAGAATCTGACCATCGAATTCCGCCGAATAGATGAGGGAGCGCCCAAGGCATTCGCCGCGGCGGCCGAATTAGCCCGCTTGAATGTCGCTGCGGTCGTGGCATTTGGTCCGGAACTTGCCCTGAAAGCGGCAGTCGCCGCCAGCCAAACCCTTCCGATCGTCGTGATCGCTGTCAACTTCGATCCGATTGCGACCGGATACGTGGGCGACATTGCCCGGCCCGATAAGAACGTCACGAGCGTGGTCTTCCGCACGCCCGAGTTGGCAGCCAAGCAGCTCGAGCTTCTGGTTGAGGCGTTTCCGGACAACATGCCGATTGCCGCATTGTGGGAACCGGCCTCGGCTGACCAGTTTGGATCTGCCCAGCGCGACGCGCAATCTCTGCACATCGAGCTACGCTCGCACAAAGTCGAAAACCCACCGTTTGACTTTGACGAGGCGTTTCGAGGCATCTCGCAAGATGGATCACGGATGGTGCTCGTCCTGTCGGGCCCAACATTTGCCCCGCAGCGCGCCCACATCGCCGATCTGGCGATGCGTTATCGGCTCCCGACCATGTTCACATTCAAATACTACGTCGAGGCGGGAGGGCTGATGTCTTATGGAATCGATACCGTTCCGGTATTCCGGCGTGCGGCATCGTTTGTCGCCAAGCTTCTCAGAGGCGCTAAACCGTCCGACCTTCCGCTCGAACAGCCGACTAGCTTTGAGTTCGCACTCAATTTGAAGACGGCTAAGGCAATTGGCGTGTCGGTGCCAACGTCCATCCTGCTTCGCGCCGACGAGGTGATCGAATAGAGGTGCTGTTTGCCGCACCTGCATATGTCTGCTTGTGGCACAAAGCGGACATCCCAACAGTGTGTCGCGATGTCTGCTTCTGGGGGTAAAGCGGACATCGAATGGACGCGCCTCAATGTCTGCTTATGACCCAAAACGGACGTTGGCTGTGCTTCACGACAGTGCGGAGCGGTAATACGCGGTTGGTCCGGCAAAATCAAAAGTAGAGACTTGCTCATGGAAGGGGTCGAACTAGCCTTGAAGAAGCGCGGACACCCCCCGCTTGCCGACATGAAGGCAAAGTCGGAGCGAAGGAAACCCTAAGCGGTTAGTCCGCCGCGCCAGTGGGGCAATGGTCTCGTGCGCTGGCGCGGCCAGTGTCGTTTTCCATCGGCCATCTCAACTACAAACCTTACTCACATATTTCCTCAGCGCGAACCCGTGACCAAGCCGACTCTGTGCCCTTAGTCACAGCCCTCTTCGTTATCTTCTGTATCCTCTTGTAAGCACGGAGCTAAAAGAAAAACCTCGCCATGGCTGGCAGAAATGTCGGCGGGATTGGCCATTAATCCAGATTAAGGTAGGGCATTTCGTTATTTGCTTTATTCTTGCGACTCCTACGCGGTATCAGACGATTGTACGATCGTGGCTAGCACGCAGTGGGCGCTCCTACGAAGGCCACTCAGCGATGCATGAGACGGAACGATTGTCTGCGCTGATCGGCGACATTTACGATGCGGCGCTCGATCCAGGCTTATGGGTTGATGTCCTAGGAAAAACCAGAGCGTACATCGGCGGCTGGGCGGTTGCGCTTTCTTGGAAAGACGCGGTCGCCAAGCAGGGTGGGTGCTACTTTGAAGAAGGCGGCCAGGACCCGCACTACAGACAACTTTACTTCGAAAAATACATTAAGCTCGATCCGTTCACCACGACACAGTTTGTTGTCGATATCGAAGAACCGAAATCATTTCTGGAAGTCCTGCCATACGCCGACTTGATCCAGACACGTCTCTACAAAGAGTGGGCACAACCTCAAGGTATCGTCGATGCCCTGATGTGCTTAATCGACAGGTCTGCGACGAGCGTGGGTTATCTGGTGGTATTTCGCAACAACCGCGACGGCTTTGTTGATGAGGAGACGCGCCACCGCGCGCGCCTCCTCATCCCCCACATTCGGAGAGCGACCC
>JBAPZR010000804.1:0-2508 GCA_049285335.1 Xanthobacteraceae bacterium | reverse complement strand
TTCCCTGGCGCGACGCAGCAAAGGCTTGAAATTGCAGGCCACGGATCAGGGCGTCACGTCTCATCGCACCGCGTTCCAGAAGTCCTGGTGGCCGAACGCGATGCGCTTATTGCCGCGCGCCGCCAGCGCGCGCTTACGCAGGATTTGTTTGGAGATCCGCCGCCCGGTTACTCGGCGCTGCACGGCAAGACGGGACAGCGATGACCGCGGCCGGCGTCTCTTGCCGCGCTCGCCCGGCGCTATGTAGCGCGACGCTGCTGCTTTCTCAAATACGAACGATTGGGTCGTCGAAAATATGGATGTTCAAGTCGGACTTCAGCCGCGCTTCCTGCCATCGCGTCTGGTTCTGTTAGGGGCGCACACAAAGAGCTATGGCAGGGGCGGCACTGTTTGAGCACGAAGCAGTTTCCGTATCTCCATTTTTGGTAATTGAAACTGCCCCTTGTGGGCACGTGACCGAGGCGGGCGATTCGTTGGCGTCACAAGCGAGCCCTGCCAGCTGTCTTGTCTCACGAGGTGTAAACCAGCGCTGCTGCTTGCACCTTGCTTACTCTTAGGGCCTTGCTCTCCGTTATCGCCTTTATCGCCCTTCGCGCCTTGAAGACCGGGTGGGCCAGGCGGCCCTTGGTCGCCCTTAGCGCCTTGCGGACCAGGCGGTCCTTGCTCTCCTTTTGGTCCCGCAGGTCCGGCCAGGCCTTGCTCGCCATTCGTCATGCTGAAACCTCCTATGCGGCATCCTTGGTTTTCTCGCGAGCGCCGAGACCGTTTTCGATGGTCGCGGCCCACGTCTCGATCAGCTCGCCGAAATTGCGGCGCTGATTCGGTGCGATGGCCTCGAAATTTCTCTTCCACGGCGTATGCTGCGAAGCGGCAAGCAGCCGGAGCTATTGCGGAAGGTGCGATGACGCAATGACGAGGGTATTCATGCGGCTGTTAGCTCGCCGGCTCCCTCAAACCCTCAGGCCGAAGCGATTTAGGTCGGAGTTGCGACTTTTTCTCCAAGAGAAGCAACCGTTGGAACGCGGCTGTTATACAGGCGTTGGCTCAGTACGCACATAGTCGGGTCGTTATCGGCTTTCGCTCATGCGAAAGGCGGCGATTTGTCTTGGGAGAACAGAGGAGAGCGAAATGAAGCAGAGATTATTGGCTACAGTCGCTTCGCGGCGGTAGTCGGTTTCGGTGGCGTAGCCGCTGCGCAAATGAGTGGCGGCGGAGAAACCCACAAAAGCGCGGCCGGCTCCACGCAAGAGCAGAAGGGCGGCGGTAGTCAGTCGACCAGGCAGCCGAGCGGCCAATCGGCCCAAAGCATGGAAAAGGCCAGTAAGCACAATGAGCGGCTCGGTCAAGGCGCAGCTCAAGGGCAAAAAGGCATGACGCGCGGCGCGCAAGGCGAGCAGCACGGCATGGAGCAAAAGGGCGCGCAAGAGCAGAAGAACCAGAAGGGCGCGCAAGAGGAGCGCGGCACAAACGCCAAGGCTGCTCAAGATCAGCGCGGCGCGCAAAAGGAGCAGCCCAATGCTCAAGAACGTGGCGCTGAACGCCGGCCCAGCGCAACTGAGCGCGGCACGACCGAACAAGGTCAAGCGGGAGTAACTGGCGGCGGCCGCGGCGGGTCGGTGCAACTGTCCGAACAACAGCGCTCGCAGATCAAGACGGTCGTTACCGGAGAGCACGCGCCGCGGTTCAGCGGCAACGTGAACTTTGACGTCAGGGTCGGTACCAAAATTCCGCGCAGCGTCAATATAGCAGCGCTGCCTGACGACATTGTGCGCGTCGTTCCAGAATATAGAGGCTATGACTATGTCCTCGTCCGCGACGAAATCCTGATCGTCGATCCGAGCACGCTGGAAATCATTGCAGTCATTCCGGCTTAGTTGCGCTTGAATTAAACTGCTCGACGGGCCTGTGTCGGAGTTCCGATGCAGGTCCGCTTTTTGAAAGCGACGGCATTGTTTTTGATGGGCCATCGGCGTCGCGTATCACCTTCCGACCATGATCGATGGCGAGGTAGGGCTTGCCCCTCGAACGTGCCTTGCGTTTACCTGAAAAGCATCTATGAGCGCACGATTTCGCTGATAATCGCTGCGACTCTAATTGGAGGACAGGCGGCAATCGCGCAAACGACCGGAACTCCAAACAGCGGCGCTGGCGTTCGAGGAATGCAAGGGAATAAGTCCGGTCCAGCCACGAAAGATTCTGGCAACCAACCGAGCGGCGCCACGCAGGATACGAGCAAGATTCCTGGAATGCCTGGTAACAAATCGGGACCCCCGGCTGAAAAGCCGCCAAAGAGCCAGTAACGGGATTGAACGATCCCCCACATCCGGCTGAGTTATTTTGATGAAAGGACGGAGTCGCGCCGAGGCCGGCCCGGAAAGGCGGGCGTCGCGCTCACACTGATATGCCAACGCCGCAAGAGGGCTGAGTTCTGGGGGTGTGGATAATCCCTGTGGGTTGCCCCCGAAAGAATCACTGTCGTCCGTCGGAGTGTGATCTTTTTAAAGTCGC
>JBAPZR010000803.1:0-2199 GCA_049285335.1 Xanthobacteraceae bacterium | reverse complement strand
CCTTCACACCATGCCAGCAACGCGATCCAACAACAGCTCAAAGAATCCGTTCTCCCCAGAAAATTGGGACAGCTGGTAAGCGCCGACTTTCGGCGGATCGGCTTGCTCATTCCGTCCTCAAGCTCGGTACAGGAGCGGGATTTCTGCAGCGTCACGGGCGGAAACGGCAGTTTTATAGCCAGAATGACGTTCAGCAATGCATCGTCTGCGGCCGATGGTTCTGCCGACCCCGTGATCGGGTCTGCTCGATTGCTTGCGCACAGAAGGCCGAGCTCGAGAGGCGGATGCCCGGCAATGACTCACAAATGGCCGCGGATTCGTTTTTCTGGCTGCCCGGTGTCTAGGCGCCCCAGAAGCAAACGCTGTTCCCGGGACTTCCTTGGAGTCAATTGTGAGTTTGCGCGGTCTTTGATCGCGGCGAGGTTGCAAAGACGACGAGTGCCGTTCCCGGCCTTCACAAGTGCAAACAGTAAAAGGAGTGTCCCGACATAAAGCCAGATGGGATAGCCGTCAGGGATCAGTAACCACAGTCGAAAAAGCACAAAGGCCGCCAGCGCCCAACAGAACCATTGGACGGCGGTGCCGAACGCCCGGATTAGCTCACGCATGATCCACCATCCCCAGGAATGGTGAAAAATTGCCCCCGCTTATTGGCAAAACCGGGGCAGCGTTTGTTGTTTGTTATTTGCGCCTCATTCAAGAAAAAGGCCACCCGGCTGTAGGGAAACCCGGTGGCCTAGTTATCGTATGCACCCCTCATTCCTCTCGGAACGCGGTACCCGATTCGAGCGAACAGCTCTCGCGCCTTTGTCGAACAGTTTGGCGGAGCGTTCTGCAAATCCTAGCAGTTGGCGCCGCTTCCCACCTCCGTGGACCGTCGCGCCATGGGCGGCTGGGCTTGCGTATAGTGGAAGCTAGATGTGATCTACGTCACACATTGACGTTTTACGCTCGGTAAAGCGTCTTTAGCAACGAAATTTAGAAAGATCGAATGTCATTGCTGTTGGGCGATCTCTGACGGTCGAATTGAATCTGAACGAACAAAACGAAGAAGGCCCATCCATGAAAATGCTCGTCGCAATCGTGGCGCTTACCTCAGTGCTTACTGGCTGGGTGCAGTACGCGTCCGCCGCCTCAGAAAGCTGCATCCCAACTTCCCAAGGAACAAGTTCCTCGAATAGCTCAGACCGGCCACATTCGAGTTGGCACAGGGGAGACAACGGCGGCTGGCAATGAGTATGCGGTGACGCTGGCGAGGCGGCACGCGAAGAATATGTCTCGCCACCTAAGCCCATGAACAAGTGTGGGACTGATATTGCTTGACTTTTGGCGAGGTAGCCTACCGCCGCTCATTGCCGATTTAGTGATGAACCGAATCGAACATCAAACAAAAATACAACGTCGAATAAATCCGAACAACGAGCAAATAACAAAAATTCCAATTGATTACAATATTTACGAGTTAACCAAAAAGGCCACAAACAAATAAACCACTTAAATGGTGCTGATTGCTTCAATTTAAACTAAACTTGTTCTGTCTACTGCACTTTACAGAAAGGTCGGAGGGCTAAAGCTCTGGCCGATAAACGACACACCCTTTCACAACAATGTTGCGTCATGCCGAAGTGGCCCTCACCGTTTGCACGACAACTCTTCCAGGATCCTAGAGGCAACGTCGCGATCATTTTTGCGCTGTCCCTCCTTCCCATCGTTTTCCTGGCTGGGATGGGATTGGATTTCTCTTCCGCGATCGAAAAGCGAACGCGTTTGAACGCGGCGGCGGATGCTGCGGCACTCGCCGCCGTTACTCCCAAGATGGCGAGCCAATCGATTGCCATCGCGCAGGCCACCGCACAGGCCGTCTTCGACGGTGAGGCTTCAACCGTTAAGGGGCTGAGCTACACTGCCCCTCAGATTAACGTCGTCCAGAACGGGCTTGTCCGCACCGCCACCGTCAGCTACACGGCGTCGTCGAGCAATGCGTTTGCCGGCGTCTTGCAACAGCCGAATTGGCCAATCTCCGGATCGTCGACGGCGACATCGGCCTACTCGCCCAACATCAACTTCTATTTGCTGCTCGATAATTCACCGTCCATGAACATTGCGGCGACCACGGCCGGCATCAACACCATGGTCGCCAACCCCACAGCACAGGGCGGCTGCGCTTTTGCTTGCCACGAATCCAACCCTTCGGCGGAC
>JBAPZR010000802.1:0-3351 GCA_049285335.1 Xanthobacteraceae bacterium | reverse complement strand
GCCGTATGAATGGCCCTGACGCCTGTAATCCAATGCTTCCGCAACCCGAAGCCCTCGGGCGAATGACCTGCGAAGATCGTGGATGGTCCAGCCGGTGATGCCGCTGCGCTTGTCGAGCGCTTTCTTGGCCATCTGCCAGCCGGTGAAGCCGTTCTTGCTGCGGCGGCCGGCTGACATTGGCGCGGCCGACGGTTCGGACTGATTTGGAAGATCAGTGCTTGAACATTTCCGCCTGTTGCGACGACGTGTAGTCACCAGCCGACGGATGACGACTCTTCCACCCCGAAGCGTTAGCCGGTGTTGGTGCCCGCCCCGTGAGCGACGCGAGCATATCATGCTGGGGAACTAGTGGCGGTGAAAACTCTACGTCCTCAACGCCGCTGTTCTTCCGAAAGAGTCCAAAGAAGGAGATGAGGGCCGCTACTTGACCGACAAGGAAACCAGCAAGAAGGATTCCACCAAATAATACCCACGACGCCATGAGAGCCCTCCGAATTAAGGATTTGTTGCTATCGGCCGCCCACACCGACAACGGTCAGCACCAAGGCCAAAGCGGCGATAATCGGAAGTGCGGTGATTATCACCGCGATCGTGATCAGATTGCGATCGAGCTCCATGACGCGCTTGACTTCCTCTAACCGCCGCCACTTCTCCACCGCGATACGCATTTGCTCTTCTGCGGTAAGCTTGCGCCCTTGGGCGGCAACAATCTTGGCGCGCCGCTCAGCTGGCACACTACTGATAACCTCAGCAAGAGTTCTTGCCATTGGCCCTCTTCATCAGACTGCGCATAGTTCCTCTAACCACGAGACGCTGGGTACCCTTCCATTGATTGGTTAATGCCGACTGAACGGCTGAGCTGAGCAATTGAGGGGACGTCCGTGAAGATCGCGCGGCAGTATTTGGACGCTTTTCGAATCATTTGAGGGTATGACAACGTGAATCCCCAGAGAGTTGTGTGGTGGCAGGGAGCCGGGACGAGGCCTGCGGGAACACGTCGCGACGCTTGCCGAAGTCCGAGACGGCTTCCTACCCGAACCGCGCCAGGGACGCCCGCGCCAGGGACGCCCGTCCCGGCTACGCCTTCGGTCTAAAACCGACACCTTCGCCGCTGACTTCAAGTCGTGCCGCCTCGCCGATCGATCGGACCAGCAGACACAGGGTCTTGCCGCGCCAGGCCTCGAGCGGCGTTGCAGGATCGTGACCGGCTTCGACCAGCTTCCGGCACAACGCGCGGTTCCTGCAAATGCTACTGAACGAGGGAGAACTCGACGGCGTGCGCGTGCTCCGCGCGGAGACGGTCCGGCAGATGACGCAGAACGCGACCGGCAATATGCCGACCCTTCGCGGGCCGGGTTGGGGCTTTACGCTGGGCTTTGGGATACTGACCGATCCGGCCGCAGCCAAGAGCCGTCTCCCGGCAGGTAGCTACGGGTGGGGCGGCATCTATGGCACGCAGTTTTGGATCGATCCGGTAAATCGGGTCGTCGGCCTAGTCATGACCCAGACGGCGATTATTGGCTCAGGCGCGATCTCGAATCCCATCCGCGAAGCGTTCTATACGGCCGATTGAGTTTGCTGCGTTGATCGCAGTCCGATCCTGCGTCGAATGTTGTTTTCAGTCACTGAAGGGCGAGACTAATCGCGTCGTTGTTGCGTTTCTTGTGCGTGTGTCCAACGAGCGTCCATAAGAGGCTTAAAATCCCTGCACGAAGCGATGCGTGGCGTATGTCACGGTCTATCGCCGGGTGGCCCCAGGCGACAAACTCGTCGCGCGTCGCGCGTGTGCCCGCGACATTGAACAGACCGGCACAAGGAAGCTGGCAGCGAGCAACCAGACCAACAATGTGTGGATCATGCTACCCCCTTGAGGACGATAAATGAGGCCGAGGGTCCGCGAAGAAGAAGTTTAGCGCAGTCACGCCAAATTAGAAACGCCGCACCAGTTTCCCGATGCGGCGCTCTTGCTGCTAGTCGTGATTATCGGAACGCTAGCGTTCTACCTGTTGTAATGCCCGGTTCGCAAACTTTTGTCCCAGTTCAGTGAGTTCCCGCGTCTGCTTAGTCATCATTTCAAATTTCCGTTTGGCGTAGGCAGACCAAATCGCCGCCAGATCAGAGGGCGCTTGGGCGCCGGCAACCTCATGCGCCATATCGAATACTGCATCGACGTTTGCATGCGCCATATCAATGAGTTTGCCATTTAACTCACGTATGCCGCCAAGCGACCATGAAAAGCTCTGTTCCGCGACCTTAGCCGCTTCTTCTGCTGCCGATACGTTTCTTTCGATAGTTTCACGCGCAGCCTGTGTGCTATTGTCCGCAAATCGTCTGGCCTGTTCATTCATTACTCGTTCTCCCTTCTCTGGTTCGTGTCTGCCTTCGGCTATTTTCTTGTGCCGATGTTTCGTTAACAGAAGGTTCCGACGCGTAGGCATTAGAAAAGATGCGGGGCCGGCCTGATGCGCTGACCGAACCCCGCTACTCCATCATATGAACAAGAACAATCGCGTGGCTGGCTAGGAACCACGCGACACCGAGCGAGGAATATCCCGGCAACCCTGCCGGCTTGAATACCAACTCGTCGCCTCTTGGTGTCGTTCTGCGGCAGTTTGGCGCGAAGTTCCGAACGCCTCCGCAACAGCTCCGGCAGAGGTCACGGATGTCGCAGTAGAGATCGCCGAATATCAACGTGTACCGCAGGCTTCAAAAAGTTAGATGAGGAAACTGAGCTATCAGAGAAGCGCGGTGACCCCAAACGTACTGCCGCAGTGTTTTTCCTTCTGATCTCTTTCCATGCGCGCAGTTTAATTGAGGCCGCACTATCTTTTAAGCGTTTCCTGCGGATCCAGCAGGCGCAGCTTGCGCGCCAGCTTCTCGATATCAACGTTTTTGTCGACGACGCCCTTTGCATCGAGCAAATAATAGCGGCCAAAGCCCCAACGCTTCCGCTTTGTGCTAGTGGCAATACGCAAATGCTTGCCCTTGCTCACGAGGAACCGCTGCAACCGCACGACAACAGCCCCCTCGGTGACCCGAAAACTCATGCGGCCATATCCCACCTCGGGATGACGTTCGCGAGAACTGAAGGCGGCCGGGGGCAGCATACAGGCCTGCCAGACTAAGCCGACGCGACCGAGAGCATTTCGGCTCTCCAGTGACCATTTCTGGGACGTTTTGAGGCTATGCCAACTGACCGCCGCTTCCTGCCGCCTTGGTCTGTCGAGGACACCGGCACCGGCTCCGCTCTTTCGTCGTGAAGGACAGCACCGGGCAAAAGCTCGCCTACGTCTATTACGAGGAGGAGCCCGGGCGGCGATCGGCGGCGAAATTGCTCACGCGGGATGAGGC
>JBAPZR010000801.1:0-3675 GCA_049285335.1 Xanthobacteraceae bacterium | reverse complement strand
GCCCACAGTCGTCAATCAATCCGGCTTTGATTTCTCATGAGAGTTGTCGGGAAGTCACAGTGCATCTGAGCGAACAAGCGAAACGGTCCAGCTTCAACGATGGTGCGCCGTGATTAGCGCGCAAATGACCCGTAAGGAGCATTTGATGTCTCGGAAGGACATTGCATTGCTGTTCGTTATTTATTTCGTTGCGGCGGTAATTTACGGGGCGCTAAATGCGCCGCACTACGACTTTGCTCAACGGCTGGTCGCTGTTGCACGCAGCCATTGACAGTCCCCTCAGGCAGTCGTGTTTCCAAAAAGCGTTATCCTTACCAACGGATTTTCGCGGACCTGCGCTTCCGCATTGATTCAGGGAAGTTACATTGTTGCGCATTCGCAAAGTTGCGGAATGCACAGCTCATGAAGACCGAGAGGTCTGAAGGTCATCACGAAGCGGTCAAAGCCCTAGCCCTCTCCGAGTTGGGGGGTGATGGCGATTATCCTGATCTGGAATTTGGTCATGCTGGCCTTGTATTGAGTGGGCAGCAATAGCGCTGCGCCGTGCTGCTTCCCTGGCATGATTGTTGCTAGATCCTGAGGGGGAAGTCAGGAGGAGTTCCCTTATGACCCTGATGTCGAGATTTGTGATTTTGGCAATCTCGTTAGTGCCAATGTGCGCGCAGGCCAAACAGCCGAGCGCTATGAAATTGAAGGCAGATGCACAAAATGTCGCCAAAATTATTAGTGGCGACGACTTCAAGACGCAGGCCTATTGTGAAATTGTCGAGCTGGGTGATCAGATAAACGACGAGCAAGATGCGACGAAAGCTGAGGAGCTGCGCCACAAGGCTGCAAAATTGGAAGAAGCGTTGGGTCCCGAATTTATCGCGTTGGTTAGCAGTCTTGAAGGCGTCAATCCAAATTCCCAAGACGGTCAAGAGATCAGTTCGATACTCGATCCCCTCGATGAGTTGTGCGGAATGGACTAAAGGCATCACCAGCGGTTCAACCCGCGTGGCCGAAGTTCAAAAAAGCCTCGCGACCTTCACCGGCGTGAGTAGGCAAACGGCCGGTAATACCCTTGAGGGCCGCTGTAAGACGGAGCGCCAAATAATGGCCCGAAAAGGCCCCAGCCGGGACCTGCCTGACCCGCCCAGCCGGGACCTGCCTGAGCTCTCGCGACATTCGCGTACTTAAACTCGCCGCCCGGCGTGACGCCGTTCAGCACAACCTGCGTATTTTCTAAGCCATTCTCCTTCACGAGCGCATAAAGCGTGGCGGCATTCTCGAGCGAAATGCGCACGCAGCCGTGCGAGGCGGGCTTGCCGAGATTGGTCCCCTCATAGGTGCCATGAATGGCATGGCCATCCTTCATGAAGAAAATAGAATGCGGCATGGGGGAATTGTCCCACTGCTTGCTATACCAGATTTCGTTCATGGAGGTGGCGGTATAAGTTCCTGATGGCGTTGAATATCCTCCTCGACCAGTTGATACCGGCCAGTGATATTTTTCTATTCCATCTAAAGAAACCGTCATTTCTTGTTTCGTTTTGTCGATGTTGATAAGGACGACTGAGCCAGCCTTTTTGATTCCGGGATTGGATTGAGGCTGTGAGCCTCCAGTCTCAGATTCGGATTTCGCGGCCGTAGAATCGGTCTCTGTGCTCGGGGTGGCGGTACTAGACGCTTTCTGAGTCGGTGGATTGGAGCTGGTAGACCCACCCGTTAACTCAGACTGAGACCGGGCGCCGGCCGCACCGACGCTAGAGCCGGTCTGCGCGCTCGCAGGAAAAGCGCATATGACCATCAAAATAAGGACAATCACGAAACTGCGGAAATGTAGGCTCATGTCTTAACCCTGTTTGCGCAGAGACCGATGCTGTCAACTTTATATAAGTTTTAACTCGTTAAAGGATGACTCGGCCATAACAATTCCGGAATTGTACTTAAGTTGCGACGCAACGCGCTGACTTGCATCGTGCAAACGGCATGAACAAAAGGTTAATAGTCGTAACAGCCTTTTCAGTGGCGCTGACCTGTGCCGCCGCGGCGAAAAGCACCGTCCCTGTTCCTGTACCTTTACCGCGCAACAATCCCTTGAAAAACACCGACCAGGAAAACCAGCAAACTTCGAAGCCAGCGAGCGTTCTATTTTCAGAAAAGAAACTGCCAAGCCTCGGGATGGCTATGGCAATTGGCTACTACCCGCACGGGTGTCTTCAAGGGGGCGTCGAACTCCCGACAACAGGACCGACTTGGCAGGTGATGCGGCTGTCGCGCAATCGCAATTGGGGTCATCCGGAGCTGGTGAAATTCCTAGAACGCTTCGCGCCGCTCGCCGCTGAGGCCACTGGCCGGAAGGGAATTTTAATCGGCGATATGGCGCAACCCCGTGGCGGTCCGCTTCCCTTCGGACATAAGAGCCACCAAACCGGACTTGACGTCGACATTTGGTTCATGCCGATGCCAGATCGTGTTTTAAGCAAAGAGGAACGCGAAAATATTAAAGCCAGCAATTTGGTTGCCGCGGATGGAAAGCACGTCAATGACGAAATTTGGAGTGCCGCCGATGTCAACTTCATCCGAACGGCGGCCGAGCAGCCCGAAGTCGAGCGGGTTCTCGTCAATGCTGCAATAAAAAAAGAGCTCTGCCGGGTCGAGGGCAAGAACGATAGATCGTGGATGTCCAAGGTGCGTCCCTGGTATGGCCATGACGATCACATGCATGTACGCCTGAAGTGTCCAGCCGACTCGCCGAATTGTGAGGCGCAGCCGGCCGTGCCAGGCGGCGATGGGTGTGACAAGTCGCTCGACCATTGGTTCGCTGATTGGATCCTGCGTTTGAAGATCCCAGAATTTGGCGGCTCATCCGCAGGCCTGAAGCTTAAGGATTTACCGCCGGCTTGCACCGCGGTGCTCAATGCGCCGGCGAGTCCGGCCAGTGCGGCCAGTGCGGCCACTGAAGAACGGCCGAAGGCGAGATAAGGACGAAGCACCAGACGATGCCAGCCAAGTTCTTGGTAGTCTCGCTCAAAGACAAAGATGCACCTGTTCTGATTCCGGTGAAGTAGCTTTGGCGGCTAAAACATCGCATCAGGGTGGCGGGAAACGGATTAACTGCTGAACGCCATCGGATGCACGGCACTCCAAACGGTTTAGGAGGACGCCCATGATAGTTCGTTACGCTCTGCTCGGCTTCGCGGCAGCCATCCTGGTGGCTGCCAGTCTGGCTCCTGATGACGCATTTGTGCGCCCCTGACAGCACCCTTTGTGCAAGGCTTAGACCTTACCACTCTTTTTGCGATAGAGCCGCGAGGCAGAATCAGGCCGCCGCCAGCCGTTGCCGAGATAGTCGGCGCGATCGGCCGAGACGCGAAGCTGCGCCTTCAGCTCGGCCAGTGTGATGACCTTGCGTTCGAGGATCAAATTTTCGAGGACCCATCGCCGGTCGAATGTTTCCCTAAACTCCGCTTCGCTGGCCAGGTCGTCGGGCAAAGCCTGCAGTTGCTGAGTGAGCGCGGCGCGGTCTTTCATCATCTTCGCGATGGTCATTTGAATTTTCCCTACTGCTACGCCGCGGAGCCAATTCCACTACCTTCTCGGCCATCTGTTCTTTTTCAGCACAGCTATATGGGCCATCCTGGCTGCGTCGCCAACGTTTTTGGCCGCTTGTTCGGATGCGTATATCGGTAC
>JBAPZR010000800.1:0-6313 GCA_049285335.1 Xanthobacteraceae bacterium | reverse complement strand
CCACCGAGCAGGTCAGTAAGCGCGGGGCCGCCGCCTCGATAGTGCACTGTAAGCAAGTTGACCCCGGTCATCATCTTGAACAGCTCGCCAAAGATGTGGGGCGTGCTCCCGATACCGGCTGTCGCCATGTTGATCTTACCTGGATTGGACTTGGCATAGGCGATCAACTCGGGAACCGTCGCAGCCGGGAAGGACGGGTTGACCAGTATGACATTGGGCACACGCAGGATGCTGGCGACCGGCGCGATGTCGCGGACGAAATTGAAATTGAGATTCGTGTAGAGCGTCGCGTTAATCGCAGCGGCCGAGGCAAATACGAGAAGCGTGTAGCCATCGGGTGCAGCGTTCACGACGTACTCCGCCGCGATATTTCCTGCTGCGCCGGTTTTGTTCTCGGTGATGAATTGGCGACCGAGCCGCTCCGATAGCCATTGGCCCACCAGGCGCGCGGAGATGTCGCTCGTGCCGCCGGGGGCAAATCCGACGATGATGCGCACTGGCCGTGACGGATAGGACTGAGCCCAAACGAGATGCGATGCGACCGGGAGTGCGGCCGTACTGACCGCCAGATGTAGGAATTTTCGACGGGGGAGTTCCACCGTCATGCTCCACAAACCTGAGAACCCTCCTAACCACCACCAATATTATCCGAGCGCGGCCTAAATGTCTGCCATTGGCACAAAGCGGACATCGCACTCACGCCGATGAATGTCCGCTTTTGGGGGTAAAGCGGACATTGATTGGACATGCTGCCATGTCACCTTTTGACACAAGGCGGATATGGAACTTTTGGGCAGTGATTAGCGGAATGAACAAAACGTCACCCGCCTTCCGTGGTAGCCGCTTGGAACCAACGGACTTGGCGAGGGGTCGCCCGTTACATGTGGGCTCGATTGAGCTATATGAGACGAGCGAGGACGAGTGAGAAAAGTTCGTCGTGCGTTGCTTTGTCCATATATACACCGGGGCGGAGCGGATCGAGGCAATCTCGGCCTCCGAATTCCCCGATCGGTCGACGGCCAAGCATGCCGCCACTGAAAAAGCGCGCGACCTTCTGCTGACGCGGCTGAGCCCATCACGGCTGATTTTTCCAGAGTTTTTCATCGAGATCAGCGGCGAGTCTGGCAAACTCTTTGCGCTGCTCCCGTTACGCAAGGTCCTGTTTGGCGAGGCGATTTCCGACCGGCATCGCGGCTTGCTCGAGGTCGTTCCTTATCCTTGGCTGCAGCTGAACACTGACCTTACTATCCAAGACGCCAACGCGGGCTATTACCGCGCGACCTTTACGGAGCACGATCTGATCGCTGGGCTTAACATGTTCGATGCTTTTCCCGACAACCCGGGCGACATGCAAGCCAACGGCGTGAAGAATCTGTTGGCCTCGCTGCATGAAGTGCTACGCACGCGCGAACCGCATACCATGGCGCGGCAGCGCTACGACATCCGCCTGCGTAGCGGTCCCTGGCGAATGCGGCATTGGCAGCCAATCAACGTCCCGGTGCTAGACCACAACGGGGAGGTCGTAGCCATTATCCACCACGTCGAAGACGTGACCGGACCGACGCTGAAGGGACGTACGTTTGCCGCTGGAACGCCAAAGATGACTTAAGCGCAGGCTAACTCGCGTGGGCCGCGCGAGGCACAGTGCCAGCCGACTAATGCAGGCGTTTCTTCGGCAGACGAAGTGGTCGAATAAGAAGGGCGATGTCGGCTTTTGGCACAAAGCGGACATCCCAGACAGTGCTTTTGTCTGAATTTGATGAAGGGCTGGTGTCCAAACGCGGATCAGTATTTCGCGCCCTCCGACTGCGTCCTGACATTTTGTCACATCTATCACTGGCCCTTGGTGGATATATCCTGCTGCTTGAGCTGCCAGCGGGAGGTGCCGAATTCCCAGCAGGGCGATGCGGCAGCGGTTGTGCCATCGGCAGGCAGACATCCCTCAGATCTCAACTTTTTGATCCGCGAGCAGATTTGAGCGCTGCCCGAGCATGATGACGCTCGCCGGTGAACGATCACGCACAGGAGGATTCACCTATGTTAATCTGCCAGTGCAACGACATGCATCGACGTGACGTAGTGTGCGGCGGCGGCGCCACGGTGTTTGGCGCTATTATTGCGACGCTGTTGGGCAGTTCGAAGCCGGTAAAGGCGGAAACAATTTCCGGGTCGGTACCCGAGCTTGATGGCGTTTCTGTTCGGGTCGTGGTTGACAGCTACCAATTCGCTGTAGCGCCCAGTCGGAAACTTGCCGATGTCGATATCCAACACTTCGGCTGGGGCGTTAGTGGCGACAAACCTCCGGGCAAGACACTGGTCAGTGAGTTCGGCCTCTCGATGCACGCCGAGACACGGCGCGGGACGGAAACGCGCAATATCCTGATGGATTTCGGCTTCACACCTGAAGCGCTGATCAACAATAGCAGCCTTGTAGGCATTGACCCGGCCGGGCTCGATGCTCTGGTGCTTAGCCACGGTCATTACGATCATTTTGGCGGCCTTGCCGGCTTTCTGCGAGCAAACAACGGTAAACTGAAGACCAAACTGCCGATCTATATCGGCGGTGAGGAGGCATTCTGTTCTCGTGAGTGGATCGCGCCACCGGTGCGAGGCGACTTCGGTGCGCTTGATCGAAAAGCTATAGAAGATGCAAATCTCACGATGACTTATGCCGAGGGACCTGCGCTCATCGCTGGTCATGGCTTCACCACGGGCCATATTGACCAAACGAGCTTTGAAAAGCTTCTGTCGCCAAGTGCCATGAAGATTGGCGTAGATCACGGGATGGGATGTTATGCCGATAAGCTTCCGGAAGATGAACGCACGCAAGCAATCATTCCAGATCAGTTCCGCCACGAAATCGCTACGGCATTCAATCTCAGGGGACGCGGACTAATTGTGTTGACCTCTTGTAGTCATCGCGGAGTGATCAACGCGGTCAAACAAGCCCAAGCGACTTCTGGCGTCAACAAAGTTCACGCCGTCATCGGGGGCTTCCACCTTGCACCCTACAAGGAAGACTACGTGCGCGAAACAGCCACCGCGATGAAGGATATGGACATCGACTATATCGTTCCACTTCACTGCACTGGTGAGCCGTTTTACGACATGGTCAAGGCTGAGATGCCGAACAAGCTCTTACGCTCCTATACGGGGACACGCTTCGTCTTCGGTGCTTGACCAGGCACTCCCCATGCCGGTTCTGCCGATATCCGGCGCATAGGCGAGGTCGCCAATGTCCGCTTTTTGGCACAAAGCGGACATTCCGAAGCTGGAGGCCGGTATCTCGCTTATGAGCGAACGTCGGGGGCCTCACACCCAAACTCTTCCAGAATGTCGATGCGAGTTGATACGATGGCCGGTCGGCACATCGGAGCGACTACATCCAGATGCCAGATGCCAGCATTTTTCGCGACCAGATGACGGTTCGACGGGTCCGCCTCGGAGCTGGTCTCATCATGCTCTGCTATCTCACGCTGCACTTTTGCATGCACGCGTTAGGCAATGTTTCGTTTGAGGCAATGCAATGGGGTACGCAGATTCATGATTTCGTCTGGCACAGTATACCGGGAACCATCGCTCTGTACGGTGCGTTTGCGACCCACTTTACTCTAGCGCTCTACGCCCTTTACAGCCGCCGCAGCTTCCGTATGGGCGCCGTCGAATTGGTACGACTTCTTCTCGGCTTCTCTATTCTACCGCTCTTGTTTCACCACTTTGCTGCCCATCGGCACGTATATTCAGCCTTTGACGTCACGCGCCGCTACGACGTTGTACTCACCGTCTACTTTTCCTTCGTTCCGTTCTGGGGGTGGCGGCAAATCACGGTGCTCTTGGTGGCTTGGACGCATGGGTGCCTCGGCGTGCATTACTGGCTACGAGCGCGATCCAATTATCATAAATTTGCCCCCGTATTGCTCACCGTCGCGACACTCTTGCCAGTGCTCGCTCTGCTCGGAATTTGGCAGGGCACACGCCAAGTGCTGGCACAATGGCAACTGCATCCGGAATGGCTTCAGATGATGGTGCGCGATGGTCATGTGCGCGATCCAATCGTGAACGGGCCAAGCTGGAATCTCGAACTCCAGCTTTACTGGATTTATGTTGTGCTGCTGGCGATCGTTTTCGTCGCATGGGCTGCGCGCTGGCTAGTTGAACGGCGCCGTGGCCTGATCAACATCGCTTATCCTGGCGGCCGTGTCGTTCGCGTGCCAATCGGCTGTGATGTCCTTGACGCTAGCCGTCGCGCCAGCATTCAGCACGCAGCAATTTGCGGCGGACGAGGTCGCTGTACGACCTGCCGCGTCCGTGTGCTGCGTGGGGTCGAAACGTTACCGCCGCCAAGTGCCTCCGAGCAAGCGTTGCTAGGTCGGTTGCGCGCCGGTCCAAGTGTGCGTCTGGCGTGTCAACTGCGTCCCCGGAGCGATACCGCGGTCCTTCCATTACTGCCGCCAAATATTGGCGCGAGCGAGTCGCGTCGACGTGACTATTCTGAGGCGTCGGAACTCGAACGTTTCGTGGCGATCATGTTTGTGGACATTCGTAAGTCAACGGCCTTGGTCGAGAAGCGCCACCCGTACGACGTGGTGTTCCTGCTAAACCATTTCTTTGATGCCGTGGCAGGCGCGGTTGTCGACACCGGTGGCGCGCCCAACCAATTCGTTGGCGACGGAATGATGGCGATCTTCGGCATACACGCGGGTCCACGTGAAGCCTGCTCCCAGGCATTGGCCGCGGCGCAACTTATTGATAGCCGTCTTGCCAATATGAATCGAACATTGGCTGACGAATTACCGGAGCCACTTGTAATCGGCGTTGGCCTCCATGCCGGCAACGTGATTCTGGGTGAGCTTGGCTACCGGGATCGCTTCCTCCTGACAGCAATCGGCGATTCCGTACATGTAGCCGCACGTCTCCAGGAGCTGACCAAAGATTATGGCTGTCAACTCGTTGTATCCGACATCGTCGCCGCCACTGCCGAAGTTAAAATGAGTGCCTTTCCTGTGCGCGAGATAAGCGTGCGCGGACGCACCGAACCGCTGGCTGTGCGGATCGTCAGCGTTATGAATGAACTGGTCGCATAAATTGTCCCGTGCTGACGTCCGCATATCACGAGCTATAGCGAGGTCGTTGTACTGCGATGGTTTGCATGAGTAGCCGTTAGCACATTTGGAATGTCCGCTTGTGGCACAAAGCAGGCATGGCGACCACGGTTTGCAATGCCCGCTTTTGGGGGCAAAGCGGACATCAGACAATGTTTGAAGCCTCCGCCATTGTTGTTTGAACCCTTCGTGAAGAGTGCGCCCCGGAATTTTTTCTCTTCGCAGCACGCACTGCTTCCTCCACGCGTACTTATAAACGAGACAGCCACCGCTTCGGGGTAACGCGGGCATTGGTCCGCGATGGGTACGATCCATTGTGCGTTGCCAGAACAATAACCGCATGTCGTCGTGGAGTTCTGCATGAACCGATTATCTGCAACATACGACTAAACATAGTGCACTCAATGCGACGGACGTGGCCGTATTGTGCCGCACGTCCACGGGGGAGGGAAAAGCAAGAATGTCGGTCAAGGAGTTTGTCATGAGTGTAGTCCCAACTTTCGATACTTCCACATCAAATCGGCCTTCGCTCTCGAAGCATCGTCTGTCGTTTCTTAGCGCTTGCTGGTTTGCGGTCACAATCGTAGCGGGATGTCATCCCGCACTTGCTCAACAGTCACCGACTCCTGACCAAAGCCCACCTCCAACAGGGGGTTCGGCAGTGCTTCCTGTCCCGCAACCACAATTCAGGGGAGTCATTGGTCGCAACGCGAGCGATTCAACGCCGGATTTCCCAAAAGCCGTTACGGCACCAAAGGGTGCGCCAAATGTCTTGCTCATCATGACCGATGACACTGGTTTTGGTGCGGCCAGCACCTTCGGCGGACCGATTCCGACGCCAACCCTCGATCGCCTTGCAAACAGCGGCTTGAGGTACAACGAGTTTCACACCACCGCACTATGCTCACCGACTCGGGCCGCGCTTCTAACCGGCCGCAACCACCAGAGCGTCGGCATGGGCAACATCACCGAGTTCGCAACGGGATACCCAGGCTACACCTCGATCATGCCCAAGAGTGCCGGCACGATCGGGAACATTCTCGTAGATAACGGCTACAACACAGCGTGGTTTGGCAAGCACCACTTAGTTCCAGAGTGGATGCAAGGTCCGGGAGGACCCTACGATCAGTGGGCTGGAGGTCTTGGCTTCGAGTATTTCTACGGCTTCCTCGGCGGCGATACGGACCAGTTTCATCCTGCGCTGTTTGAGA
>JBAPZR010000799.1:0-2162 GCA_049285335.1 Xanthobacteraceae bacterium | reverse complement strand
ACCGCTTTTTGTTATTCGAGTTTGTCTGGGTGAACAGCGACGACGCGAACGCGGCGATGCCAGTAGCGCCGCCAACAAATGAGCCGATGGCGCCGAGTGTGGCCACGCTCGGTGCGAACGGCGTCTTGTCAAACAGGCCGGACTTCGTTGACGTCGGGAATGTAATGGCGCAGCAAATTGTGAATGCCGTGGCGCAACGTTGCCGTCGATGACGGGCAGCCAGAGCAGGCGCCCTTCATATTGAGATAAACGACGCCATCCTTGAAGCCGCGGAACGTGATGTCGCCGCCGTCGTTGGCGACCGCCGGGCGCACTCTGGTCTCGATTAATTCCTTGATCGTCGCCACGGTGGCAGCATCGGCTTCGTCGAAGAACTCTTCGCTGTCCTTGATCTCGGCATGGCCTGCGGCCATCAACGGCGCGCCGGACATAAAGTGCTCCATGATGGCGCCGAGGATCATCGGCTTGAGCTGCTGCCATTCTCCGGCGCTCTTGGTCACCGTGATGAAGTCGGAGCCGAAAAACACGCCACTAACGCCGGCAATGCCGAACAGCCGCTCGGCAAGCGGCGATTGTTCGGCTTGCGCGGCACCGCGCAAATCGAGCGTGCCGCTTTCCAGCACCGGACGGCCGGGAAGGAACTTCATGGTCGCCGGGTTCGGCGTTGCTTCGGTCTGAATGAACATTTTGTCCTCCATCACGCTCCGGCCATTGCCGCTTCGGGTTGGCGGCGTTGTTTCAAATCGTTCCGGTGACCGCTCCATCTTATTCACGGCAAACCCTCGTCGAACTCGCCATGCGCCGGCTGCCGTCGTTGCCCTTGCGTAGCGTAGGGCACGATGAGCAACGTGGTCGGCGTGGCGAATAACAGGCCGCCAATCACAACGCGCGCCAACAAAGCTTCGTATAGAGCTTTTTCCAACAGAAGCAAAACGACTCGAACTTGGCAGCAGTCGCGCAGGCCGCCGGATTGAGGAGTTCGTAATTGAACATAAGGCCACCATGACGAGGTCCGAAGCCCCTGAGGCCGCCTCCTCGAGCCCCATTCGAACGAGTCTCCGCCACTGTCGGTCTCTGTTTCCGGGAAACGGGATTTTGCGCGACAGAGACAGTGCCGTCGAAAAGGCCCGTCACATTCAACTGATCGTCGGCAGAGACAAAGCCCCTGCACGAAAACCAACCAATTCGGCGCTTTTTGCACGATACCGGGAAATCTCGAACTTCCAACCAAACGATTATCAGTCGCTAGCTCTGAGCAGCCGCCATCGATGGCCCGCTCCCGCATAGCATCGGCGTCGCTCGCCTCACCGACTTGCCGGCGGAATGGTCCCGACAGCATCAGATGCTCGGCCTTCCTGCGCAGTAATCGCACGCATACTCGAACAGAGTCTCTCTGGGTAGTGGCCTCTGTGCGAGGAAACGGAATTTTTGCGGCAAAGACGAAGCCGCCGAAACCGTTCATTGAAATTCAATTGGCCATTTGCGGAGAAAAGGACTCACACCAGGCAACCCCGCCCTTTCGGGCACTTCGCGAGAAGCGGGCCGTTGGTCAATGCTCAGAGCTAGCGGTTGGTAATCGTTTGGTTGCAAGTTCGAGTCCTCCCAGCCTGCGATGGCGGCTCATAACCGCTTGGTTGGAGGTTCGAGTCCTCCCGGGCCGACCCTATATTTCAATGACTTAGTTGATTTGGTCACATTGCGATTTCGCTATTAGGCCTTATTCTGGACCTTAATCTTTTGGTCGTTTCAGCACGATCGTGATTTGTGCCGAAAGTTCCCGCAGTGCAGCAATCTCGAGAAGAATTACCCACCTCCATGGTACTCGGTCCACAGCACCAACCCGCGAGCATGCGGACTAGTTTGTTCTTGATGAAAGAGGATCCTGGTTCGACGGATTCCAATCTAAGTATCATTCCGGAATTTGTTGCAGGCGAGCCTTCTTTTAGCCTGACGCTCCCTGGGCTCTCTGAAGCTCATCTAGCAGCGTCCCGTGATCGGATATGACTTGATACCGGGATGAAAGTCGTCTGCCGGATGAATTAAGGTTAACATGAGATATCAAATCGATTCGGCCACCTCCTTAGCGACGTTGAAATTTCGTTTTATGGTTTGTGTA
The DNA here is from genome assembly GCA_049285335.1 of Xanthobacteraceae bacterium. Lineage (GTDB taxonomy): Bacteria > Pseudomonadota > Alphaproteobacteria > Rhizobiales > Xanthobacteraceae > BOG-931. Next base: position 46 of record JBAPZR010000799.1, on the reverse strand, counting down.
CGCAACAACAACGATGATGGAGGGTTGCGATGCGGGTCGTAGGAGT
>JBAPZR010000798.1:0-1720 GCA_049285335.1 Xanthobacteraceae bacterium | reverse complement strand
TATAGTGAGGGCCGCTGTATAGTGAGGGCCGCTGTATAGTGAGCGCCGCTGTATAGTGACCGCCGCTGTATAGTGAGGGCCGCTAATATAGTGACGGCCGCTCTATAGTGAGGGCCTGCTGTATAGTGAGGGCCCGCTGTATAATGAGGGCCGCCGTATAGTGAGGGCCCGCTGTATAGTGAGGGCCGCCGTATATGAGAGCCGCTGTATAGTGAGGGCCCGCTGTATAGTGAGGCCCGCTGTATAGTGAGGGCCGCTGTATAGTGAGGGCCCGCTGTATAGTGAGAGCCCGCTGTATAGTGAGCTGCCCGCCTTATAGTGAGGGCCCGCTGTATAGTGAGGACCCGCTAGGGCCGCTGTATAGTGTGGGGCCGCTGCACAGTGATGGCCCGCTGTATAGTGAGGGCCGCTGTATAGTGAGGGGGCGCCGTATGGCGCCTGCTCGGACCAGATCGCTTTCTACTTTCGTATGCGAATGGCTTGGAATGCTTCGGCTATCGGCAAAGTCCGTTGGAAGCTATGGCGTACGATGCGGAAACAGCGTTCGCTGGCTCCACGGCTACTTTCAACGTAGAAAAGATGGTCGCCGAGAAACTGGGCTTGTAAGGGCGAAATGCGTGCCGCACGTGGACATCTCCAATCTTCTGCCTCGCGCTTCACAGCAGCGCGGGCGGAAGCCACGAATTACAAGTATTGTTCTATCGGGTCATCTCCAACCGTCACATAAACCAGAGCTCCATCCTGAAGCCGGGTGATGAGCTCGTTGTTTTCGACTGGATCGAGGGTGATGCAACCAGTGCTCCTCCCGAGCACGCCATTATTGTTGGCGCGAAAAGCTGCGGTGGTGTACCAGTTCGGATGGATGATCCATTTGAACGGTGGAGTGTGGCTGATGTAACTGTTGTACGAGGTGACGCCGTCGAGCCCTACGACGATCATATTGGGATAAACCGTTCCGTCGTAGCGATCCACAATCGTCTTGTAGGGGTCCATCACCTCGGAATGCGCGGTTTTAAGCGGGCCCAATGGCACCATGTCCAAATCCGTCTCGAAGCCTTTAAATTTGATAGCTCTTGCTTGGGGTCCATTGTCTCGTCCATGGGCCGCGTAGTGGGCGGTGACCTGACCGGATGTGAAATCCAAGACATAGAGCCTTTTCTTTGCCGAGGGCTGTGAAATGTCAAAGACCGCGAGCGCCTCCTTTTTGGGAAAGACCGGCTGACGTGAGATCTGAACGGCCCGTTCAACCGCAGCCATGGGAGCGCCGAGGGCTTTGGCCTGTTGCAAAAGTGAATCAGGGGTGTTCACAACGTCATTAAGCGTTGTGTCCTTGAATTCGAGGGTGGATATAACTGCCTGCTGCGTGCATGCCGCGAGTAGCGACGCGGCCACCGCTGCCCAGCCGACAAGCTTGATAAGCCCCTGTCGCGTCGATTGATCGAATTGCATTTCGGTGCATCACGCGTTCAAGACCAACGCCGTCAATTTCCGGGAACTCGGTTAAAAAACCTTGAGTCGCGGCCGAATTGCGTAGACCAAATGATCTTATGATGGTTACGCACCCAACAGAGGTCCCACCACCCAAAAGATACGGGGTGACCGAAGTAGTTAAGACGAGGACAGCGATCCGCCCGCTGCAGCGGGAACACCATAAGAAGTCAGGCCTCCGTCAGACTGCGACATAAGGCAACGCTGCGCTATTTCGTGGCCGCTTCGGAAT
>JBAPZR010000797.1:0-3249 GCA_049285335.1 Xanthobacteraceae bacterium | reverse complement strand
AAGTAAAATCGGGAAAACTCCAGCAACCGTCTGAACGTTTAGTAGATTGAGTTTACAGAGTGAGGCAAGCCAAAATCAGAGGTTGGTAAGCTGGAGAAAACAAAAGTAATCAATATATCTTAACCTTGCCAAGGTTGGGGTCGAGGGTTCGAATCCCTTCGCCCGCTCCAAATTCTCACCAGCTGACGATTGGTCTCGGGTGCACCGAAGCGTAGCTCGTTGCAATCGGGAGACGCGCTGCAGCTATTTGACGCAAATAATCGCTCCCCGCGGTTACATGGTGGTTACCAACTACCAAAACCACTGCGGACTGCGGACCGGATCAGAAGGATGGCGGCGCGCGGTACGCAGCGTGCTGCACGATGTGCGTCTTGTTCGATAACCTCATCGGCGATCGGAAGATTGAAAGGGGCAGTCCTGGCGGACTGCTCCGGTAGTGCAGAAGGCTTGAACGCTTACGCTTACGCTGCCAATGCGGCCTGACTACGTTTAAGCGCCCCAAGGAGATCACCGATCTCGGTCCCGTCCTTCTCGGTTAGACCCGCACTCTGGAGGATATAACGCGGCCGGACAGGGGCAGTGGCACGGTGATGCTGAGCGACTTTGCGGTTTTGAGATTGATGATTAACTCGACTTTAGTTGCCTGCTGGACCGGCAGATCGGCCGGTTTTGCACCTTCGAGAACACGAGCGGCTTACCCCCGCATGAATCCGGCGAGCTCCGCCGACGGCAGTGCCGTGTCGACGTAGCTGAAGGTTCCCTTGTCCTTCAACTCGTGCGCGGCGGCGACGAGCCCACCCATAGCGGCGCGATAGAGCGAGCCGGCGAGGCTGATGCGACGCACGCCAGCCGCTTCCAGCTCGGCAACGGTGAACGACTTGCCCGGAATGCCGACCATGAAATTGAACGGCTTCGCAATCGCGGCGCACACCGCCTTCACCGACGCGAGGTCCGGCAAGCCAGGCGCCATCAGCACGCCTGCGCCCGCCTTCTCGTAGGCCTGCAGGCGCCTGATCGCGTCGTCAAGATCGGTGTTGCCGCGCCGGAAGCCTTCGGCGCGCGCGGTGAGCATGAACGGAAATCCGAGCTTGCGCGTCGCTGCCACGGCGGCGGCGACGCGCTCGGTCGCCTCGCCGATGTCGAACAGCGGCTTGTCCTTTCGGCTTGTGGGCGTGGCGTCCTCGATCGTCGCTCCGACGAGGCCTACGGCTGCGGCGTGGCGATAGGTCTCGGCCACGTCATTCGCGGTGGTGCCGAAGCCGCTTTCGAGATCCGCCGAGACCGGAAGATCGGTCGCGTCAACGATGGCGCGCGCGTGCGCGAGCGCCTGGTCGCGGGTGATCCTGCCGTCGCGCGTGCCGTATGCGCCGGCAGTCGCGTAGCTGGAGGTGGCGATCGCCGCAAAGCCGAGGCCCGCCAGAACGCGCGCCGATCCCGCGTCCCAGGCGTTGGCGATGACGAACGCGCGCATCCCTTGATGGAGCGCGCGGAAAGAATTGCCTTTGTCGAGTTGAGTGACGGCCATAACGAATTGTTCCGTTCTGTGGTTCAGGGTTTGCTCTTGCGACGGACCTTACGGCCCCGAGGCGGGTCGTTTGGTTCGAGCACGTGCCACTTTCCGACATTCGTCGCTTAGATTTCCGTCCGTAGCATCTTGAGCACCTCGTCCAAGATCGCGATCATGCGATCGATCTCCTGTCGCGTCACTGTGAGCGCGGGCATGAAGCGCAGCGTATCTGCGCGAGGCGCGTTGATCAAAAGCCCGCGCTGCAGCGCCAATCCGACCACCTGCGGTCCGATCTCGCTCTGGAGATTCAGCGCCAGAAGCAAGCCGCGGCCACGCACTTCGCCGCACTGGTATCGCTGCGACAGTTCCTTCAGCCGCTTGGCGAGATGCGCGCCAGCCTCGGCGACGCCAGCGAGAAAGCCCGGCTTGGCAATCTCCTCCAAAACCGCGCATCCCACGGCCGTGGCGAACGCATTACCATTGAACGTGCCGCCCTGGTCCCCGTACGCGAAACAGCAAGCGTCCTTGTGCGCGACAAGCGCGCCGAGGGGAATGCCGCCGCCAAGTCCTTTAGCCAGAACCATCACATCCGGCTCAACGCCGGCGTGCTGAAAGCCGAAGAGAGTTCCAGTTCGGCCGATCCCCGTCTGAATTTCATCCAGGATCAGAAGGATGCCATGCCGCTTGGTCAGCGCGCGCAGGTCGCGGAGGAAAGCGTCCGACGCGACGAACACCCCGGCTTCCCCTTGGATCGGCTCGAGCATGACAGCGACTGTGTTGGCCGTGATCGCTCGCTCGACCTGCTCGATATCGTTGAGCCTCACTTTGCGGAAACCCCGGACCTTAGGCTCGAACAAATGCTCCCATTGCGCCTTTCCGGACGCCGACATCGCAGCCAGCGTGCGGCCGTGGAAACCGTGATGCATAGTGACGATCTCGTAGGCCCCACCGCGATGGATTTGTCCCCATTTGCGGGCGAGTTTGATCGCCCCCTCGATCGCTTCGGCGCCGCTGTTGGTGAAGAACGTCCGATGCAATCCGCTGTAGCGAGCTATCAACTCGGCAAGGCGGATCATTGGCCCGTTGTAATAAGCCGGGCTGCAGTTCAAAAGTTGCTCGGCCTGCGACTTGATAGCGCTGACGATTGCTGTGGGACAATGGCCCAGACAATTGACTGCCCAGCCTTGAATGAAATCAAGATATTTCTTTCCCTCCTGATCGGTCAGCCAGGAGCCGCGCCCTTCGACGAACACGACGGGCGGACGTCTGGTGATCTCCATCAGGGCCGCGAATGCGTCTTCGGTGACGCACGCAGGGGGCGCGATGTGCGGTTCGAGCATGTTGTCCTCCTTCGTTGTGTCGCAACGAACGGAGGCCCGAAAGCACAAGGCCCCCGCCGCTGCCGGCAAGGGCCTTCGTGATCTGATAGCAGATTAGCTCAATGCATCCGCATATCCCACGCCCCCGCCGAAAGGCGACGCGCACGGATACGGCGGGCGTGGTGCGAACTGTCCATGGCGAGTCCATGTGGCCTTTTACAGCCCGTGTCAATGAAAAAACCGCACCGATCGAACGGATCGCTGCCGTTGCAATTTGCCGCCTGGGACGCCCGCGGGCAGATTTATGCTCCACCGTCAAACGGCCAAGGCTGGCTTGCTGGCATTGCCGCCGATGACGGCACAGATTGCCACAGCACTTGGTCCCGCGCTGGATGAGCCGGTTGCACTGCAACAGCCTAGCAC
>JBAPZR010000796.1:0-1624 GCA_049285335.1 Xanthobacteraceae bacterium | reverse complement strand
ATCTTCGGGAGAATTTTAATAAATGCGTGGCAAATGGAGGCAACATGGATGAACAGGCTCCCAAACAAGAGAACCAGAAAACTCCGAACCAGGACAAGAGCGATCAAGCTCCCAAAGAACAGAAGTAATAGAAATACCTAGCAAAAAGTTGGAGTGTGTTGTCGTCTCCGCCAAATTTGGTCCGCAGAAGAGGCTACTTTAATGTTACGTTGGATCGCTGCTGCGGTAGCTGGGGGCATTTTATGGGTCCAAACCCAAGCCGCAGACGCTGCCGACAAGAACCTGCCGCAGCCGGACCATGTTGTGATGGTCATATTGGAGAACCACTCCTTCGACCAAATCATGGATCCCAGCCGCGCACCTTTCATCCATAGCTTGGCAGCGGACGGCGCCTTATTCGTCAACGCCTTCGCCATCTCGCATCCGAGCCAGCCGAATTATTTCGCGCTGTTCAGCGGTTCGACCCAAGGCGTGCGCGATAGTGATTATCACAAATTTGACGCACCCAACCTCGCCACCGCGCTCAGTGAGGTGGATAAAAGCTTTGTCGGTTACATAGAGACCGGTTCGCCGCGAGAGCATAATCCATGGGAATCTTTCAACGATGCCGACCAAGCAGAACGGAACTTGACTGAGCTGCCGAGCGATTTCACGCAATTGCCGAAAGTGGCTTTCATCATTCCTAACTTAAACCATGACATGCATGGATCGGCACGCGATGAGGATAGTTGGCTTAAGGACCATCTCCGCGCCATCATTCCTAGTTGGCTTAAAGATTATCTCCGCGCCATCATTCCTAAGAGCCGCGACGTGGACGAGCGATTGGTACGCGATGGCGATACTTGGCTGAAGAACCATCTCAGCGCCTATGTAGAGTGGGCGAAGGCGCACAACAGCTTGCTGATTGTTACATTTGATGAGGACGACGATAACGCCGGTAATCACATTCCGACTATCATCTTAGGCGCTCACGTACGGCCTGGCCGTTACGCGGACCGAATTACACACTACAACCTGTTCAGCACGCTGTTAGCAATGTATGCCCTACCTCCATTCGCCGAAGCAGTGACGAGTCCGCCGATTTACTCGATTTGGGAGGAATAAGAATCATCGACAGAGGAATTAAATGCTTGTGAGATGTTTGCTTGTGGCGGCGCCTGCTCCTGACTTCTCGCCGCTGCTCAAACCGGACATCAGCGCAGCGCCAAATTGGCGCTATGAGCTTGTCAATTAGCCAACTGTGCCGGCAGGATTCGGCATTCAGAATATACCGCCCCACCGAGGACACCGGTGCGCTCAAGACACTGCGCCGTGTCCGTCACCTGCCCATCAACAGTAAAATCATAACCTTTCCCCGCCACAACGAGCGCATATCGCCCGGGTGACAAAAACAGCTGCGGATCCGCTGGACGCAGGACGATCATCTCAGGATTATCACCGAGCGGCGCCACTCTAAATTCATAGGACTTACTGCGAATGGCCCACTGGCCATCTATGTCGGTCGTCACCGGTGGCCCGCCCTCGTTAAACTTCATTTCCCGCGCTACACGCGCGACAACTCTGACAAACACCTCTGTAGGCGCGCTCGACACCAAATCGCGTCTGAAAATGATGAACTGAGGTT
>JBAPZR010000795.1:0-3294 GCA_049285335.1 Xanthobacteraceae bacterium | reverse complement strand
GATTTATTCAATGACAAGAAAATAGGGTTTAGAACCCTTCAGCCCGGCTGACCTGCCACTGAACTTTCATCCAGCGGCGATTAGAGCCGTAAGCCTCCGGTGAGGACCGCGGTTTAGGCATGGCGCGGCCGCCTCACGGCAGGTTTCCGCGACCAGCGTTTTGCCAGCGTGGTGACTTCTTCAGCGAGCCAACCGGCGTCGACAAGATTGGGATCAAAGTCGTGGGCAAACCACTCTTTAAATTCGTCGTGGCGTTCGTGCTTTGGATTGCCGATAGCCTCAAGGAATTCGGCGTAGCCCCAGGGACCTCCGATATCTTCAGGAGGGCAGCGTCCGCACGCCTCGATTAGGCGCGGATAAAGTGCACCAGGTTCAGGATCGATGAGGCGTTCGACTTTGACTGTGTGTTCCCAGCCGTCACCAAAATCGTAGAGGTACCTCAGCGTCTTGGTGCCAACATCCTCCAACACGTCACCGAGATTGGCCTTGCGGGCGTCGAGCGGGCCATCACCCCAGTCGCGGTCCGGTATGCCCCATCCGACATCCTGGGCGCGGATCTCGTAGAGGTGTGTGTTGGTCCATCCCATCGCGGCCTGGATTGCCAGATGCAGGCGATCGAGGCGTATATTGAATGGCACCTCGATGCGGCGCTGGACCGCAGGCTTGACGTCGTCGAGCGTGATCTTGAGGCGGGCAATGGTGTCGGCACTCATGCCGCTACTTTACGATGCTGCATCTCGGCGGCCCAGTGCCATGGCAGAAGTTCAGGAAGCCTGCTCTGCGGGATGTCGGCGAAGCGGGCGAGCACGTCAGCCAACCAGGCTTGCGGATCGACGTCATTGAGCTTTGCCGTCATGATCAACGTCGCCATGGCTGCTGCCCGGTCAGCACCGCGTTCGGAGCCGGCGAATAGCCACGACTTTCGCCCCAGCGCAAATCCGCGAAGAGCGCGCTCTGCCGCATTGTTCGTGAGACAGATCCTGCCATCGTCGATGAAGCGGGCAAACCGGTCCCAGCGCTTGAGCATGTAGTCGATCGGCTTGGTGACGGAGGCCGAGCGTGACAGACGGGATCTCTCCTCGCGCAACCATGCTTCCAGCAAGGCCAGAAGCGGCGCGCTTTGCTCCTGGCGTACGCGCAGGCGTTCTTCGGCGCTCAGCCCGTTGATGCCACGCTCGATGTCGAACAGCGCGTCTATGCGCTTGACCGCCTCCAACGCGATCGGCGAGATCGCCGCCGCCGTCTTTCCGCGCCGGGCGTTGGCGGCAATATCGGCCAGCTCGAAGAACTGACGCCGCGCATGGGCCCAGCACAGTGCCGCCGTGATCGCTCCCGAAGCACGCGAGGGATCGTAAAGCTCGTTGTAGCCGCTGTAGGCGTCGGCCTGCAGGATGCCGGTGAAGTCTCGAAGATGCCCCACCGGATGCTGATGCCTGCGATCGTGCGAGGCGTAATACAGCGCCGCCGGCGGCGCGCGACTGCCGAAGGGGCGGTCATCACGGACATAGGTCCAGATGTAGCCCGTGACCGTCTTGCCCTTGGCCAGTATCGGCACCGTCGTATCGTCGCCATGCAGCCGTTCGGCAGCCAGGACGTGGCGCTCAATCAGCGCATGCAGCGGCTGCAGCACCGTCGTGCAGGCGCCGACTTGGTCCGCCAGCGTCGACACACTCAGATCGATGCCTTCGCGCCTGTATCGTTCGCTCTGACGGTTCAGCGGCTGATGCTGGCCGAACTTCTCGAACAGGATCATGGCTAGCAGGTTCGGTCCGGCGAAGCCGCGCGGCGTTACGTGGAACGGCGCCGGTGGCTGGCTGATCTTCTCGCACTCCCGGCACGAGAACTTTTCCCGGACGGTTTGGATCACTTTCCACTGCCGCGGGATCACCTCCAGCGTCTCGGTGATATCCTCGCCCAGTTTCGACAGCTTCGCCGACCCGCAGCAGGGGCAGCTTTCCGGCGCGGCGATGACAACGCGCTCGCGCGGCAGATGATCGGGGAACGGCTTGCGCGAAGGCCGCCGGCGCTGGAACGACTGAACTGTCTGCGTCCGGGCCGCCGCTTTCTCGGCCGCCAGCTCGTCCTCGGTCGCTGCCGCCTCCAGGTCTTCCAGCTTAAGTTCCATCTGCTCCAAGAGCCGCGCCTTGCGCTCAGAGCGCGTCCCATAGATTTCGCGCCGCAGCTTCTCAATCGCCAGCTTGAGATGGGCGATCAGCGCTTCACTGCTGGAAAGGTCCGCCTGGGCATTGGCCGCTTTGGCTTTGGCAGCCGCTGCATCAGCCTCGGCCATGACGCGCGCGTTACGCTCCGCCAGGATCATCGCATGAGCGGCGGTAAGATCGGATGGCAGCGATTCAAATTGCGATGTCACTCGGCGAGAGAATCATATTCGTCAGCAACGTCAAAGCAAAACCGTCACCCTACCGAGGTCGGGCGCCAGGTTTCCTGCGGATTTCGCCAATCGATTCCGGACAGCAAGTAACCAAGCTGGGCTGCGGAGATCGTTACCGCGCCATCCGCCGGGGTTGGCCACAAGAAGCGGCCCCGTTCCAATCGCTTCGCAAACAGACAGGCTCCCTGACCGTCATGCCAGATCACCTTCAAAAGATTGCCGCTGCGGCCACGAAAGCAAAACAGATGACCGCTCAGCGGATCGCGCCGCAGCACTTCCTGAACCTGCAGCGATAGGCTGGCAAAGCCCTTCCTCATGTCGGTGTGGCCGGTCGCCAGCCAAACCCGCACGCCGCTCGGCAGCGGGATCATGGCAGCGTTTCAAGCCCACGCATGATCCGCAACAGCGTCTCCACGTCTACGTCACAATCGACAATAACGCGCCGGCCGTTCGTGATCACAATCTCGATTCGACGACAGTCCGCTCCAGTGCCCTTCTTCTCAGGCTGCTCCGGCACCATCACCGCCGGCACGAATCCGACAATGTCGCCAAGCCGGCCTTCGCGATACGCCTTGCGCCAGGCGAACAGCAGCTGGTTGGAAATACCATGCCGACGCGCCATCGCCGATGCCAGCCGCGGAGCCGAAAAACTCTCCTCAACTATCCGCAGCTTTTCTGCGGCCGACCATCGACGCCGGCGACCCGTGTTAACAATTTCAAGGCGATTGGTATGGCGACTGTCTGTAAGGTCATCCATACCGACAATCAGCTACATGCCGGACAATTCGGCAAGACGGCCTACACCGGGTGGATACTTAGAGCCTCGGCTGTTGATACGTCCTTAGGCTCAGTGTGAGCAACCGGACAGCGCGCGGAGCCCTCATGTAGCGGGACTCCGAGGG
>JBAPZR010000794.1:0-1873 GCA_049285335.1 Xanthobacteraceae bacterium | reverse complement strand
CGATCTCGCGGTGTGGCGACGACATGATGCGCATGATGCTCTACGAGGCGGCCCAGAGCATGCTGGTACGCTCATAACAATCCCCCGGGAGCGCCCGACCGCACATCCCCTAGTAGCCGCTGCAGGGCTGGCCGGTCCGTGTTACCGCCCGAGAACCCGCCGTCGTCGTATTTGGCGCGCAGCAGAGTCCATCGGGCATGCGCTTGGCTGCGGATATAGGCTTGCGAGGCATCATACTGGGCATCGAGCGAGTTAAAGTCCTGCTCCAGCCCTTGATCGGTCGAGACACGGGTATAGATCGCGCAGCGAACTGTCTTTGCCGCTCCAGGCTTCACGCCGAGGACCCCTTCGACGGCTTGTCGCGCAGGCCAAAGAACCGCGGCCCATTCCAACGGGTGCCCGTAATCGCAAAGGCAACTTGGGAGAGGCTGGGGTAAATCTTGCCATTCCAGGTAAAGCCTTTGGCATCGACCGCAAAGCGCGGCTCGACAGCGCTGGAGAGATCGTGCATCTCGGAATTTTGCGCCGCAGCAACAAATTGGCTGTTGAACCCCATTTCTCCAGTCGCAATCCCCCTGCTGTAATCGCGACAAGGTCGAGACTAGACGAACATGACGCGCGATGAACCCGATCAGTTCGTTGGGACGAGCGCATCAGGAATTTTGATGCCAATATCGCGATAATAGCGGACTGCGCCAGGATGGAACGGCAAGAATGTATCTTTCACCACATTTTGCGCCACTGTGTCGCGTGCCGCCGGAGTCGCTTTCACAAGCCGATCCCGATTTTCGAACACCGCTTTGACTAGTTCGTAGACCAAATCGTTTGGGAGATCGGCTCGCCCGATCACAAAATTAGGCACGGCAATGGTTGTATAGTCCGTTTTCAGCAGGCGGTAGGTTCCAGCGGGTATCTTTGAAGGGCTAAATTCCGGCACTGCTCTGCGGAGGGCTTCCATCTGCTCGGCAGAAAGACTGAGAAAGTTGACGGGCTGCTTCGCGTCTACATGTTCGATTGCCGGCACGGGCGCCCCGAGCAGCGTCAGAAGCGCGTCGATACGCTCGTCAAGAAGCTCGGCGGCCATATCGTCGTATGATCCATAAATCACTTGCGGTGAAATCCCGACAATCTTGAAAATGACCGGACCATAGGTGCCGCCGTTTCCCGAAGGGGGTCCAACGCCGATGCGTTTCTTGTCGAGCTGCGCAAGCGTAGCAATGCCAGACTTCTGCAAGACTACTGCTTGAAAGGGGTTATCATACATCGGAAACAGAGCGCGTATATTCTCGAACTTCTTGCCGTTGGTCCAAGCGGCGGTACCGTTCCAGGCTTCCTGGCCGGTGGACATCGTGATCAACCCGAGTTGAGCCCCGCCGATTTCGAGGAGCCTTACGTTCTGGATCGAGCCTTGGGTCGCCGATGAGTCGACGGGGATGCCGAGTTTTTCCGTCAAAATCCGCGCCAGTTCCGCGCCGTAGACGTAATACACACCACCCGGCGAAGCCGTCACCAACGTGAGGGATTTCGGCCAACCGGGATTGGCGGCGGGGACAGTTGCCGTGGTCCAAATTGCTAGTAGGCAAGCCGCGAACACGAAACCAAAGAACCTACGCATCTGCTCCTCCGACCACTAGGAGACGCACTGCACCGCATGTAGCGCGCACACAGGTGTGCTGCAATGAAATCGCGTCGCATTGCCTCCCCGAAAGGAACTCTCAGCGACAAGGAAATCGATCGGATCGCGCAGTATTACTTTGCGGCGGCGGCGTTGGCCGAAGACGAAGAAATGCGCCGAAGAAGGTCGATAAAGCATCTGAAGGCACAATATTTCATTGTAGGACACGCCTCAGTTAGAGGCAGACAACAGAACATC
>JBAPZR010000793.1:0-1705 GCA_049285335.1 Xanthobacteraceae bacterium | reverse complement strand
AGCACTGCGCTCATCTCGCGGTAGAAGTAGTTCGACAGTATCCAGTCCGGAATCTGCGTCGTGCCAACCGAACGAATTTCCTTGAGCCAATTTCCCCGGCCGAAGTCCGAATGCCGACTTGCCCCGCTGACGAAGGACTCCGTGATGAAGTATCCGACCGGAAGGGCATAGGGATTGCCGTAGTCAGGGAAGGCATTGAATTCGTCGTGCTGCTGCCCATGCTCGATCCAGATTTTCTTGTCGCCCATAGGGCGGATCAGCACCAAGCTCTTGTCGAGGTAGATGTTGTATGCCCGCAGCCTAGCTGAAAAGGCTGCGTCGCAAGCAAGGTCGTAATCATGATTGCCAACCATCATGGTGATCTTGATACGTTCGCCGGTGGCGCGGAGTTGATCGAAGATGGCTTGGTGCGCTGTGACGATGTGATCAAGTTTTTGGACGCCCTGCACGAGAGTCAGTTCCCAGAACCCGAACGTATCACCAACGATCAGCAATTCAGTGTCAGGACCTTCCTTGTCTAGGGCTTTCAAAAATTCAATGAACTCGGCGATGTAGTCGCAGTGCTGTAGCGCGCCATCGCCACCCATGTGTAGGTCGCTCACAAGGTAATATTTCTGTGTCAAACTTTTCATCGACTAAGGCTCAGTACGATTTCCCGCGCTTGCTCTTCGGGTTTATCTGCCGGGGGCGTCGCTCGTTTCCGCGCTCCGGTCTTTTTTAGGGATGAACCGTATTAGGTCACTACGTGCCCTAAAGCCATAACGGATCTGGCATTAATCGCCGATCTAGAGCTGTTCGACCAACTGCCAAGCGACTCTTGCTGCATGATACGCGGTAAATGGAGTTCCTATCTGATCTCTTTTAGGAGGTGAACCTTTCTGAATCGAACGACCGGTGAGATCGCGGCAATTATCGCGCGATCAATATGCGATTTAGTACCCCCGTACTTGGTACGCGTTCCATTCAAAGCGGACTGTGGTACTCCGTACTCAGTTCCATTTAGAGTTCTCTTCAACGACGGTCGGCCGCTTATCTCGTCGTACTCGGTCTATCGATCATCTGCATTATGATACCCGACCGCGAGGCACGATAATCGCGTCAAGATCAGTTTGGCTGAGGTTTTCGCGTTCTAATAGCTGTCCTGCAACCAGCTGAATACGAAGCCAGTGCGCTTTCACCATGTCACAGGCAACAATCTGGCGCCATCGAATAAAAGCATTGGCTTGTTCGTCAGAGTCACACACGTGCGAAACCAATTCTGCAATTTTGTCGTAATCTAATTGGCTGTGCACCCGGCGCCATGATCGCGGATTGTAACGCTGCTGCGCTATTGGACCAGCAAAGCAAATCGTTATTGCGCTCTCAACGCGAAGCCGCGCTTCATCCGAGTCGTCGATATCAAGCTGAAATCCGTGCAGGGGATTGGGGTGAATGACATGTCCTGCCGCATCGACTGTCGGAACGATCGTGACGAGCTCCGGCTTGTAATTCAAAAAGTAAGCAACAACCGCGTGGCCGGCTTCGTGGTACGCCGTGGCTTCGATCTGAGACTTGCTACGCTTTCTCATGGTACTAGCCTCGTCGGAGAACCCCACGGTAGCGGTAAAATATTCAGCTTCTGTATGGTGTAGTTACCCGCATTTGGCACGGCGTTCCATTCAAGCCGGCCTCAGTTCCACTCCTCACCAAGCGATCTCAGTACTGT
>JBAPZR010000792.1:0-2533 GCA_049285335.1 Xanthobacteraceae bacterium | reverse complement strand
GAGTAAATTTTCTCAGGCGATCAAACCGCCACATCGAATGGGCAAGGCCACGGAGAGCAAATCGCAGACTGGGGCCGAGCTATGGACGAAAGTTGGTGACGGTGTGAAGGGATAAGGCGGCGTATCGTGGGGGTGTTCGAGCCTCCACTTCTCCACTGAAGGAGTGATACGCCGTGACCGACACTAACGTTTTCCAACTTACCCAGCCAGGAGCTTTTGCCGATCTGCTGACCGAGGTTTTGCGCAACGGCGCGCGGGCGCTGCTGGCGCAGGCGGTCGAGGCCGAGGTTGCCGCCTTGCTCAGCCAGCATGCCGACAAACTGACCGACGACGGCGGGCGACGGCTGGTGCGCCACGGACATCTGCCGGAACGCGAGATCATGACCGGCATCGGCCCAGTTACCGTGCGCTGCCCGCGCGTACGCGATCGCGGCGGCGAAGATTCGGAGCGCATCCGCTTTTCGTCGGCGATACTGCCGCCCTATGCGCGCCGCTCCAAGAGCCTCGAAGTGCTGCTTCCGATCCTCTATCTCAAGGGCGTCTCCACCGGCGACTTTGCGGAGGCGCTGGTGGCGCTGCTGGGCAGGGACGCCGGTGGATTGTCGGCCTCGACAGTCGGGCGGCTCAAGGAGGCTTGGTCGGCGGAGCATACGCGCTGGCGCAAGCGTGATCTCTCAGCCAAGCGCTACGTGTACTTCTGGGCCGATGGCATCCATGTACAGGCCAGGCTCGAGGACGCCGCGCAATGCCTGCTGGTCATCATCGGTGCCACGCCCGAGGGCAAGAAGGAGTTGGTCGGCCTGATCGACGGCGTGCGCGAGAGTGCGCAATCCTGGAAAGAGCTGCTGCTCGACCTGAAGCGGCGCGGACTTGCGGTGGCGCCCGAACTCGCGGTCGCCGACGGCGCGCTCGGCTTCTGGCAGGCGATCGAGGAAGTGTGGCCGCAGACCCGCGGCCAGCGCTGCTGGGTGCACAAGACCGCCAACGTACTGAACAAGCTGCCGAAGAGCCAGCAGTCGAAAGCCAAGCGCGCACTGCAGGAGATCTGGATGGCGGAAACCAAGAAGGATGCGCTTGCGGCGTTCGATGTCTTCGTCGAGACCTGGGGCGTCAAATACGAGAAGGCGGTCGAATGCCTCATCAAGGACCGCGATGCGCTCCTCGCCGTCTACGACTTCCCGGCCGAGCACTGGAAACATCTGCGCACGAGCAACGTCATCGAAAGCTCGTTCGCGACCGTGCGGCACCGAACCGTGCGCTCCAAGGGATGCCTTTCGAACAAGACCGCGCTCGCCATGATCTTCAAGCTCGCCGAGGCCGCCGAGAAAAGCTGGCGTCGCCTCGATGGTCACAATCAGTTGCCGAAAGTCATCCTCGGTGTAAAGTTCATCGACGGAATCGAGGTCGTCAAATCGCATGCTCAAGCCGTTGCCGCCTGACCCCCTCCGTCACCAAGATTCGGCGATAGCTCTGGCGTGGAGGTCTAAAATGGTGCGGCGTGATACGAGTCTCAACTTAGTTTTGGAGTGTGGCCAAATTGCACTATTCAATCGCCAGTCGATTTTGGATCATTTACTCAGCAGATAGCGGGTTGGGACGCGCGTCATGTATTTGGACGCTGGCAGTGTACTGAAGCGGTACGTTTTGTGTCCGCATTGCGAAGGGGATTATCTCTTTACTTTACGAGCCATCGCCTACAATCCAGAATTGAGGTGCCACGGCTGCAGCCGAAGCATTCCTCTGTACGACCGCACCTACGGGCCACTACTCAGCGAGGTGAGAAATACACTAGACGAAATTGATGCTGCTCCGCCCTCATTCGTCTCTGCGCGCCCCCGCCCAGCCGTTTAATCGATGTTCCGGCCGCGCAGTCCTTCGAGGGCCTTGATCAGCGACTGATCGGTCACCTCGGACAAGGCCGGCAACTTGACCGGATTAGCAAACCATTGCCGCTTGAACAGACGCCCTCGCGCGCGGTCGGACGCTGCTGCAGTTGGCCGGCGGCGGCATGGCGGTCAGGCAGGCGCATTGAAACCATTATGGAAAACCCGCTTCTCGAAAGACGAGCTACCGTCAGGCCGTGTCCGGCGTTGGCCGGGTCGGGGTCCTGCGCCACACCCAAGTGGGAAAGAACACGTTGACACTGCGCGACTTCATGTGTCGTGGCGGCAGCGTGAAGATCAGCGGACCGTGGCCGTTTGATGTCGCGGCGCGCCACCGCCATCAGATAATCGGCGATGCAGTACGCGACCATCCTTATGGCTTTCTCAATCCGCGCCCGAGCTCACTGGCGCTCAGCACCCAAATGCTGCCATCGCGATTAATGAGGGCGGCAAGCCGGGACAGTTCGACCTGCTCGTCGCGAGACAGCAAGCTGGGATCGAGGTTTTTCCAGTAACAGGTCGCTTGGACGGGAATTGCCCGATGGTCGGATCAGGAGATCGCCAGAACCTTGGTGGTCGTACAATCCCATCTTTTGCACCTGGTTCAGAAACAACGCGGCCGAGGCTTCTTGAACGCATCAAGGTTGCTG
>JBAPZR010000791.1:0-23688 GCA_049285335.1 Xanthobacteraceae bacterium | reverse complement strand
GTTTTACGATTGGCCGGGGTGCCGGGGTTTGGTTATGGTCGCCCCCCGCGGAACCTGTGCAAAGGGGCAAACGGAGCCGATGTCGCGCGTTGCAGTCGCGAACCATGCGAAGCTGTCATGGCTTCTGCTTCGCGGCGCATTGCGGCGCGTCGCTGGGCGGGCCGACGGCCATCCGTTGATTCGCTGGCCGTTCACTCCGCTGAAGTCCGACCGGCTCCTGATCGCGCCGCAGGATTTGCGTACCGCCGATGCCACGAGGGCGAATGAGATTTATGACGGGCGCTTCGCGTTCGCCGGAAAGGTCGTGCTTTGCGACCGGCGTTCGATCTTCGAAATGGAGCCGCCGTCCGACGAGTGGGCGTCGTCATTGCTCGGCTTCGGCTGGCTTCGGCATTTGCGCGCGGCCGATTCCGCCATCACGCGCGCCAATGCGCGCGCGCTCGTCGACGAGTGGATCACGCTGCAAGGGTCGTGGCATCCGATTGGCTGGCGGCCGGACGTGCTGTCGCGCCGGATCATCTCCTGGCTCAGTCAATCGACACTGGTGTTGCAGGATGCCGACGCGCGCTTCTATCGACGTTATTTGCGTAGCCTCGTGCGTCAGGTCCGCTACCTTCGACACACTGCGGGCGACGCCAACCGCGGCGTCGCGCGGATGCAGTCCGTCATTGCGCTCAGTTATGCCTCGCTGTGCATCGCCGGTCAGGCGCGGTACATCAAGTCGACGACGGAGCGCCTGAAACGCGAAATCGAGCGGCAAATTCTTCCCGACGGCGGACATGCGAGCCGCGATCCCGGCGCGATAATCGAAATTCTGCTGGAGCTCCTGCCGCTGCGACAGGCCTTTGCCTCGCGCAACATCGCGCCGCCACAGCCGATCCTCAACGCCATCGATCGGATGATGCCGATGCTGCGCTTCTTCCGTCACTCGGAAGGCACCTTCGCGCATTTCAACGGCATGGGGGCAACGCCGGCCGACCGTCTGATGACGCTTCTCGCCTATGACGAAGCGCGCGGAGCGCCGTTCTCGAACGCGCCCTATTCGGGGTATCAGCGCCTGGAAGCCGACGGCGCCGTTGCCGTCGTGGATACCGGGAGCCCGCCGCCGATCGAGATGAGCCTTGACGCGCATGCCGGGTGCTTGTCGTTTGAATTCTCTACCCCAAAGCAGAGCCTGATCGTCGTGAATTGCGGCATGCCCGCGGCAAGCC
Organism: Xanthobacteraceae bacterium; assembly: GCA_049285335.1. Lineage (GTDB taxonomy): Bacteria > Pseudomonadota > Alphaproteobacteria > Rhizobiales > Xanthobacteraceae > BOG-931. The sequence continues at coordinate 22,477 of JBAPZR010000791.1, read as the reverse complement.
GAGACGCCTGGCGCCAGCTCGCGCGCTCCACTCCCGCGCACTCAACCGTCGCTTTCAACGCCACTTCGTCGGCGCGTTTTGTCGAGATGCCGAGCTTGCGCCGCATGCTGGGCGGCTCGCCGATCGTGAGCGGGCCGATCAAGGTGATGGTCAGCCGCGACGATAATGCCGAAGCGATTGTGCTGCGCGCGGCGCACGACGCCTATGCCGGTCGCTTCGGCGTCATCCACGAGCGCGTCCTGGTTCTCGCAGCCGACGGCACGCGGCTTTACGGCGAAGATATTTTCCTCGATGCGGAAGGCTCGCCCCAGCTGCGCGACACGCGCGATGAATTCGGGGTTCGGTTTCATTTGCATCCGACGGTAAAAGTGACGCGGTTGATCGACGGGCATGGCGTCTTGCTGATGACCCCGAACAAAGAAGTGTGGATATTCAATGCCCATCACGACCGCGTGGACGTGGAGGAGAGCGTGTATCTTGCCGGCAGCGAAGGCCCGCGCCGGACGTTACAGCTCGTCATCTATGGGCACGCCCGCACGGCCTCGCGCGTCCAATGGAGCTTGCAGCAGGCCCAAGGGGCGGCGGCCGCCACGGCGCGGCGAGGGCAGGTGGAGGAGCCGAAACTGCCGTTGTAAGCCCTCTCGTCCAGTGTAGGGAGGCGATAAAGGAGAGCGATGACCGACAATACTCTGCGCCGCGCGTCACGCGCCCTGATTTCCGTTTCCGACAAAACCGGCGTTGCGGAATTCGCGCGCGCGCTCACGGGCTTTGGCATCGAGCTGGTTTCGACCGGCGGCACCCGCAAGATCTTGAGCGATGCCGGATTGAAAGTGCTGGACGTGAGCGACCTCACCGGATTTCCGGAGATGATGGATGGGCGGGTCAAAACGCTGCATCCGGCGGTTCACGGCGGATTATTGGCGGCGCGCGACAATGCCGGCCATGTCGAAGCCATGCGCGCCCACGGCATCCGCGCGATCGATATCCTCGTGGTAAATCTCTATCCGTTCGAAGCGACCGTCGGCAGCGGTGGCGATTTTGCCACGTGCATCGAGAACATCGACATCGGCGGCCCGGCCATGATCCGCGCCGCCGCCAAGAACCACGATAGCGTTGCGGTGCTGGTCGACGCGGACGATTATGCCGCCTTGATCGACGAATTGACGAAACACGATGGCAGCACGAGGCTTTCGCTCCGCCGCCGGCTCGCCGCCAAGGCCTATGCGCGCACCGCCGCCTATGACGCGGCGATTTCCAACTGGTTCGCCCGTGAAAACGGCGACATCGCGCCGATCTATCGCGCCTTCGGCGGCCGGCTCATCGAGCCGCTGCGCTACGGCGAGAACCCGCATCAGACGGCGGCGTTCTATCGCATGCCCGGTGTGCGCTTTGGCGTCGCCACCGCGCGGCAAGTCCAGGGTAAGCAGCTCTCCTACAACAATATCAACGACACCGATGCGGCCTACGAATGCGTTGCCGAATTCGATCCGGCCCACACGGCCGCCTGCGCGATCATCAAGCACGCCAATCCGTGCGGCGTTGCGGAAGCCGATAGTTTAGCCGAAGCCTATCGCAAGGCTTTCGATTGCGACCGCACCTCGGCGTTCGGCGGCATTGTCGCGCTCAATCGCAAGCTCGATGCGGAGGCGGCGCGCGCCATCACCGAAATATTCACCGAAGTGATCATCGCCCCCGACGCAAGCGAAGAGGCGATCGCTCTCATCGGAGCGAAGAAGAATCTGCGGCTCCTTCTGGCTGGCGGCTTGGCCGATCCGCGTGCCGGCGGCCTCACCGCCAAGACCGTCGCCGGCGGGTTTCTGGTGCAAAGCCGCGATAACGCGGTGGTCGACGATATGGAGCTGCGCCCGGTGACCCGCCGCGCCCCGACCGCAGCCGAATTGCGCGATCTGCGGTTCGCCATTCGCGTCGCCAAACACGTGAAGTCGAACACGATCGTCTATGCCAAAGATCTGGCGACCGTCGGCATCGGCGCGGGTCAGATGAGCCGCATCGATGCGGCGCGGATCGCGGCGCGCAAAGCGCAGGATGCTGCGCGAGAGATGGGATTGAAGGAAGCTCTCACCAAAGGATCGGTGGTCGCTTCCGATGCCTTTTTCCCATTCGCCGACGGTCTTTTGGTAGCGATCGAGGCCGGCGCAACGGCCGTGATTCAGCCCGGCGGTTCGGTGCGGGACAAGGAAGTCATCGAGGCCGCCGACGCCCACGACATCGCGATGGTATTCACCGGCACCCGGCACTTCCGGCATTGACGCATCAGTCGGGCCGCAAAAGAATAAAGGCCGATCGTCTGATGCGGCCTCCAAAATGCTATCGGCGCCCCAGCCGTGCTGCGGCGCCGATCGATCGGGATGACTTTCGGAAAAACTTACACCGAGGCCGTGATCCACTGTTCCAGCTTTTGCTTCGGCTGCGCGCCGACCTGGCGCGACGCCAGCTGGCCGTTCTTGAACAGCATCAGCGTCGGAATCGACATAATCCCGTACTTCGCGGCGGTTCCGGGATTCTCGTCGACATTGAGCTTGACGATCTTCACTTTGCCGTTGAGCGAGTGCGAGATTTCCTCCAGTGCGGGGGCGATCATCCGGCACGGGCCGCACCACTCCGCCCAGAAGTCAACGACCACGGGGCCGCTCGCCTTGAGCACGTCCTTGTCGAACGTGGCATCGGTTACTTTTTCGACCATGAAAGACCTCGTCGGTTCGGGGAGTCGGTGCAGAATCGGCTGCCCAAGGGACCCAAAAGGGGACTCAATGGGAACAAAACCTAGGAACGCACTCCCCAGGCGTCAAGCCGCGCTCACCGGAGAGTTACAGGAGTTCGTTGATTTTTTGCCAAGCTCCGCCGCCAGCGCCGCGGCCATGACGGATGCGGGAATTTCAATCAAAGCCGGCGCATTGCTGAAGATGAGCGCCGCGCGGACGGTCCTCTCCGGATAAAGGCGCATCAGAACGGCGCGGTACAATGCAAGCTGCGTGATATAGGCGGCAGGCGCGGCTTCGACGCCGGCCGGCACGAGGCTATCGCTCTTCAAGTCGACAGCGAGCACGGCATCCGCCATGACCACAAGCCGGTCCACCTGTCCGGCGACAGGAATGGGCTCATCGCCCGGGCGTGGAATGCGCCCAATGATCGGCACTTCCGCCCGGCTGCCCAAGGCGAAGACGCCGGCGAAATTCTCGGTGTCGAGAATGGCGAAGACCTGCCGCGCGATTTCCGCCCGCTCGGCGGCGGAAAAATCCTTGGCGGCAATGCCGAGGTAACGCTCCGCTGCGTCCTGGCGTCGCGCCGGCGGGACGTCCGGCAAAGACTGCATCAGCCGGTGCACGATGCGGCCGCGTCCGAGCGCTTTGCGCCGCTCGCGCGATGGTCCCGGCGCAGTCTCGCCGATTTCGTCATCAAAGGCGCTCGAGGGCGACAGCAGCGTTGGCGGCGACACGTATGACGGCGCCGGCTGCCGCAGCCAAGCGGGAAATTCAGATCGCTCGGGTTTGTCCTTGTCTTCGTCTAGCGGGCCGGGCACGGCAGGCGCGGCGGTCTTGCGATAACGCAACACCTTCTCCTCGCCGTCGGTCTCTTCGACGAGATCGCCACCGAGCGCTTGCCGTATCAGATCGTACCAGCAGCCGTCCGGCCGCTTCCTTTCGCCGTCAGCGCCACAGACAATCAGCCGGTCCTCGGCGCGCGTCATGGCGACGTAAAGGAGGCGGCGATATTCGTCGCGCGCTTCATCGAGCGCCGCCTGCCGTGCCGCTGCTACAGGCGGTGCATCGTCGGCCTTGCGTCCGGCCCAGATCACGGCCTTGCCCGGCAGGGTCAAAAGCCTCGGCTGTCGCGGCCCGGCGGGCGGCGTCATGGTGTCGGCCAAAATGACGATCGGCGCTTCAAGTCCCTTGGCGCCGTGAACGGTCATGACGCGCACTTCGTCGCGCGCAATTTCCATGTCGCGTTTCACTTCGGCCCGGGCCTGACGCAGCCATGCCAGGAAGCCTTGAAGCGACGGCGTTTCGCGGCGCTCATAGTCAAGCGCGAGATTGAGAAACTCGTCGAGCGCGTCGTTTGCTTCCGGACCAAGCCGCGCCAGAAAGCGTTGCCGCCCGCCGCCGGCGCCGAGAAGGCGCGCATAGAAGGCAAACGGCGTTGCCCGCTTGGCGCGCTGCGAGAGCTCATCAAGACGCCCGACGGCTTGCGCCAACCGCGGGTTTTCGCCGGCTTTGCCCACGAGGGCTGCGCGCAACGATCGGGCGCCGCGATCAAAGGCGATGGCAAACAAGTCGTCATCCTCGAAACCGAACAACGGACTGCGCAAAACGGTTGCGAGCGCAAGGTCGTCGTGCGGGAAGAGCAGCGCATCGGCTAGCACCATCAAATCCATCACCGCGATATGCTCGGTGAGCATCAGCCGGTCGGCGCCCGCAACCTCGACATTTTCATTTTTCAACGCGCGGATGATCGCTTCGAACAATTCGCCGCGCTGGCGCACCAGGACCAGAAAATCGCCGTAGCGGGCGGCCCGGTGCGCGTTACCAATAATCTCGCGGCGATCGACCGTCCGCCGCACGGTGCGGGCAATCCGGCGGGCCAATTTCACCCGCGGAGTGGCTTCGCTGACGCGATCGAACGGCGCATCCCAGCCTTCGATCTCGGCGCCTTTTTCCGGTTGCGTCGGTTCCCAGATTTCGACAAAGCCCGGCGCCGCATCGGGCAGCGCCAGATGCGGTGGAAATCCTCCGGCGTCGGACGAGACGCTCGCAGCGATCGCTTTATCTTTGAAGACGCCGTCGACGGCGGCGAGGATATTCTCGCCGGAGCGAAACGAGTGCTTGAACTCGCGAAACACGAAAGCGCGGCCGCTGCCCTGATGCGCTCGTTCGAAGTGGCGCCGCATTTCCGCGAATTCCTTCGGCGCCGCATTCTGAAACGAATAGATCGATTGTTTCTCGTCGCCGACCGCGAAAATCGTCCGCGTGCCGGGCCGGGCGCCGGCGCCGGCGGTGAATTCGGCGACGAGTTGCCTGACGATCCGCCATTGTTTGCTGCTGGTGTCTTGTGCTTCGTCGATCAGAAGATGGTCGATGCCGAAGTCGAGCTTGTAGTGAACCCAGGCGGCATCGACATTGCTCAAGAGCGCAAGCGTTTTGTCGATCAAACCGTCATAGTCAATCAGGCCGCGGCGCTCCTTCTCGCTTTGGTAACGCTGCAGGACGTCGTGAACGATGGTGAGCAAGGCGGCGGAGCGGTCCCGGCAGATCACCGCGCGCCGCCGTTGCAGAAGCACGCAAACGCGCCGCTGCTCGGTCGTCAGCCGTTCGGTCAGGGCTGAATCTTTGATCGCCTGGGTGACGATCGATTTTCGCGGTGCGCCCTCCGCTGTGCAGAAGATGTCGAGGTAGAGGTCGAGCCGGTCGGCGCGCGGCAAAGATGAAAGCAGCCTGAACCGGCGAGCTTGGTCGGCGTCGGTTTTGCCGCCTCTTTCCAGAATGGCCGCAAGCGCAATCCATTCCCGCTCCGTGATAAGCGCGCCGGAAAAAAATTGGTCTTCGATGCTGTCGCGGGATTCCGCTGGATCGAGTCCAAGGTCTCTCGACAGGGCCGCGACGGCGCCGGCAACGCCGCCGGAGTCGACGACCCAGCGCGCGATGGCGTCGCGCGCGCCGATCGCGGCGCGGATCGTCTCACGGAAGGTTTGATCGGCTGCCGCGGTCAGCGCGACGGCCAAAGCACGGCCTATACGGCCGTCGGGCGCCCGCGCGCCGTCGAGCAGCACATCGAGCGTCAGGCGTTCCAGAAGCTGCGTCTGCTCGGTCTCCCCGAGCACGGTAAAACGCGCGGCGACGTTCGCTTCGAACGGAAATCGATGCAGGAGCTGCGTGCAGAACGCATGAATTGTTTGCACTTTGAGGCCGCCGGGAGTCTCAAGCGCGCGGGCAAACAGCTGCCGCGCCAGCGCGCGCCGCGGCGCATCGGGCTCAATGTCCGACCGCGAGCGGATTGCTTCGTCGAGCGCGGCGTCCTCAAGCACCGTCCATTCGCCGAGCGTGTCGAATACCCGCTTCGCCATATTGGCTGCGGCGGCTTTGGTGAACGTGATGCAGAGGATTTTTTCCGGCTCGACGCCCTTGAGCAGGAGGTTGATGACGCGCTGCGCCAGAACATGTGTTTTCCCCGATCCGGCATTGGCGGCAACCCAAGCGGACAGTTCGGGATCCGCGACCGCGCGCTGCAACGCGCGGACCTGGAGCGGAATGATCTGCGGCCTTCTCATTCGCCCCCCGGGATATCGTCAATGACGCCGCCGGAGCTCGACCATTCCTTGACGCGAGCGAGGTGATCGTAATCCCCGTAATGCGTCGTCCACATCGGGTGGACGAGCGAGCGATAAGGCGTCGCTTCATCCTCGAAACGCTGCGCCAGCCCGCGCAGCTTTTCGAGCGCCCGATCGGCCTGCATATCCGGCGTGCCTTCCTTAAACGTGATCGCTTTGAGTTCGCCGGCAGGTTCGCCGCCCTTGAGCTGAACATAAGCAAGCTCGGCGACCGAACCGCCATGGGGAATGTCGGCAAAGCCGCCATTGCGCAGCATCGCGGCTTCCAGCGTCAGCTGCGGCGCCAGGCCCGTGCGCACTTGCTTCTCGGTTCGAGCCGAGCCGGTTTTGTAGTCGAGAATGGCGTAGCGGCCGTCGGCGCGCCGCTCGATGCGGTCGGCGACGCCACGCAGCTGGAAATTGCTGTTGCCGAGCGCGACGTCGATCGAGCCGCGGATTTCCGCTTTGAGCGATGTAACGGCGGCTCGCCGCTCCGCTTCCCAGCGCGCGATCCAATGGGCGATGCGCAAAAAGCGCGGCCACCAAAAGGCGCGCGCTTCGGGAAAATCCTCTAGCGCGGCAAAACGCGGCTCGCCGAGCGCGATAAGCGTCCTTGCAGGGTCAGCGGGCAATTCCTTGGCAAAGCGTTCCGTGAATTCACCGATGGCGGCATGAATGATGCTGCCGCGCTCGGCGGCGCCCGGCTCGGTATCGACCGCTTCCAGCGGCCGCAGGGCAAGCACATGTTTGGCGTAGATCGTATAGGGATCACGCAGCCAGTCCTCGATCTCGGTGACCGAGAGACTCTTCGGCCGCGCGGGGCGCGGTGGCCGCGGCGCAGGCTGGAGCGCCGCCGAGATACGTTCGGGCCGATCGAGCTCGCGCGCCCATGACAGATAAAGATCGCCGCGCGCGATCGTCTCTTGCCAGCGTTCCCCGGCGACGGCGGCGAGGCGGGCAATGAAGCGCGATGCGACCGTCGGCGCGCCTTCGACTTTGGCGGCTTTTGTCAGCACCACCTCGCGTGCGCCGAGAAGCTGCGCGAAGTCGTGCGCGGCAAGGCCGATGCGCCGTTCAGGCAAATCAAGCCCGAGCGCAAGCCGCATCGGCCGGCTCAGCCACGCATCGGAATTGCTTTCGGGCGGCCACGAACCTTCGACCAGACCACCGAGGACGACGCGGTCGCTTTCGATCAGGCGCGCTTCGAGACGGCCGAGAATGCGCACACGCACGCCTCGCGGCGGTTCTGGCCGCACGTCACGCCCCGCGAGCGCCGCGGCAAACAGTTCCACGTAGTCGGATTTATCGACCGCCAGATGCGCGGCGGCGATGCTGTCGGAAAGCTCGTCAAGCGCGTCGGCGAGTTTTCTGCCGTCGAGACCGGCGAAGGCGGCTTCCGCGGCGCCGTCCTTCGACAGCGCGGCAACCACCGCGCGATGCCGGCGCGCCAATTCGGCAAGCGGATGCGGCGTATCGGCCAGCGCTTCGAGCGGCTCAAGCGCAGCGGTGAGCCGTCGAACGAGTTCCGTCGCGTCTGCAAGTTCGCGGTTGCTTAGTCGGCTGCGCGGATCGGATGGGTGCAGGTCGATCCTCTCGCCGCGCCGAAATTTTTCGAGGAGCACACTCAAGCTTGCGAGCGCGCGCGCCAATCCGCCGGTGCCCGGGCGCGGGCGCGGTCCGCGGAGGATTGCGCGCTCGAGGGCGGCGACCGCGCTTTCGTTCCGGCTCCGGCCAAGCCGCAGCAGCGGGTGTTTGAGTAAAGCAAGCAACGTCACCGGCGGCGTGCCGTCGAGCGCCGTGGCCGCGGCAAGCCGCGCAAATATTCCGGCCGGCGTGTCGGCAAGCGCGTTGCCGGCGGAATCCTCCGCAGCGATCTCCCAGCGGCCCAGCGCTGCGCAGACGCGGCGCGCGAGCGCACGATCAGCCGCGACCAGGGCCGCGGTCTTGCCCTCCTGCACGGCCTCGCGCAGCGTAACCGCGATCGCCAGCGCCTCCTCTTCGGGATGCGCCGCCTCGATCATCGTTATGGTCCGAAGCGCAGCGTCGGCATGTGCTTCGAAATCGGGATCGGCCGCACTTTGCCGCCATTTTTCCGTCGCAGCGGCCGGCCGTAAGGCTTCCGACACCAGCCGCTCGCGCCCGCGCGCAGGCGCCAAAGGCACGACGGCCTCGCGCGCGATGCCGATGCGCTTCAATAAAGCCTGCATCGAAAATTGCGGATGTCCCGGCGCCGCGGCGATGCCCTTTCGCTCGTCGCCGGCGATGAGCCCCCACGTGTCTTCGTCGAGATCGGTGTCGAGCCCTGGGAGAACGACGGCGCCGTGGGGCAAGCGCGAAATCGTTGCGATGAGTGCGGCGGTTGCGGGAATCGAACCGGTCGAGCCGGCGGCGATCACAGGCGCGTCCGGTTTACTGGAAAGCCGCGCCGCTTCGGCTTTGATCAGGGCGTCGCGGCGGGCCATCGGCTCGATCGATCCGGTATCGTCGAGCACGCCTTGCCAGCTTTGGCGTATGATCTGAAGAAATCGCAGCGTGAGCTGCCAGAACATGTCGAACTGTTCAGGCACGAGGGTGTCGAGCCGGTCCCACGCCACGTTGCGGGTGGTCATGTCGTCCATCAGCCGTGCCAGATCGTCGGCAAGCGCGCATGCCGCGGCCGGCGTCTGGGCGACAAGCGGCGTGCCGCGCGCGCCATGAACTTCCGGCGATGTCGACCATTTGGTCACGAGCTGCGTGAGCAGGAGTCGTCGTTCGAGGTTGCTCAACGGCGGTGGCAGCGCGAGCGATTCCGCGCTGCTCGCTTCCGCAAACGCGATCTCGTCCTCGTCGATATCGCCGATCGGAACGATACGCGGCAGGATCGCCCCGTCACCCTTGAGCGCATCGAGAAAGGCCTCGCGCATGAGACGGCAGGCGCGTCGCGTCGGCAGATAGATCGTCGCCGCGGCAAGCGCCAGCGGATCGCGGCTCGCAGGCAAGCCGAGCCGGCCGTCGTGTAAGGCTTCGATCAGCGTCGGCAGAAATGGCGCCGACGCCGGAATGGTGAAAACGCGCGGGGTCATGTCGGGAGCGCGGAAAATTGCCGCGGCAATCTAGCAGAGTTTTGACCCTAGACCATCGCCGCGAGCGCGGTTTCGGCGGCCGTCACCGCTTCCGGAGTGCCGACATGCATCCAGACGCCGTCGAGCGGCAAGCCGAACAATCGTCCGCGGGCGGCGGCGCGGTCGAACAGGCGGGTGAGCGGAAAGGCACCATCCGGCACGTCGACGAATAGAGCGGGGGAAAGGATCGCCGCCCCGGCATAGATGAACGGTGCGAGTTCCTCTCCGGTGCGCCGCTGCAGGCGGCCGTCGGCAAGCATCGTGTAATCGCCGCGGCCTTCATAGCCGAGGCTGTCCGTGGTCGGCGACAGCAACAACAGGGCATCCATCGCTGTCTGCTCGAAGCTCTCCGCGAGCCGCGTAAAGTTGGGCTTGGCGCCGTCGAGCCATAGCGTGTCGGAATTGACGAGAAAGAACGCCGCCGTGCCGAGCTTCGGCAAGGCTTTGGCGATGCCGCCGCCGGTGCCGAGGAGGCCCTCGCGCTCGTCGGAAATGACGATGCGGGGGTGCTGCCGCGAAGCCAAGTGCCGCTCCACGGCATCGGCGAGGTGATGCACATTGACCACCGTGCGCTCGACGCCGGCATCGGCCAGCCGGTCGAGGCCGTAGTCGATGAGAGCCTTACCGGCAACTGCAACGAGCGGTTTTGGCAGGTGGCCGTTATATGGCCGCATCCGCGTCCCGAGCCCCGCCGCCAAGACGATCGCGCTTTTCGGCATCATTGGCTTGCCCCGTCCAGCCCAGCCCGAATCGGGGCATCATAAACCATCCGGAGGGGGCACATTTGCGGCATACCAGTCCCGCAGCGGGACCAGCGCCGGATGCGCCAGCGACCGCCCGAGATAGTTCCACAGGCGCGGCAGGTGACGCAGATATTGTGGTTTGCCGTCGCGCCGGTCCAGCCGGGCGAAGATGCCGAGAATCTTCGTGGCGCGTTGCGCCGCCAGCGTGGCGTAAAGGAGCGTGAACGCGCCGGTATCGAATTTGCGATCATTGCCGAAGCGCGTGCGCACGTAACGGCCGAGCAATGCCACTTCCATGTCTTCGCTGACGTCGACGCGCGCGTCCTGAAGAAGCGAGGCGACGTCATAGGCGGCGGGGCCGATTAGCGCGTCCTGGAAATCGAGCAAACCGATACGGGCGACGCCATCGCGATCCTGCAGCCAAAGCAAATTGGGCGAATGGTAGTCGCGCAAGACCCAAGTCGGCGGCGCGCCGATCGCCGGTTCGAGCGCGCCGCGCCACAGCACGTTGAAAGCGGCGCGCGCGTCACGTGTCACCGGGGCCTCGGCGCGCACCAGGTACCAATCGAGCAGCAGTTCGGCCTCGATCAAAAGCGCTTCGACGTCGTAACGCGGAAGCCGATAGTCGAATGTTCCGTTGATCTGCAGCTTATGCGGCAAAGTCCGCGAATGCAGAAACGCTAAAAGATCGACGGCGCCGGCATAGCGCTCTTCGACCGGCGCCGGCGGATCGCCGCTGACAATGCGTTCTTCGCCGAGGTCCTCCATGACGATGACGCCGGCATCGAGATCGGCGTGGAGAATTTCAGGCGCGGACAGGCCGAGACCGCGCAATCCGGCGGCCATGGCGACGTAGGGCACGACGTCTTCGGCGAGATGAGCGATGGCGCTATAGGGCTTGCCGTCGCGCACCGGCGGCCCATCGGGACGGCGCGGCGCATTCATCAGGACGGTCGTCCGATCATTCGATGACAACCGCTCGAAGATTCGCGTGGACGCATCGCCCTGCATACGCAGCCGTTGCGCCTCACCCAAGCCGGCGCCGTCAAGGAAGGTGCGAAGCAAGGCAATGCGCTCGGCGCGCGCCGCGAAGTGACCGTAGCCGGTGTATCGGGCGTGCCGCATTTGCGACCCAAGCGCCGGCGCGACGGTAAATGCAATGTCGAACCGATCGGCCGGCAAGCCACTGGCCGCACGATCCGGCCATTCCATCAAAACGACCGCGCCATCGGGCAGATCGTCGAAGCCGAGCTCAGCGAGCTCCATCGCGCTCGTCACCCGGAACAGGTCGGCATGGACGAGGGTGAGCCGCGGCAATTCATAGGTCTGCACCAAAGTGAAAGTCGGGCTTGGCACCTCGATGCCGTCGTCCCCGGCAAGGACGCGGATCAGCGCGCGGGCGAATGTGGTTTTGCCGGCGCCGAGATCGCCCGACAGCGTGACGAGATCGCCAGGCTCGAGTGCGGCGGCGACATCGGCGGCGAATCGCTGCGTCGCCTCCTCATCCGGCAGTGTCAGCGTGAAACTTGCGCCACCCGGACTGGTCAGAAGCATGGATGTCCCGCTACCCCGCCGCGCTCAGCCTGGCGGTTTCGGCGAGTGGGAATGTACAGGTGACGGTGGTGCCTTGTCCCACCGCGGAAGCGATGGTGACCGTGCCACCGTGGAGTTCCACGAAGGAACGGACCAATGAAAGGCCGATTCCCGGCCCGCGATGCTGCGAACCCAGCGAATGCGTCTCGAACCAGTTGAAGACCTTTTCGAGCATATCCGGGGGGATTCCTGGCCCCATATCGGTGACGGAAAAGACCACAGCATCGGTGTGGCGTTCGGCTAGCAAAGACACGGTGGCGCCCGGGGGAGAAAAACTCAAGGCATTGGCCAAAAGATTGAAGAGAATCTGGCGCACCCGCAACTTGTCCGCGATGAAGCTGCCGATGTTCGCCGGCGCCCTGATATCGAGGATGAGGCCCTGGCTCACCACGCGATCCTGAACTCCCTCGACCGCCGCCGCCATGGTTTCGCTAATATCGATCGGCGCCAGGTTCAACTGCATGCGACCGGCATCGATCGTCGCCAGGTCGAGAATATTGTTGATGAGCGCAAGCAGCGTGTTCGTCGAAACGGTGATGTAGTCGAGATATTCGCGTTGCTTTTCGGTCAGCGGACCGGTCGCCGGATCGCCCAGCAAATGAACGAAGCCGATAATGTTGGTGAGCGGCGACCGCAGCTCGTAAGACACGTGATGGACGAAATCGATCTTGATCTTGTCGGCATTTTCGAGCGCTTCATTGCGCTCGCGCAGCGCGCGCTCGACATTGACCGAGTCGGTGACGTCGTGGAATGTCACCAACGTCGCGCCATCCGGCAGCGGCACGGTCGTGCAATCGACGACGCTGCCGTCCCGCCGTTCGAGGCGGCCCGGCGTCGCTTCGCGGCTGTCGATTGCAGTAATGACGTCGCGCAACGCTCGCCAGGCCGGCGCGCCGCCATGGAGCGGCTGGCAGAGCGAGGAGATTTTCTCGATATGCGGCCGCTCGTCGAGCAGCCGGGACGATAGCTTCCACATCCGGCCGAAGGCGGCATTGTGCAGCCGCAGCCGCCCGTCGCTGCCGAAAACGGCGACGCCTTCGGCGAGATTGTCGAGTGTCTCGCCCTGAATGCGGATCAATTCCTCGAAACGGCGTTCGAGGTCGAGCCGCTCGGTGACGTCTTGGAACAGATAGGTTACTCCGCCGTCGGGGTTCGGCGTCGTGACCACCCGCAGCGTACGGCCGTTCGGCAGATGCCAGGTGTGATCGGTCGGCTCGGTGGCGCGATACACCTCGTGCAGCCGCGCCTTCCATTCGCGAAAATCCTGTTGTTCCGGCAGCTTGCGCGTGGTGCGCAGCGATTCAATGACGGCGGAGTCGGTCGGCTGCTGGTCGAGAAACCCGGCGTCCAGATCCCACAATGCGCGATAGGCGTCGTTGTAGAACGTCAACCGCTGCCGCGCGTCGAACATTGCGACGCCGGTCGAAAGCTGGTCGAGCGTACGGCGATGCGCGTCGGCCAATCGAAGGAGCGCGCTCCGCATGGTCTCGACGTCTGTTGCATCCACGCCGACTCCGGCGCTGCCGGCGTCGGTTTGAAGTTCGAGCACATCGAACGTTCGCCGCGCGCCGCCGATCACGGTACGAAGCCGGCCGGTATAGGTGCCGTTGGTAAGCCGCGCCCGCAGGATGCCTTCGCGCGCTGTATTGTCGAGGAGTTCCAGCCGGCGCTCGACCGCGTCCACGGCGCTTTTGGCTTCGACCGCCTGTGCATAGGCGGCGTTGACGAAAGTCAGTTGGCCTGCGGCGTTGCGTGTCCATACCGGCGACGGTAGCGTTTCGACGAGCGCGCGCAGCGATCCGACTTCGGCAAACAGGGCGTCGTAACGAGCAATCAATTCGACCAGCTCGCGCTTGACGCCGCTCGCGTCTTTTAAGCGCAGGATCGCGTGGCCGCCGACGGCGCGGCCTTGGGCTTCGACGGGATGTCCGGTGAGCGTGGTGAGCGTCATCGCGAACGGCTCGCCGCGCGCGCGCAACGCGTCGACGGCGCGCGCCATCGCGCTTGCCCTTCCGGCATCGAGCCAACCACCGAAAGCAAGGGGGGGTTGCGCGGTCGAGAGACCGATTGCGGCCGGATCGCCTTCGATTCCGGGCTCCTCGCACCCGACCGGCCAGTCAATAACGACCTGCGGTTCCGACAACAACAGCGCGTTGGCGCGATCGATCGCTTCGCGCAGTTTCGTGGCCTCGTCATCCGACCACGGCCCGGCGTGAGCGGAGTGTCCCCGCGCGCGCAAGTGCGCGACGGTGGCCACGACCGCAAGAAAGACCACTCCGGCGATGAGCGCGAGGAAAGCGATTTCGTGCGCAACGATGCCGCGATGCGCGTTCAGCACAAGCTCTTGGAGCGTCAGCGATGGTTGTTCAGTCGCGCCGGCCGGCGAAGGCGCCGTCGCTCCGATGGCTGCGATCCATCGGCGAATCGCCTGCCGGCGCCGCCCAAGGCAGCTTCGGTTCGTCCGGATCGTGTCCGGCATGCCCCTTCGCCTCTGCCGGTCGTAACCGCCATCCCGGCCAGCCGGTCCGCTGCGGCCGAGCCCGCGAATCGCTCAACTTTACTCTCAAGCGGATTCAAGCCGAAAGAGTTCAGATCGTGAACGGAGTCTAGGAAGCCCAATTACTTCAACGCTGCGCGCTTTTCCGCGGGCTCTTCGAGCGCTTGCGCATCGCGCGTCATGTCTTCGACATTGATACGAGAGAGCGCAGTGCCGAATTCGTGCTCGGCCGCAGCAAGCGCCGGCAGTACCACCCTTTGCAAAAGGTCGGAGCCGGCATGCGGCTCGATATCGTCTTCGACTGTTCCCGCGGCGCGCAAAATTTCATCGGCCGTCACTCGCTGGCGCTCGCGAGCGAGCTCGTAGCCGCCATGGGGGCCGCGAATGCCCTTCAAAATCCCGCAACGCACCAGCGCCTGCAGTACCGGTTCAAGATGCCGCGGGGGCAGGCCGTGATGCGCCGCGAGTGTTTTTGCGGAAACCGGTTGGCCATGCTCCTGCAATGCGACGTCAATCACCGCGGCGACTGCGAGGGCTGCTTTTCGCGGTAGCAGGGACATTGAAAGAAAGGAACGTTAGCGAGCAGGGATTGGTTCGACCTAATCGAGAATAATTTTGCGACCAACGTCGCCGAATGCTGAGTTTAGTTCGACTCACCACTGCGGCTCGTCGCCGTTCCCGTTGAGCCGAACCCGCCGGTCTTGCGTTCCGTTTCGTCCAGACTGACCGTTTCGATGAGTTTTGCGCTTACAACGGGCGCGATGACGAGCTGGGCAATTCGTGTTCCCCGCGTGACCTCGAACGTTTCCGAACCGTGATTGATGAGAATGACCAGTATCTCGCCGCGGTAATCGGCATCGATTGTTCCCGGTGCGTTCAGCACCGTCACGCCATCGCGGATGGCGATGCCGGAGCGCGGACGAATTTGTCCTTCGTGGCCGGGCGGTAGCGCGATGGCGATACCGGTCGGGACGCCGACGCGGCCGCCGGGTGGGATCGCAATCGGCTTATCGGCTGGCACCGCCGCGATGAGGTCCAATCCCGCCGCTTGCGCGCTGTGATAGGCCGGCAACGGCAGGTCAGCGCCGTGTGGCAAGCGGATCACACGAATCACCGTCACCGTTTGGCTCCGTCGAGCGCGGCGGCGATCCGTTCGACGAGCCTTCGCGCCACGTCGTCTTTGGCCTGCCGCGGCCACGCCTCCACGCCCGACGCCGTCACCAAATGAACGGTGTTGGTGTCCCCGCCCATGACGCCACTCTCGGGCGACACGTCATTGGCGACGATCCAGTCACAGCCTTTCCTGGCGAGCTTTGCTCGCGCACTCGCAACAACGTCCTCGGTTTCGGCGGCGAAACCGATGACGAGGCGCGGCCGTTTGGTTTTGCGATGGGCGATGGTGGCGAGGATATCTGGGTTCTCGATCAGCGTGAGCGTTGGCACCTGGCCTTGCTGCTTTTTGATTTTTCGACTGCTCGCGCCGTCGGTGCGCCAATCGGCAACGGCGGCGGCGAATATCGCGGCGTCGGCGGGCAATGCGTTCTCGACGGCGCTAAGCATTTCACCGGCCGTTTCCACCTTGACGACGGCGACGCCCGGAGGGTCGGCTTGATGGACCGGACCGCTCACAAGCACGACATCGGCGCCGGCAGCGGCCGCTGCGGCGGCGATGGCGTGGCCCTGCTTGCCGGACGAACGGTTGGCAATAAAGCGCACCGGATCGATCGGTTCGATCGTCGGTCCGGAAGTGACGAGAATGCGCTTGCCCGTAAGCGCCGTGCCGCGTCGCAAAAGACCCTCGACCGCGGCGGCGATTTCCATCGGCTCGGCCATGCGCCCGAACCCCGCTTCGCCCCGCTCGGCCATCTCACCGCAATTGGGTCCGATGACGTGAACGCCGTCGGCGGTGAGTTGCGCGAGGTTCCGCACGGTCGCTTTCGCCGCCCACATCTGCGGATTCATCGCCGGCGCGATCAGAACCGGCTTGTCGGTTGCGAGCAACACGGCCGTGGCAAGATCGTCGGCGCGGCCGCCGGCCATTTTGGCCAGGAGGTCGGCGGTTGCGGGCGCGACAACGATGAGGTCCGCATCGCGCGCGAGACGAATGTGGCCGACGTCGAATTCACTCCGCGGGTCGAACAGCTCGGTGTAAGCGCGCTCGCCGGCAAGCGCGCCGACGGCAAGCGGGGCCACGAAGTGTAGCGCCGCCGGCGTAAGGATGCAGCGCAGATGAGCGCCGCGCTCCTGCAAGCGTCGGATCACATCGAGCGATTTATAGGCGGCAATGCCACCGCCGATTACCAGCACGATCCGCGGCCCGTCTACGGCGGGGGCGGTTGCGCTGTCATGCTGCTGGCGCGTCGAGGGCGCCAGCAGCTCGGCCGCCTCACGCTCCCTCTCTTCCGCCGCCTGCCGCAGGATGACCCGAACTTCATCTTCCATGGAGCGGCTGTGGCGGGCGGCCCGCAGACGGAGCAGCCTTTTAAGCGAATCGTCGAGCTGGCGGACGGTGAGGCTGGCCAAGGCGGCTTTCCCCTCGGGTTTTTCGGATAAGGAAAGTTTAGAGCAAACTTGATTGCAATGCAATCATTGCAATCAAATCGATGCAATCACTGGCGCACTAGGAACCAAAGCAGAAGCGCCGCGATGACCCACAACGCCACCACGATCCAGCGGCTGCGGCGCGCCTCGGCCTTGTCCAGTTCCGCAATGGTTTGCGGCGAAAGCAGGAGCCCGTCGCGGGTGATCTCGTCGAGCTGATCGAGAACGCGCGCGCCTCGCCACAGAAGCCCTGGCGCGTTGCCGACAAAACGTCCGAGTTCGGTAGCGCCGTCGGCGGCGCTTTCGAGCTTGCCGGCGGGGCCGAGGTGGCGCGTCATCCATTCGCGCACCACCGGTTCGGCAGTGCTCCACATATCGAGCTTGGGATCGAGCGAGCGGGCCACGCCTTCGACGACCACCATGGTCTTCTGCAAGAGCAGCAATTCGGGCCGGGTGCGCATGTCGAATAGGCCGGTGACCTCGAACAACAACGCCAACAGCCGCGCCATTGAAATATCTTCGGCGGTGCGGTTGTGGATCGGCTCGCCGATGGCGCGGATCGCCTGGGCGAAATCCTCGATCGAATGTCGCGGCGGCACATAGCCCGCTTCGAAGTGCACTTCGGCGGTCCGGTAATAATCGCGCGTAATAAACCCGTGCAGTATTTCGGCGAGGAACAGCCGCTCTTTGGTGCCGAGCCGACCCATGATGCCAAAATCCACGGCGATCAGCCGGCGATCGTCGTCGACGAAAAGATTTCCCGGATGCATGTCGGCATGAAAGAAACCATCCCGGAGTGCGTGACGCAGGAAGGTCTGGATGAGGGCCTTGGCGAGCGCCGGCAGATCGAAGCCCTTGGCTTGCAGCCCCGCGCGATCGGACAGGCGCGTCGCTTCGATCCATTCGAGCGTTAGCACTTCCTTGGTGGTGCGGTCCCAATCGACCGTGGGGACGCGAAAATCCGGATCGTCCTTGGTGTTCTCGGCCATTTCCGACAGCGCCGCCGCTTCCAGGCGGAAGTCCATCTCGACCATCACGCTGCGCCGTAAAGTATCGACGACTTCGATGAGACGAAGCCGTCGCGCTTCGGCGGAAACATTTTCCGCATGGTGCGCCGCGAAGGTGAAAGCGGCGAGATCGGCGTGAAACCGGCGCTCCACGCCGGGCCGCAGAACCTTCACCGCGACGGCGCGCGGACCGGCGCCGCTCGCTACCGTAGCCCGATGCACTTGCGCGATCGATGCGGCTGCAACCGGCGGACCGAAACTTGCAAACACCGACGCGACAGGTTTGCCGAATGAAGTTGCGACCGCCGCTTCGGCTTCCGCCTGTCCAAAGGGCGGCATCTGATCCTGCAGGCTTTCGAGGTCGCGCGCCAAAGCCGCGCCCACGACATCCGGCCGGGTCGCCAGAAATTGCCCAAGCTTGACGTAGCTCGGCCCGAGCCGGGTCAGCGCTGCGGACAACCGCGTCTCGGCTGGGCCGGTGGAGCGCCGCTCGAAGAGCCGCGCGAACCGCAGCAGCGGGCGTGCGCCCGGCGGCGCCATCATCGGATCGATGCTTCCGAAAACGCCTTCGCGAGCGAAGATGAATCCGGCGCGGCCGAGGCGGAGAAGATGCGTGGGAGCGGAAATCACAAACGCCAGCCGGAATGCAGCACGACGATACCGCCGCTCATGGCGCGGAAGGATACGCGCCCGAAACCCGCCGAACGCAACATCGCCGCGAATACCTGCGGCTTCGGAAAGCGGCGAATCGATTCGACAAGGTAACGATAAGATTCCGCGTCGCCGACGACCGCGCGGCCGAGCGCGGGAATGACATTGAACGAATAGAAGTCATAAAGCGTATCGAGCGCGGGAACGTCGACGGTGGAGAATTCGAGGCAAAGAAATCGTCCGCCGATCTTGAGCACGCGATATGCTTCCGCAAGCGCTCGCTCGATGCGCGGCACATTGCGGATGCCGAATGCGACGGTCACGGCGTCGAAGCTGCGGTCCGCAAACGGCAGCGCCTCGGCATTGGCTCTCGTGAAATCGACCTTAGGCTGATCGCCGCCGAGCCTCGCTGCGCGCGCGCGGCCGACCTCGAGCATGTCCGTATTGATATCGCAGACCGTGGCGCGGATGTGCGGGGCGCCGTTTGCGACGATCCGAAAAGCGATGTCGCCGGTGCCGCCGGCGACGTCGAGGACCGCAAATGGCGCATGCTTGGGCGCATCGAGCGCCGTGACCAGCGCATTCTTCCAGGTCCGGTGCAGCCCGAACGACATCAAATCGTTCATCAGGTCGTAGCGTCGCGCCACGCCGCGGAAGACGTCATCGACCAGCGCCTGCTTTTCGCCAAGCGGCACTTGTTTCGCGCCAAAATGACCGGTGTCTGCCATCGCTGGTCCTTTGATGCACGACCATAGCGCGGCCGCTGCGGGGAGGCTATGAGTTTAAAAAATTAACCGTGCCGCAAACGATGTTGGATCAAAGATGCCTGAGCTTCCCGAAGTCGAAACCGTACGCCGCGGCCTCGCAACCGCGATGGAGGGCGAACGGATTGCCCGGGTCGAGGTTCGACGCGGCGATCTGCGCTGGCCGTTGTCGAAAGACTTTGCGCAACGCCTTAAGGGCAAGTCCGTCACCGGCATCGGGCGGCGCGCCAAATATCTTATCGTCGATCTTTCCTCGGGCGACCTCCTTCTCATGCATCTCGGCATGTCCGGATCGTTTCACGTCCTTGACGACAAGAACAGACGAGTTGGCCGCTATTACCACGAGCGCAAAAAGTACCTCGCGCACGATCACGTCATATTCCATATGGCGTCCGGCGCGATCGTGACGTTCAACGATCCGCGCCGGTTCGGCTCGATGAAACTCATTCCGCGGGCGAAGCTCGAGCACGAGCCGCTCCTGCGGGCGCTCGGTCCGGAGCCGCTCGGCAACGCGTTCGACGCCGCCATGCTGGCGCAAGCGTGCAAAGGCAAGAAGACAAGCCTCAAAGCGGCGCTGCTCGATCAGCGCATCGTTGCCGGGCTTGGCAACATTTATGTCTGCGAAGCGCTGCACCGCGCGCATCTGTCGCCGAAACGGCTCGCCCGCACGATCGCCGAACCCACCGGCGCGCCCAACGCGCGCGCCGAACAGCTCGTTGACGGCATCAAGGCGGTCTTGAACGAGGCGATCAAGGACGGCGGCTCATCGCTGCGCGATCATCGGCTGACCGACGGCGACCTCGGAATGTTCCAGCATCATTTTCGTGTCTACGATCGGGAAGGCGAGCCGTGCCGAACCGTGGGTTGCCACGGCACCGTCCGGCGCATCGTGCAGAACGGCCGCTCGACCTTTTATTGTCCGGTATGCCAAAAGTAGCTTTGCGAGGCATTCATGAGCGAAAATATCATTGTCGAAAAGCGCGGGCGCGTCGGTCTCATCCGGTTCAATCGCCCGCAAGCGCTCAATGCGCTCAATGGCGCCGTCATGCGCGAACTTGCGCAGGCCATCGACGCCTTCGAGGCCGACGACGGGATCGGCTGCATGATCATCACTGGTTCGGACAAGGCCTTTGCGGCCGGCGCCGATATCAAGGAGATGGCGAACAAGGAATTTACCGAGGTCTTTCTCGGCGACTTCGCGGCCGCCTGGCATCGCGTTGCGGCCGCTCGCAAGCCGGTGATCGCCGCGGTTGCCGGTTTCGCGCTCGGCGGCGGCTGCGAGCTTGCCTTGCAATGCGATCTCATTGTTGCTGCGGATAACGCCAAGTTCGGCCAACCGGAAATTAAGCTCGGCATCATTCCCGGCATCGGCGGCACGCAGCGGCTCACGCATGCTGTTGGCAAGGCCAAGGCCATGGATCTCATCCTGACCGGCCGCATGATGGACGTTGAGGAGGCCGAGCGTTCCGGCCTTGTGGCGCGGATCGTGCCGCTGCAAAGCCTGATCGAGGAAGCGATCAAGGTTGCCGCGACGATCGCATCGATGTCGCTGCCCGCGCTGCTTGCCGCCAAGGAGGCGGTCGATCGCGCATTCGAAACCTCGCTTGCCGAAGGCGTTCGGTTCGAACGGCGCGTGTTTCACTCTTTGTTTTCGACGCGCGACCAGAAGGAGGGCGTGGCGGCCTTCATCGAAAAGCGGCCGGCCAAGTTCGAGAACAGATAGCTATCTTGCCGAGATCCCGAAGCTTGAGCCGCTTCGGGGTGACTGTTCAAATTTTCATCGTGAACTGACAGGAAAAACCAACATGCCGGACAATATCCGTTTCTCAAATCCAGAGACCATCGCCAAACCGCCGGGCTACAGCCATGTCGTGGAAGTGACCGGGCCGGCCCGCATCGTCTATTTCGCCGGCCAGCTCGGTGTCGACAAGTCCGGCAAGATGGCGGGCAGCGTGCGTGAGCAAATCGAGCTTGCTTTCGCGAACTTGAAGGCGGCGCTCGCTTCGGTCGGGGCCGGCTTCGAGCAAGTGGTCAAGATCAACAACTACATCGTCGACATCGGCACGAATATCGCACCATTCCGCGAAATCCGGGACAAATATGTCAACACCGCCGCGCCGCCGGCCAGCACCACGATCGGCGTGCCGGAGCTTGCGCGCCCAGGCGCTTTGTTTGAGATCGAGGCAGTCGCTATTTTGCCTCCGAAATAACGGTTTGCCTGTGCGAGCTCGCGGTGAAGTGTCCGCGTGCAAAGGGCGACACCGGTCGCCGCGGGCTCCTCGGGCGCTTATATTGCCGACATGCTCAGCACCGACGAGCTTGAACGCTATGCGCGCCACATCGTCCTGCGCGAAGTAGGCGGTCCGGGGCAGGCCGCGCTCGGGCGCGCGCGCGTCCTGGTCATTGGCGCCGGCGGTCTCGGCGCGCCGGTGCTGCTTTATTTGGCCGCCGCCGGCGTCGGTACGCTTGGCGTCGTCGACAATGACGTTGTGGCGCTGTCGAATCTGCAGCGGCAGGTCATCCACGCGACGCCCGACATCGGCGCGCCGAAAGTCGATAGCGCAGCGGCGGTGATCCGGCGGCTCAATCCGAACGTCGCTATAAAACCGCACAATGTGAGGCTAACGGCGCAGAACGCGTTGGCCTTAATCGACGGCTATGACATCGTGGTTGATGGCTCCGACAACTTCGCCACGCGCTATCTGGTGTCGGATGCCTGTTTCTTTGCCAAGAAGCCGCTGATCACCGCGGCGCTCGGCACGTTCGACGCCACCTTGACGACGATCCGCGCCTTCGAACGCGGCGCGGACGGCAAGCCCAATCCAACTTACCGGTGCCTGTTTCCGGAACCACCGCCGCCCGGCACCGTTCCGGCCTGCGCGGAGGCAGGCGTGCTCGGCGCGCTTGCCGGCGTGGTCGGATCGATGATGGCGCTCGAAACGATCAGAGAGATCGTCGGCTTCGGCGACGGGCTGGTCGGGCGGCTCATCATGATCGATGCGCGCAGCATGCGTTTCGAGACGTTGCGCTATGCCTGGGACCCTACCAATCCGCTCACCGGCGAGCGTTCCACGATCCGCGATCTCTCGGTGCACAAATAAAACGCGTGTTGCTCGCGCCTCAGCGCGCTTGGCCGTGATAGACGGAATTCGGTCGCATGTCGGTCGCGGACGCCACGCGATTGGTCATGTTGAAAAAGCCGGCGACCGCGGCAATGTCCCAAATATCGCGGTCGGAAAAACCGGCGCGCCGCAATTG
>JBAPZR010000790.1:0-4499 GCA_049285335.1 Xanthobacteraceae bacterium | reverse complement strand
GTGCCAGGCGTTGCGAGTTGTTCCATCCGCGCGGCCAAGTGCGCCGTCTGGCCCACGGCCGTGTAGTCCATGCGAAGGTCGCTGCGGATGGTGCGGACCACGACTTCGCCCGAACTAAGCCCCACACGGATCTGCAATTCGACGCCGTGCGTATGTCGCACCTGCTCAGCGTAGCGCTGTATCGCGGCTTGCATGTCGAGGGCTGCGTAGCAGGCCCGCACTGCGTGGTCCTCGTGGGCTAGTGGCGCCCCGAACAGCGCCATGATCCCATCCCCCGCCAGGTGGTTGACGGTGCCCTCGTAGCGATGGACCGACTCCATCATGTGCTCGAGGACTGGGTCCAGGAGCTTCCGGGCCTCCTCGGGGTCGCGATCCGCCAGCAACTCCATTGAAGCCTTCGTGTCGGCGAAGAGGACCGTGATCTTTTTCCGCTCGCCCTCAAGCGCAGCCTTCGACGTTAGGATGCGCTCCGCCAGATGCTCGGGGGTATAGGCAACGGGGGGCGGAACTCGGTCCGTGGCAAAGTCGGTGAGTTGTCCGCCGCACGACCAGCAAAAACGCTTCCCGCTGGAGACCTCGGCTCGACAGTGCGGACAGGTCCGGGCAAGTCGTGCGCCGCAATCGCTGCAAAACTTCGCACCACGTGGGGTCTCACTGTGACAGTGGTCGCATCTCGTCATCGCATTTTTTCACAAAACTCCACACGATCGATCCGACGATCAGTAGGAAGTTCCAGTTGGCACGCCGCTACCGTCACTGCGACCAATGGGGAAATTTCCGTCCGCGGGTCAGGATAGGCCACGCGATCGAACTTCCCAGCCCAGCGATGATAAAGTGCCGCTTCACCGCCACTCATGCGGTGGAGAGGATAAATTACCACCATTTCAACTTACGGGAAGTGCGAATCGCGATCACCGTCTGGACCAAGGTTAGCGCACGCGCTGCCTTTCAGCAGAAATCAAAGGCCGGTCATTCGGGTAAGGCCGTCCGCCAGCCGCCAGGAAGGTTTCCCACCATTCTCTTATCCCCCCGGCTAGCCGCTAGTGTTTGCGATCGGTCGATGGAAAGCTTCCATTTTGTGTGACAAACGCCGCACCCGGTGGGCCCCGTGCATCCCTCTACACGTCGCGATTGATCTCCCTAAAAAATGCATGACCGAAGCGCGGCGGAGGTTCCCGCGATACTTCATCTGGGTTCGTAAGAAAAATTAAATCAATCGGCTCGCCACGCAAACATAGGAAAAAAGTAACGACCAAACATACTTGTTCATCGCCACAACGCGCAGGTATCGCAGGTCGCCCCCGAAACCGGCGACGAGATCGCCTAATGGCCTCCATTCAAAAGCGGAGTTTATGGGCTTCGTTCCGAAATGGTGACCGCGATTTCTGCCATGAACTATTCTACGCCGAGTACATCCCAAGAATCGATTCGGCACTGACCGTACCCTATTCTATAAAAGCCTCGTTCGCCGTATTTCGGTCCCCAACTATTTTTGCAAATCCAACAACCCGCGCCATCATCGTACCCAATACACGCCATGCAATGTTTGTTAACTTCCAAAGCCCCCGTGAGGTGCTTGTATACGCCAGAAGTATAATTATAGAAATCTTCATAGACATCCATGGTGACTACGACTGCCCCTCTGTTAACAAGCCAATCCTTTATCGCAGCTTGAGATCCTAGCTTTGCAAATGTTTTGATTTTCGTAAGTCTGCTTTGCCAATCGGCGCAAAGATTGCAGGGCTGATTGTGCGGCGTGTAGGGAAAGCACTTGTCGTCAACTAGGCCCGAGTTGACACAATGCGGCAATGCCTTTTCAGGCCACCATGGCGTTGTGCAATTCACACCGTCTTGGCGACCATAGCAAAAGAAAAGTTGAGCTTCAGAAAGATGTATAGTCGGATTATTGTGCGATTGTTGCCGGCTTATCGTTGCTTCTATAGCACCGACGCAACTAAATGCGACACAGGAACCGCAGCAAGCGGACAAATTGGCCGTGCACTGATCACGGACCGAGGTAACGTAATTCTTGCCACCGATGTTCCGATAGTCAAAGTTTGCCGGCAATCCAGTTCCAGTGTGATAGTGTACGTGGCCCGTAAAAGGGATTGCTGGGCGGGGCTCCATCGCTCCGAGCCGTCGTGCGCGTTGCTCGGGTGAAAGACGACTAATGGGAGTATCGCCCGCGATCCAACCAGCCTTATGCTGTTTGATTAGACTTTGAATGTCTTTCAGATTGACTGGCATACGAACCTCCCGTGTATAGGCTGCCAAAAATCTCGGTATTAGTTCGCTGTCCCTTTGGTCGTGCGTCGGGCCTGAGATTTTCTAATTTATACCCGAGTTCTTCTAGAGCGGTACATCCATACCCGAGTTCTTCTTGAGTGGCGTCTGCGCAGACTGTTATCAACTTGTCGGCACCTTACGCTTTGCAGCCGCACTGCTGCTGAAGTTGGGACGACGGTCGTTGTTCGAATCCCCGGGCTGATGCATGATAAGAAAAAGCAAGCCATGCTGTTGGGTCACGCACCTAATAATTAGACACTTCTTAAATGCGCGCGATCAGTGACCTGCGTCACACGAGTAGCGCGTTATTCGTTTGCGACGCCTGCCTTTCAGTGGCTCCAGAGGGGGTCGTCATCGACCACGTTGCCCGCGCGACTCAAGTCGATTGCCGCGAGACTCAAGTCGACTCGACCAGAGCGAGCAGCGCTTCGGGTTTACGAATAATCGTCCAGCGATTTTTCAATTCGATAATGCCTTGGCGCTGCCAATCGCGAAGGCAACGGTTGACCTTCTCCCGCGTGCCGCCCGCCATTTCCGCCAGTTCGCTCTGGGACAACGACAGCTTAGCCCCCGCGCGGACATCCGGCTGGTAGTTCAGCAATGTCTTGGCGAGGCGGATCGGCAAATTGAAAAAGGCGATGTCCGACATGCGTTCATCCGAACGCCGAATCCGAGCGCAAAGAATTTCCATCAACTTCATGCAGGCTGCCGGGTTGCGCTCGAGAAAAGGTATTAGGTTGCGCCGCTCCAAAATCATCAACTCGCAGTTGGTTAGCGCCACGACGTTGGCGGAACGCGGCTTGCCGTCCAGAAGCGCAATTTCACCGAATAGCTCACCCGAGCCCAGATCAGCGAGAATGATTTCCTTGCCCCTGCTGGTGGGCCGCGAGATACGAACCGTGCCGACTACCACGGCCATCATACTGTCGCCGCGATCACCAAGCCGGCATATCGACTCGCTGGCGGCGAAATTGCGCGGCATGGCACAGGCCGCGATGTCGCGACGGGCTTTCTCATCAAGCGAGCTGAACAACCCGCATTTTTCCAACAATTTTCGGCCACGATCGGCTGGGCTTGTATTGGTCACTGCACGTGTCCTCTCACCCACCTCATTTCACCTGGCAAGACATCACGCAACGCAAACTGTATCCAAATTTCGAACCAAGGACTAGCTTCGAGCGGGAATCCAGTTATAGAGCGAAAGGCCGCCGTCGACGACGACCGTCGTTCCAGTCACATAGCGGGAAAACCGATCGCACAGAAGAGCCACCGCCATATCGGCGATATCTTCAGGCGTTCCGGTCCGGCCAAGGGGAATCATTTTCGAAAGTGTCGTGGTATCGGCGTCGAATCCGCCGCCAGGAACGGCGCCCGGAGCGATGGCATTGACGCGAATGCCGTCGGCGCCGAGAGCGCGCGCCAGCTCCTTTACCAGCATGGTTTGGCCGGCTTTGGTCGCACTGTAGTGAGGAAGATTGCGCGGTGTCCGAGCATGCGGGGACGTGATGAAAAGCATGCGGCCCTTGATCCGGCGCGCCTTCATCCGAGCCCCAGCAGCCTGACCGAGCACAAATCCGGCGCGCAGCCCGACCGTTATCATCGAATCCCACTCGGCCTCGGACACGGCCAATACCGTCTGGCTTTCGTGGCGCTTTGGCGACGCGCTGTGGATGAGGATTGAAATAGCCCCAATCGCTTTTTCGGCTGCTTCGAACAGTCTGTACGGCGCCGCCGGATTGGTAAGGTCCGCCGCCACAAACTTCGCATTCAGTTCACGCGCCAGCGCTTGTCCCGGCTGTTCGACAACATCGCTAAGAACGAGGCGAGCCCCCTCGCCTGCCAATGCTTTAGCAATGCCGCGCCCAATGCCCGACGCCGCGCCGGTGATGAGCGCAGTGTCGCCCTCAAGTAGCCCCATACGGCACCTCCACAATCGATCGAGCGATGCGCTATCGCCGTCGGCAATTGAAGGCAATACCGGCTAGTTTCTACGGACATCAGGAAATCGAAATATACTCTGGAAATTTCAGAGAAGATCTCACTCCCATTGATTGCGTTCTAGCTGAAGGACATCATTAAGTTGCAGTATCCCTTTATCGAAGTGAATTGTCGGGAACCTACTCCGGGATCGAGCATCTCAATAGCAGAGGAGAGCTTTGTGGCGCGATCAGCGGTAAAAACGGACGGCCTCGTCGCTTTGGACGATACCGAAC
>JBAPZR010000789.1:0-2342 GCA_049285335.1 Xanthobacteraceae bacterium | reverse complement strand
CCCCGCAGCTCAACTCGATCACCGCGACTCAAAGCATCGACGATTTCGTCCAATATCGCGGTGACGATCTTCTCCACGTCCCGGGCAAAAAGGTGCGGGTTCTGCGAGGAAATGCGCTCTAAGAGTTCAGATTTTATCATGGACCAGCCACCCACTGAAGCTTGCAAATTGGCGAAACCTCCGTCAAGCACGAAAGCTAGCGGTTTAACTTCATTTGTGCGCTCTCGGCCTCATGCGGCCGCGTCGGCGAAAGGGCCGGTCATTTCCTGCTTAATGCGCTGCACGGTGCCGGTGCCGACGCCAAATTCGCGGGCAGTCTTGTTGATGCCTTTACCGGCCCGCAAATGAGCCGCGATGCGCTTTTCTAGCGCTTCGCTTATCCGAGGCCTGCCAAGAGTTATCCCGGCTTCTACGGCCCGTTTCAGCCCGGCATTGACACGCTGGCGGATCATGCTGCGCTCAAACTCGGCGAATGCGCCCGTGACCTGAAACATAAGCTTGCCTGCGGGCGTGGTAGTGTCGATCGACTGCTGGTCGAGGTACAGGTCAACCCCGCAGGCCTCCAGCGTCTGGATGGTGCCGAGGAGGTCGATTAACGACCGCCCAATCCGGTCGATCGCCCAGACCATGACAACGTCGAAGGATCGGCGCTGCGCATCCTTGAGCATCTGGTCGAGGCCAGGACGCCCATCGCGGCCTTTGCTGCCCGATATACCGGCATCGCTGTACTGCTCGACCACCTGCCAGCCCCGGCGCTCGGCGATCTGGCGCAACACATGCACCTGACTCTCGACCGTCTGCTTGTCGGTGGAAACGCGAACGTAGATCGCCGCCCGCTTTGTCATGGCCCAGCCCTCCCATCACCGGCAGCATCATGCCATCATCACGCACAGAAAACAATTGTTATCTGTGCGAGCAAAACCGGCCCGCACCGATGCAATGTTTATGCGGGTTTTTTGGCGTCCCGTTTTGGACGGGTTTTCTGTATGGGCCGCGAAAGGCCGTCCAGACTTAGGTCGAACGGATTTCAGAACGGTAGCTCCGACGCTTCCTCTGCGCCAAACGGGCCTGGCAACCTTAGGCAGCGCTGCCAACGAATGTCTGCTTTAAAAAAGCGGACATTCACCGGCGTCAACAGCATGTTCGCCAAATGCCAAAGTTATCAACGCCACATTTGCTTCAGACGTGCACCAATAGGGACGGTCTTTAGAGGGGTGGCTATCAAAGAACCACTCTCGCGGGCTGGCGCTGGCCACGCATATGGCTCGAAACGGTCAGTGATTGTGTCCGGAATGAAACGGGTGCGTAGAGCATACATGTGCCGGTCACCGTTGTTGCGCTGCTGATGGGCATAGAAGCGTTGCGGGACAATCAAATGAAGATGGTCTTTTCGCTCGGGTCATCGCGACATAGAGCAGACGACGCTCCTCCTCAATTTCGGGAGTGCTTTCCGTCGCCAAGTCAGATGGTATGCAGCCATCAACGCAGTTTAGGACGAACACGGAATTCCACTCTTGGCCTTTGGCCGAATGAATCGTCGAAAGAATAAGGTAATCTTCATCAAGCAGCGGCACCCCAGCCTCACCACCGCTGGCGGTCGGCGGGTCGAGTGTCAATTCGGTTAGAAACCGCTCTCGATTTGGATAGGTCGAGGCGATCTGCGCCAATTGAACGAGGTCAGCCTCACGCGTTTTGGCGTCCTCATACAGTCGCTCCAAATGTGGTGCATACCAGCGGCATACAAGGTCGAATTGGGCTGGCCAGCCTGTGGCGCTTCCACGTACAACCCTCAGAGTGTCGGCAAAGGCAGGCCAATCTTCGGCGCAGGCTTTGGGCGGCTGGAAATCAAGAAGCGCCTCCATTGGCTGATCGGCGTCCGGGGCCTGCAAACCGGTGTCGCTTGGGGAACGGGTGACCGGCGTGCAGCTTTATCCTCTAGCGAAGCATGCGGGTCGGCCTATTACGCATCGATATCGAAATCGACTACATTCATATAACCGTCGCCGCGTGCGCCGATTGATCCAAGTCAAGGTCAGAGAAGCGATTGTTTGCTTTGAATTGTGTTGAAAAACGCCGACTCTGTCATGTACTCGTTTCTTAAAATTCTCATTGTGGTGGTGCTTGCGCTTGTTCTTATCGATTGGCTCGCAGGCCGACAGGCAGAAAGCTGGACCAATATACCCGACGCAGCTGCTGGATGGGCTTCTCTTTCAAGTAACATCAAGATCAGATCGGCGATGGCAAATGAGAGTCCGAAAGGAACCGCCCCGCTGCTGGATGAGACATTTCTTCCGGGTGACATCAAATACGAGAATCCGAAAGGAAATGTCCATATCTATTTC
>JBAPZR010000788.1:0-3686 GCA_049285335.1 Xanthobacteraceae bacterium | reverse complement strand
CTGCAAAGCCGCGAGGATGCCAACGGCTTCATCACGCTCGAACAACGGCCGCCGTTTCGTGCCGGGGAAAAGATCCGCGTGCTCGACGGAGCGTTCGCATCCTGTCTCGGTCTGTTCGAGGGCATGGCCGAACGCGAGCGGATTGCCATCCTGCTTGATCTGCTGGGCCGAAAAGTTCGCGTGGTGCTCGACTCGGATTTGATCGCTGCCGCGTAACACGCTGCCCCCGCGGCCGGTATCGTTGCGTTTGGGTCTTCGGGTGGCATTGTCTCACCCGGACGGCGGTAGCGTGGATAAATCAACCAAATTTTGGAAGCCTGGCCACGGTCGTCAACCTCGGTTGTTTTTGTAAACATAGTTGTGGCTCGCTAGTCTTCTTTGATGTGAAACTTATCCCTATTTCATCGATTGTCTCGCCTTAAACGAAAGTAAACATCGTCATTATCTTGACGACGGCCGAATGGACGATTTAGTGCAGCCGCTATATCTGTGGCCGCCAAAAATGGTCGGACGGAGAAGAGTCGCGTGCCGCAGCAACAGTCCAACCCGCAATTGTCAAACCTTTCCAAGCCGACCCTAGATGCCGACCAAGCACACGGGTTTTCGGATCAATTCTGCATTTTGGTAGCAGCGTCCGATCGTGCCAAAGATATTTTTGAGATTACTTTCCAAAACGCGGACTCGATTTGGCGTGATGTTAATTGGAGACGCTACGTCGGATTTACGACCAGGCATCCCGACATTCTCGGCTTCAAGTCATTGTCCGCCAAATCCGATGTCGACTGGCGCGGCAGAGTAGGAGATTATCTCGACAATCTACCCGATGAAATTCAATACGTAATGCTCATTATTGAGGACTATCTGTTTATATCTCCTATCAATGGAATGGGATTAAACGCCGTCGCGGAACAGATCTGCCGCCGTGATTTGGCTTATGTCAGATTGGTTCCAGTCCACAGAAATTTACTGGCCGGAATTTTTGAATATTTGAGACGGACAATGAATAAGCGGTCTCTAAGACCGCTCGCATCGTGGGAGCCATATTATTCCTCTCTTGAACCTGCCATTTGGAAGCGGGACTATCTTCGAGCGTTAGTGCGTCAGCCGGGGACGGTTTGGGAGTTCGAACATATCGTCAGCGCGGAGCGTCACTACGCCGTGTGGCGTCCAGTTGTGAGATATGTAGGTATTGTAGCTAGGGAGAAATGGCATCGTGAGGCGCCACGATTGCTTGAGCAACAGGGATTAAGTCTAGGCAATTCGACTCGCGCACGGCAGACTGTGAAATTCGAGCTGCGCCGCATACGGGAAAAAATTTCATTTACAATGTTCGGCTTTCTCAGCTTTCGAATCCGACGGGCTTTTAACAGAGTACCACGAACCTGAGTTTAGGCTCTCAATTTTGCAAAACTCGAGCATCCCGTGAAACTCTACCTTCTCCTGTTCAAAAGCATCACTGGTTATCTGCGGTGGCGCGTGTGGGCGCTTGTGCTGCTCATGGTGCTGG
Organism: Xanthobacteraceae bacterium; assembly: GCA_049285335.1. Classification (GTDB taxonomy): domain Bacteria; phylum Pseudomonadota; class Alphaproteobacteria; order Rhizobiales; family Xanthobacteraceae; genus BOG-931. The sequence continues at coordinate 2,179 of JBAPZR010000788.1, read as the reverse complement.
TCAGCGTGAGCGAGGGACTTTCGGTTACTCTGCTGCTGCCGCTCTTGTCGCGCGTTGGGATTTCTGCCACAGGCCAGGGCGCGACAGGCGCCTTCTTGAACGGTCTTACTGCCGCCATAGGGACCTCGGCCAGCACCGTATATATTCTTGTGGTCTTGATCCTGGTCGCGTTAGTTCAGGCTGCTCTTTTCATCACCCTCCAATGGTGCATGACGAGTGCATCGCGGGGTTATCAGAGATCCCGGCAATCCCATCTGTTCCGCTCGATTCTGTATGCACGGTGGGAATTCGTGATCGGTCGAAAAGCCGGCGAATTGACCAGTGCGATCGTCGGTGAATGCACTCGGCTAGCGCAGACGTTTTACATCGGTCTTTATTTGGCCGCGGCGTCAATTTCCGCCTGCGTCAGCCTGATATTGGCGCTAATAGTTGCATGGCCGATTACTCTCGGATTGATGGCGTGTGCCTTGTTGATGATCTTCGCCGTGTTGCCGCTGTATCGGCACAGCTATGCAACTGGACGACTGATTGCTCCTCTCAATGCCGAATTACATTCAGTGCTAGCCGAGCGAATCTCCGGGATAAAAATTGTCAAGGCGACATGCTGCGAAGACGCTACAACGGTCGCTGTAGACCGGATTTTTGATAAACTCGAACGGGCAAACGCCAAGACAGATTTCCTTCCAGCGCTGGCGCGTGGGATGTTAGAGTTTCTATCCTTTAGTGCGCTCGCACTGATTTTTGTCTTAGGCCAGAAAAGTTTTGGCATCGCCCCGGGGAACGTCATCGTCGTATTTGCGCTGTTCATGCGCCTGTTTCCGCGTATCACGACAGTGCAAAGCTATCTGCACATGCTTAATGGCGTTCTCCACTCCATGGATGTGATTGAGCAACTGCAAGCAACGGCTCAGGCTCACGCCGAAAGGGTGAACTACGGAGCCGAGGCAATATCAGTATCGCTTCCCACATCTCTTGCGTTGCGCGGCGTCGAAATAAAACTCGATGAACACGAAGTTCTCAAGCAAGTGCATTTGACCATCCCGGTGCCGGGCATGGTCGGCATTGTTGGAAGCTCCGGTGCAGGAAAGTCAACTCTCGTGCACGCCCTGTTGGGCTTAGCAATGCCGACGGCGGGGACAATAGCGCTGGGCACCTATGACCTCGCGTCGGTTCCATTTGGGACCTGGCGGCGGCTGATAGGCTATGTACCACAGGAAACCATTTTGTTTCATACTTCCATTCGCGATAATTTGACGATAGGGAAGCCCTCAGCCACGGTGGCTGAAATCGAGCTCGCTGCGAAACGCGCGAGTGCACACGATTTCATCAGCCAGCTGCCGCGAGGCTATGATACGATTATCGGCGACCAAGGCGTTAAGCTCTCTGGTGGGCAACGGCAACGCCTTGGCATCGCGCGCGCCCTGTTGATGAATCCGATCCTGCTGCTAATGGACGAGGCGATGAGCGCTCTCGATGCCGAGTCCGAAGCAGAACTGCTGTGCACGCTTGAAGAGCTTCGTAAGCAGATGGGAATTTTGATCGTAGCGCATCGGCTCGCAGCTGTGCGGACCGCTGACGCCATTTACGTGATTGAGGCCGGACAGGTGGTAGAAAACGGAACCTGGAACGAACTTATGAGGCGCCGGTCTCGGTTGTATGCGTTAGCGGACACGCAATCACTCACCGATTATCGATCGCCGGCCACGCTTTAGCTTTCCTCCGCGATGCCAATTTTGCCGACGGCAAATCCGCCGCTATTCACGATATTTACGCCCACATACAATCGCGCACACACCATCCGTCGCGTGTTCGACAGTTTGTGTGCCCAGACGTTGCGCGATTTCGAGTGGCTGGTCATCGATGACGGTTCGACTGACAACACGTCGGAATTGATCGCGCTTTGGGAGAAAACCGCCGATTTCCCGGTGCGTTATCTCAAGCAGAAGCACGCTGGCAAGCATATTGCGCACAATCGCGCGCTCGTGGAAGCGAAGGGTCAGTTCTTTGGCATTGTAGATTCAGATGACGCATTAGTCCCGGATGCGCTTGAAAGGCTGGCGCGCCTGTGGAATTCCATTCCAGAAGGCGAACGCCACCTTTTTTGTTCTGTCGGCGCACGCTGCCGCAGCCAGACCGGAAAAATCATTGGGCACCGCTTCCCGAGCGATCCGTTCGATGC
>JBAPZR010000787.1:0-3196 GCA_049285335.1 Xanthobacteraceae bacterium | reverse complement strand
ATGGATCGACGAACGATATCGAAAAAAAGATCCTCAAAGCCGTCAGCGATTGTCTAGACGCTAATGATGACACCCAGAATGGTCATTGGAAGGTTGGCTTTCTGCTGGTCGCAGTCTGTGGCGAGGCCGGTCCCAGCGGCAAGCATAACGGCAGCAGCAATACGCTGCGAAAGATCGCCAAAACCCTGAAGGACAATTTTGGCGAGCGGGCAAGTGACTTCAGCTTTGAATATTTGCGGCAGCTCCGAAGGGTAGCGGAGGCCTTCAAGGATCCTGGTACACGTTTACCAGGAGAACCATGGGCAATCTATCGGGCAGCGGGTGATCCGAAAACTCTCGACCTCGCCCGCAAGGATGCCAAACAGAAGAACGTGAAGTTGACGGTCGCCTTTGTCACAAAATTCGTCGCCGCGAGGGGTAAAGATGGAAAGCCCTCCAAATTCGTAACGATGCTAGAGGAATGGCGGCGACTAGCAGCCGAGAAGGCCGAAGTCGAGGCTTGGTTAGCGGATTTTCTGCAACGGTACCCTATCAAAAAGGCAGAGATCGAGAACCTGAAGGAGGTGACCGCTTACGTTCGGCAACGCGACGAGAAAGGATCGAAAGCACAGGCCGAGATCGATCGCTTACTGAAGGGGGCCGTGTGATCAAACGTGTGATCAAACTCCTCCTCGACTCGGGCGCTTACTCGGCCTTCCGGCAAGGCGTCAGCCTCAACCTTTCCGACTACATCGCCTTCATAAAGCGCAACGAGCAATATTTCGACCGCTATATCTCATTTGACACCATACCAGGTACGGGCGGTCGTCGGACGCTCGATTCCGCTCAGGTAGAGCGCGCGGCCCAGCAAACTTATCGCGATCACCAGCGCATGAAAGATGCTGGTTTGACGCCAATTCCAGTTTTTCATCAGGACGACGACTTTAAATGGTTGGCGCGTTATTTATCGGATCGGGAACCGTACATTGCTTTGGCTGCCCACGGCGGTCACGCACATAACGATATCCCGTGGTTCGATGATTGCTTCGCCCTAATCGAACGGCCACGTGTCAAAATACACTGCCTCGGAAATACCAAATCGGCGGTGCTGCGGCGCTTTCCGTTCACGTCAACTGATTCCAGCAGTTGGTTGCAACAGGCCAAAGTGGGTCGAATCCTGGTGCCCCTCTATGTCGATGGTCGACCCGATTATTCCCACCCACCGATGCCCGTTGTGGTCACCAAGCGCTCGAATTTAGAACCCAACTACATCGATCGTCTAAGTTCGTTCAAGCGGCAGCAGGCCGAAAGATACCTCGATGAGGAAATTGGCGTTGAGCTTGCTGAGGTGAGTAATCGGGCCGAGGCGCGGTGGCGCACGAACGCCGCCTATTTTAAGGGGCTGGCTGCGGCCAACAACACGACCTTGTTCTTTGTCACATCAAAACAGCGAAGCATGCGGCAGGCACTCCTCCAAAGTCAGGCGACGGCACATCTGCTGTCCTATTTCGATTTACGGCACCGACGCAGCGATACCGTTATCAAGGATTACGTCGAGGGCGCCACGATCGAACTTAAAGAACTGGGCTGAATTAATCCGCGTGAAAAGGGTGAGGCGCAGATGACGAGACTGAATTGGTACAAGCGGGCGTTCGACTTCAAACCTAAGCTCGCACTCAAGGACGAAAAGAGATTCTCCAAGGCTGATCCCGCGACGCGGTTCATCAAGTGTGCCGAACGAAGCCTGCGTCGCCATGAACACCGCAATAAGGCTAGGGACCTGAAGCGGCGAGCTGGAGTAGATCGGCGCGCGCGGGCGAGCGGCAACTGCGCGTCACAGGAGAAACCGCCGTTTCGCCCGGTCGGGATTTACGTCTTCGTTGATAAAACACAGGTTTGGCTCGCACGCCGGCTTTCAATCGAACAGCTTAAATGGCTGAAAGTTGAATGCGAAAGTGGCGGTGGCAGCCTTCATGTGAAAAATAACACTGCGTGGTTTAATCCTCAGTTGAAGCAAAGGCTGCAGTTGAATCAGCCGACGGATGCTGCCCTCCAATTTCTTGAGATGCTGGATGGCCTGCACCTTAATTATGTTGAACTAAGCCTAGATTGGACATTTGTTCGAGAGGACGAGCGTAACGAGGCTTACGATTTTCTCTGTCGTTATCACGTAAAAAATTACCACCGTGACCAAGGTATACGATGGGTGGGGGAGCGCGGCGAAACTCGGTACACCGGTCCACGAGGTGCAGCAAACGTGCTGGCAATCTATCGAGATCGGCCAAGCAAGATGACCGGGGAAGTAAATTGTCTACATTTGGATTGGCGGATGAGGGGGCCCGTCGCATTATGCCGTGCGGGCATTACTTCGATTCAACAACTTCGGAAGATCGATCACCGTGCGTTCTGGCAGAAACGCCTCGTGATGGCTCGCCTAATCGCCAAAAAACTGGGTCGGCAGTACCATGTTCACGTCGCCCGCAAGGGCCCTCGCAGGAAGCCCTGGGTGATCTTTATAGGCAGTCGCAGATTTCCCTATCATGTGGATGAGAGGATGGGCGCTACGATAATTAGATCTCTTGGTTCGACTCAAGCGGTGTTGGATGCCTATAGATCTTACTTCAATGTGCGCTCTTGCTTGCAAAGGATGTCAGTCGAACATCTTCTCCCCAAACGGGGAGCCCTATGATTAATATATCCAATATGCGATTAGACGTTCTACGCGGTTGAACATTCAGTGACAATTTATTTGATGTTGATTTTACATTTGCACTTGAGGGTTATGACCCGGTACTGAGGCTCAACTAATCGACGATTAACTGTGATTAGATGCCCTCGTTTTGATTCACGCCGAATTATGATTCTCCCGACTAGACCACATTTGCAGGGCCGAGCGACTGAGGAATAAACAACAGGGAGCTCGCCAATAACAGAGCAGGAGCACGCTCCGCCCTGCAACCAAGCCGTCGTTGCATCTGATGGGATAATGGCGGTACGCACCCTTAAAACTGTCAAGGCTCAGTCATGATTTCGATTATCGATGACGATATATGCGCCCGGGAGGCTACAGCAGGGGTAATTCGATCGCTGGGTTATGCGTTTGCGACCTATGCGTCCGCCGAAGATTTTCTTGGTTCAGATCACGTTAATGATACCACCTGTCTGATCACCGATATGCATCTGCCGGGTTTAAGTGGTTTGGAGCTCTATCAACATC
>JBAPZR010000786.1:0-1662 GCA_049285335.1 Xanthobacteraceae bacterium | reverse complement strand
ACCCACCAATAGCAATGTTTCACTAATTCAGTAGTAGTCAGCGGCCTACCGAACAACAAGAACGCCCGTCGGACTTGCCTTTGGAGCCGACCCTCACGGTGATCCGTAAAGGGCGCTCGGCAGTCGCGCATCATGGCCATCCGAGCCGCATCTCCAGGTCTACGCATCCATCCCCCCTTTCGTTGCTGTTGGTATCTTTTTTCCCGACGGCGATTACGCCTGCAATAAATTCGCGAAGCCTGTTATTTATCATCGGCGCATCAGACGACATTCGCGAAGCGCGTGATCATAAGCCGTGCCCCTCTGTGGCTCAGCGCCGCGTCACCACGCTATTTCATACACACTATTAGAGCAAATCGGCTCCTAGCGGTCCGTCGAAGACCGCCTTTAAGTAAGCCGACAACAGAAACCTGTTCACAGAATGTCTATTGATTGAACAGTCGAAGACGGCCGCGGGCGATTTTCGTAGCCAAGGCGGCCAAGCGTTTCTGCGCGCCAGCAATTGAAAATTGAACAGTAACGCCCAGACGAAACCCTGGCGGCCGGCTCATCAAGCGTCATTCGTTGCTCAGTGTGTCTGCGAGGTCACGAAACTGTCATTGAAGGCGGTGCTAGATTGAGGCATGCCTGGAGGCCCACCGCGCGATTTTCGCTGCCCGAACTGCGGAGCCTTATACAAGCTCGTGCGGGTGCCAAAATCAGAACCCGATGGTCTGGATTACGAAGCGGTGCCTTGCGTTCATGCAGCTGCCTGTTGTCCCCAAAGGATAATGGATTTTATCTGAAGTACTTCATGATCCGACGACCAGAAGGTCACGTCGTCTGATAAATAAGGCACGCCTTATTTTTTAACATCAATGCATATGCCTGCCTTGTCGGCATCGGCCAGGAATGTCTTTAACTCCTCGGCCGTGAGCTTTGTGGCGTCTATTTGTGGGCACGACGTGTCGCGGTGAGCAAAGAAATAAGCGGCGGCGATGCTTACAAAATACACGACAGCGGCGCCCCAGTAGATAAGGTTGCGAGGTCTATACGACATGACTTCCGCCGCGCCTCGTCCTCGAAAATTACGCGCAGGCGGGGAGAAATGGCAATGACCAAACTGAGTGCCCAGTCTGATCCCGCACAATCATCATCAGTTGCGGATTCTCGTAGCCGGGCTCGTAACGCAGTTCGCTGATTGTCAGCTCTGCACAGAACAGTGCATCCGCTGCGCTTGGCAAATTTGTGCCCTGAGAATCGTCCCTAAGTCTCCCATACGAATCTCGGACCGTGAAAAAAACAGGCTCACTGAACACTCCGACAACGCTAAAGCATATCGCAGTGTGCAAGTTAAAGTAACACCGGCCGCCCGGATTGGCTATTGATCTAAATCAAAGTCTGGCATTCCGTCGTTTGCTCTTTATCACCTACCTGCGTTCCGGGAAGAATGCGGGTGACACCCAACTAGGCCACCGTCGGACGACTGGTGGCCTTTTTCTTGCTGAGACTCACAAAAAATGCAGCTCGTTCGGGCCGATACGATGAAATATGGTTCAGCCCAATCGCCAATCGCGGCATAACTGTCGACAACAAGATCCTTTCCCGGCACACGGCGAATAGCATTTTGAAAGACGCTGGCATAGGAAAGAAATTTTAGCGCGCGGCGAGCGGTGCCGGCTG
>JBAPZR010000785.1:0-15352 GCA_049285335.1 Xanthobacteraceae bacterium | reverse complement strand
CGCCGAATACGTGGAAAAGCCGGACGACAGCAAGCTCGTCGAATCGGCGATCAACGGCATGCTGGCCGGGCTCGATCCGCATTCGAGTTACATGGATCCGAAGAGCTTCCGCGACATGCAGGTGCAGACGCGCGGCGAGTTCGGCGGACTCGGCATCGAGGTCACCATGGAAGACGGCCTGATCAAGGTCGTGGCGCCGATCGACGATACTCCGGCGGCCAAAGCCGGCGTCATGGCCAACGACATCATCACGCGTCTCGATGACGAGGCGGTGCAGGGTCTCACCCTCAACCAGGCCGTCGACAAGATGCGCGGCCCGGTGAACACCAAGATCAAGCTCACGATCGTCCGCAAGGGCTCCGACAAGCCGATCGACGTAACGATCGTCCGCGACATCATCCGGGTGAAATCGGTGCGTTCGCATCCCGAGGGCACCGACGTCGGTTACATACGCGTGACGCAATTCAACGAACAGACGACCGACGGATTGAAGCAGGCGATCACCGATCTCAACAGCCAGCTCGGCGCCGACAAGATCCGGGGCTACATCCTCGATCTGCGTAATAATCCGGGCGGCCTGCTCGACCAGGCCATCTCGGTCTCCGATACGTTCCTGGAAAAAGGCGAGATCGTATCGACCCGCGGCCGCAATCCCGAGGAGACGCAGCGCTTCAACGCGCGGCCCGGTGACATGATCAAGAACAAGCCGCTGATCGTCCTTATCAATGGCGGCTCGGCCTCGGCTTCGGAAATCGTCGCCGGCGCCTTACAGGACCACAAGCGCGCGACGCTCATCGGCACGCGATCGTTCGGCAAGGGATCGGTGCAGACGATCATTCCGCTCGGCGCCGGCAATGGGGCGCTCCGGCTGACCACGGCGCGTTATTACACGCCGTCCGGACGCTCGATTCAGGCCAAGGGCATCACGCCGGACATCGAAGTCCTGCAGGATGTTCCTGACAACCTGAAGTCCCAGACCGACTCCAAGGGCGAAGCGTCGCTGCGCGGCCACCTCAAGGCCGATGGCACCGAGCAATCCGGCTCGCAGTCCTACGTGCCGCCGAACGAGTCCGACGATAAGGCGCTCGAGATGGGCCTCGACCTGCTGCGCGGAACGGCAAGCAATGCCGCCTTCCCGCCCAACCCGAAGACCGCGGTCCCGAACTAACGAACCGACCGAAATCTTCACTCATCGGAAAGGGGCGGCCTCGTGCCGCCCCTTTTTATTGGGCCGTTTGGCCTAGCCGCCTTGAACTCTGCTTCTGGATATTGGTTCGATTGGTCTGGGTTCCTTATCATATGCCTGAAAACATAGGCTTATGATATGCTTAGCAACATGATTCGTGAGGACGCGGCGCGCGGCAGCTAGCCCGATGGGTTCGAGAGCGGTTCACCCACCAAGACAGCGCCCACAAGACCACGCATGACCTTGGACGATCTCGCCGCGCCATTGGGGCAAGGACCGAAGCGGCGCCCGCGTCGCATTAAAACCCGGGTGGCGCAATTCATCGCCGGCGCGCTCGCCCTCTTCCTCGGCATGTTTGTCGTTTGGGCGATTGTTGGCGACGATCCGTTGGGCGGGGAACCGCGCGTGATCGCGCCGGCTCATCCGCAGATCAAATCGCCATCCGCGCCGCCGCAAACGGTCGATGTCACCGGCACGATCCAGCAGCCGGCAGCGGCGACGCCTCCCAGTCAACCGGCGGCCGTCGCAAACACGATGACCGTGACGATCATCGACGGCAAGACGGGCGCCAAGCAGGAGGTCACCATACCCTCGCGCACCGGGGCGGCCGCGGCCGCGACGACCGCCACAGGACCGACCGGACCCGGGCTCTATCAGAAATTGTTCGAGACGACCGCGTATGGACTTATTCCAAAAATCGCGGCCGATGGTACACGGCCGGCCGATGCATTCGCTCAGCCGGCGCACCCCCTCGCCGGCAAGCCAAACGCCCCACGCATCGCCATTATCGTCGGCGGGATGGGCGCCAATCGCGCCATCACCACCGACGCGCTCGGCGGCAAGCTGCCGGCCGCGGTGACGCTCGGTTTCATGCCCAATGGAAACGATGCAGCCGCGCTCGGAGCGAAGGCGCGCGCCGGCGGCCACGAGCTCTTGCTGCAAGTGCCGATGGAAGCCGCCGATGATGCCGACCACGATTCCGATGCGCCGACGCTTCTCACATCGCTTCCGCCCGAGCAAAACATCGACCGCCTGCACCGCGCGATGGCTCGCCTGCAAGACTATGTCGGCATCATCAACGTGCAGGGCGCGCGCTTTACAGCGACCGAAGGCGCTCTCGCGCCGATCTTAAGCGAAACCGCCAAGCGCGGACTCGTCTATGTCGACGACGGCTCGAACCCGGCGAGCGTCGCCGGTCGCCTCGCCGCAGCGGACAATGTGCCGTTCGCGCGAGCCGAGGTGATCATCGATTCCGCTGCGGCGCCCGGCGATATCGACCGCGCGCTCGGCCGGCTCGAAGTAGCGGCGCGCGCACACGGCGTCGCCACCCTCTTCGCCTCGGCGCGGCCGGCCGCCATCGATCGTATCGCGCAATGGGCGAAGACCGCTTCGGATCGCGGCTTCCTCCTGGTGCCGATCAGCGGCGCCGTGAGCGTCAAGCCAAGCAGCGGTCCCGACGACGGGTTGCGGATGACACAAGACAAATAAATTGGGATGATCGGCCGTTTCCGGGCCGTTCCCGATTGCCCGTTTGCACTCATCGTCGGCCATGCCTTTTGAAAATCTTCCCTACCGTCCTTGCGTCGGCGTGATGCTTCTCAATCGCGACGGCCTCGCCTTTATCGGCCGGCGCGTCGAGGGGCCCGAATATGTTGATCCGCTCCATGCCTGGCAGATGCCGCAGGGTGGCATCGATAAAGGCGAAGATCCCTGGCAGGCTGCGCTGCGGGAACTGCGCGAGGAAACCAATATTTGCTCCGTAAGGCGCATCGGCGAAATTGCCGAATGGCTGCAATACGACATTCCGCGCGAGCTCATCGGCAAGGCCTGGAAAGGCAAATATCGCGGCCAGACGCAAAAGTGGTTCGCGCTGCGCTTCGCCGGCGCCGACAGCGAGATTGACGTCGAGCATCCGGACGGCGCATCGCAGGCGGAATTCGCCACGTGGCGATGGGAGCCGTTGAAGAATATTCCGAACCTGATCGTGCCGTTCAAACGCGCCGTCTACGAACGGGTCATCGCCGAATTCGCGAAATTCGCGGCTGCGCCGAAATAAGTGTTACTGCGTTAGCGCCGTTTGCAGCGCCCGCAACTGATCGAGATGACGCGCGAGCCTGTCGCGCTCGGCGTCGTCCTTGCAGTCGGCGACATCTTCTTCGGCGTCCTTGATGTCGCCGGCGAGCGATTCGAGGTCGAAGTCGGCGCGCGCCACGGCGCGATCGGCGAGCACCGTCAGTCCGCCCGGACCCACCTCGGCAAAGCCGCCGATAACGACGACCGGTTCGCGCGCGCCTTCGCGGAAGATCGTGACAATGCCGGGCCGCAGCGTCGTTACGAGCGGCGCGTGACCCGGCAGAATGCCGAGGTCGCCCTCACTGCCCGGCAGATCCACCTGATCGACATCGCCGGAAAACAGCACGCTTTCCGGCGATACAAATTCGAAGTGAAGGAGCGCCATGACCGTTCTTTCTTTATCTCTTCCCCGTGGATGCCGGGAAAGAGACCGACTATGCCGCCTCAGCGAGCTTCTTGCCCTTTTCGACCGCCTGCTCGATGGTGCCGACCATATAGAACGCGGCCTCGGGCAGGTGATCGTACTTGCCGTCGCAGAGGCCCTGGAAACCGCGGATGGTGTCGGCGAGTTCGACGAACACGCCGGGCGAGCCGGTGAAGACTTCGGCGACATGGAAAGGCTGCGACAAGAAGCGCTCGATCTTGCGTGCGCGCGCCACCGTCAGTTTGTCTTCTTCCGACAATTCGTCCATCCCGAGGATGGCGATGATGTCCTGCAGCGCCTTGTAGCGCTGCAAGATCTGCTGCACGCGCCGGGCGACCTGATAGTGCTCCTCGCCGACGATTATCGGCGAGAGCATGCGTGAGGTCGAATCGAGCGGATCGACCGCGGGGTAGATGCCCTTCTCAGCGATCGAGCGGGCCAGCACGGTGGTGGCATCGAGATGGGCGAACGAGGTCGCCGGCGCCGGATCGGTCAGGTCGTCGGCCGGAACATAGATCGCCTGCACCGAGGTGATCGAGCCCTTGGTGGTGGTGGTGATGCGCTCCTGCAGCGCGCCCATATCGGTCGCCAGCGTCGGCTGGTAACCGACCGCTGAAGGAATGCGGCCGAGCAGCGCCGACACTTCCGAGCCCGCTTGGGTAAACCGGAAAATATTGTCGACGAAGAACAAGACGTCCTGGCCCTGATCGCGGAAATATTCCGCAACCGTGAGGCCGCTCAGCCCGACCCGGGCGCGAGCGCCGGGCGGCTCGTTCATCTGGCCGTAGACCAGCGCGCATTTCGAGCCTTGGACCGAACCTCCCTTCGGGTCCTTGTTGACCTTGGACTCTATCATTTCGTGGTAGAGGTCGTTGCCTTCGCGCGTGCGCTCGCCGACGCCGGCGAACACTGAATAGCCGCCGTGCGCCTTGGCGATGTTGTTGATCAATTCCATGATGATGACGGTCTTGCCGACGCCGGCGCCTCCGAATAGGCCGACCTTGCCGCCCTTGGAATAGGGCGCGAGCAGATCCACCACCTTGATGCCGGTCACCAGGATTGCGGCTTCGGTCGACTGGTCGGTATAGGCGGGCGCGTCCTGATGGATCGCGCGAGTCTCGGTGTGGGGAATCTTCCCGGCATCGTCGACCGGTTCGCCGATCACGTTCATGATCCGGCCGAGCGTTCCCTCCCCGACTGGGACAACGATGGGGCGGCCGGTATCGGTCACTTCCTGGCCGCGCACCAGCCCGTCGCTGACATCCATCGCGACGGTGCGCACCGTGTTTTCGCCGAGCTGCTGCGCCACTTCGAGCACCAGCCGATGGCCGTGGTTATCGGTTTCCAGCGCGTTGAGAATTGGCGGCAGGTGGCCCTCAAAGCGCACATCGACGACCGCGCCGATGACTTGGGTGATATGTCCAACTGGTTGAGCCATCATCGTCCTCTTACGAATGTATTCAGAGCGCTTCGGCGCCGGAAATGATCTCGATCAATTCCTTGGTAATCATCGCCTGGCGTGTGCGGTTATAAGTCAAGGTTTGCTGGCGAATCATGTCGCCGGCATTCCGGGTGGCATTGTCCATCGCCGACATCTGCGCGCCGTAAAACGAAGCGGCGTTTTCCAGAAGCGCGCGGAAGATTTGCACCGCGACATTGCGCGGTAATAGATCGTGAAGGATGTCCTCGGCGTCGGGCTCGAACTCGTAGATGGCGCCGTCGAGCGCGTTCGTGGATTTCTCCTCGAAAACCGGCGGAATGATCTGCTGCGCGGTCGGCACCTGTGCAATCACGGAGCGGAAACGCGAGTAAAACAGTGTGCAGATGTCGAACTCGAATTTGTCGAACAAGGCGATGATCTTTTCGGCGATGCTGACGGCGTTCTCGAAACGCAACACGCGCACCGAGCGAAGGTCGACCAGTTCGACGATCTGTTTGGGATAGACTCTTCGCAACTGATCGTAGCCTTTGCGGCCGACGCAGAAGAATTTGACGTCCTTGCCCTCGGCCGTCAGAACGCCGGCCCGCTCGCGGGCAAGCCGCACGATCGCGGTGTTGAACGGGCCGCACAGACCGCGTTCGGCGGTGCAAACCAGCAGCAGATGTTTCTGGTCGCTGCCGGTACCACGCAACAGCCGCGGCGCGGTATCGATGCCGGCGACCGATGCCGCGATATTGCCAAGCACCGCGTCCATCCGGCTGGCATAGGGCCGCGCCGCCTCGGCCGCGGCCCGCGCCCGGCGCAGCTTGGACGACGCAACCATTTGCATCGCCCGCGTGATCTTCTGTGTCGCCTTGGTCGCGGCGATACGGTTGCGCAGGTCTTTAAGCGAAGGCATGGCGGATCAGTTCGGGTCTCACGCGAAGGTCTTGGCATAGGCGTCGACGACGCCCTTGAGCTTGCCCGCCGTCGCATCGTCGAGATCGCGCGAGGAGCGAATGGCATTGAGAAGGTCGGTATGCTGATTGCGCAACAAGCCAAGCAGACCGTCTTCGAAGGCGCGCACTCGATCGACCGGCAGCGGGTCGAGATAACCGTTGACGCCGGCATAGATGACGCAGACCTGCTCTTCCATGCTCAGCGGCGAAAATTGCGGCTGTTTGAGGAGCTCGGTCAGCCGCGAGCCGCGGTTGAGGAGCCGTTGGGTGGTGGCGTCGAGATCGGAGCCGAACTGCGCGAACGCCGCCATTTCGCGGTACTGCGCGAGTTCGCCCTTGATGCGCCCGGCGACTTTTTTCATCGCTTTGGTCTGCGCGGCCGAACCGACTCGCGACACCGAGAGTCCGACATTCACCGCCGGCCGGATGCCCTGGTAGAACAGATCGGTCTCCAGAAAGATCTGGCCGTCGGTGATCGAGATGACGTTGGTCGGGATATAGGCCGACACGTCATTGGCCTGCGTCTCGATGACCGGCAGCGCGGTGAGCGATCCGCCCTTGAATTCGTCGTTCATCTTCGCCGCGCGCTCCAAGAGCCGCGAATGCAGATAAAAGACGTCGCCCGGATAGGCCTCGCGTCCCGGCGGCCGGCGCAGCAACAACGACATCTGCCGATAAGCGACGGCCTGCTTGGAAAGGTCGTCATAGGTGATGACCGCATGCATGCCGTTATCGCGGAAATACTCGCCCATGGTGCAGCCGGAGAACGGCGCCAGGTATTGCATCGGCGCCGGATCGGACGCGGTGGCCGCGATCACGATCGAATAATCAAGCGCGCCGTTCTCCTCGAGCACCTTGACGAATTGCGCTACCGTGGAGCGCTTCTGACCCACCGCGACATAGATGCAATAAAGCTTGATCTTCTCGTCGCCCGATGCGTTGAGCGCTTTTTGATTGAGGATCGTATCGAGCGCGATCGCGGTCTTGCCGGTCTGGCGATCGCCGATGATCAATTCGCGCTGGCCGCGGCCGATCGGAATGAGCGCGTCGATCGCCTTCAATCCCGTCGCCATCGGCTCGTGCACGGATTTGCGTGGAATGATGCCGGGCGCCTTGATATCGACGCGCGCGCGCTCGCTGGTCGCAATCGGACCCTTGCCGTCGATCGCATTGCCAAGCGCATCGACGACGCGCCCGAGCATGGCCTTGCCGACCGGAACCTCGACGATCGCGCGCGTGCGCTTGACTATCTGGCCTTCTTCGATCTCGCGGTCGCTGCCGAAAATGACGACGCCGACATTATCGGTTTCGAGATTGAGCGCCATGCCGCGGACGCCACTTTCGAATTCGACCATTTCGCCGGCTTGCACATTGTCGAGCCCGTAGACGTGGGCGATGCCGTCGCCGACCGACAAGACCTGACCGACCTCGGAAACCTCGGCCTCCTCGCCGAAGTTTTTGATCTGCTCTTTGAGGATTGCGGAAATTTCCGCGGCGCGGATGTCCATTAGCGAACCTCTTTCATCGCGTGCTTGATCGCATTGAGTTTGGTACGCAGCGAGGTGTCGACCATCCGGCTGCCGAGTTTGACGACGAGCCCGCCGAGAATGGCCGGATCGACCTTGATGTCGAGATCGACGTCCTTGCCGCTGACCGATTTAAGCGCCGCGCGCAGCGCCTGGGCGTGTTCGTCCTTAAGCTGTTCGGCGACGGTGACCTCGGCGGTCGCTTCGCCCTTGTGCTGGGCGACGAGGGCGCGGAAGGCCTTGATCATGTCGCGCACCGCGAACAGCCGGCGGTTTGAGGTCACGAGCTTGAGAAAATTGGCCACAAGGCCGCCGATGCCGGCCCGCTCGAGGACGGCGGACAAGGCCCGCAACTGCTCGCCCTCGGAATAGACCGGGCTGCGCACCAGCCGCGTGAGGTCGGCGCTTTCGGCAACGAGCGCGTCGAAACGATCGAGATCGCTCTTCACCGCCTCGATCGCACTGGCCTCGCGCGCGAGATCGAACAGCGCGGTCGCGTAGCGGCCCGCCATGCCGAATCCGATGTGTTCGTCAGCTGCCAAGATTCGTGCTCGCTATTGGTGCTCGCTGCGCGTGACGGCCTGTGTTCTTCTGGGCTTTTCCGCAAGACCCGCAACCGGCGCGCCTGATCGGCACAAGTTATTGGGCCTAAACGGAATTTAAGCTGGACTCATTTGCCGCGCACGGCCTGAGCCAAGCCCGGCGAAATCGCCGCGTTGCTAACATGAAGCGAAATACGGCGCAACAACAGGACCGCCTGGATCGGGGGAACAAGGGCCCAACCTCGGCTGCACCATGCCGCAAGATTTCGGCTCAAAGACTCCCGCTGCAAGACACTGGCGTCGTGTCCTGCTATCACCGCCGGCGGAAGGGTATCAGTCGCAATGGCCAAACGCTCTACCAAGTCCCGTTCCGCAAAATCGCCGCGGAGAAAATCATCATTGCAATCGCCGATGCTGCCGAGCGACCGCATCGCCTATTCGCCGATCGGCGATCGCGCGCCGCTCAAATTGCCGAACGGCGCCCGCATGGCGATTTGGGTCATCATCAATGTCGAGGAGTGGGACGCCACCCAACCGATGCCGCGCACAGTGCTCACCCCACCGGCCGGGGGTTCGCCGATGCCCGACGTGCCCAACTGGGCCTGGCACGAATACGGCAACCGCGTCGGCTTCTGGCGTTTCGTCGAAGTGTTCGACGAATTCACCATACCGGGGGTGATTGCGATCAACGGCTCAGCGCTTGCCGCCTACCCGCCGATCGTGCGCGCGGCCGTCGAGCGGAATTGGGAATTCATCGGCCACGGCTTCACCCAGCGCAACCTGCAGAAAGTCCCGGACGAGCGCGCCGACATTCGCAAAGTCCGCGACGTCATCGCCAAGGCCACCGGCAAACCGCCGCGCGGCTGGCTCGGACCTGGGTTGACGGAAACCTGGCAAACTCCCGACGTCCTGACGGAGGAAGGCTACGACTACGTTGCCGATTGGGTGCTTGACGATCAGCCGGTCTGGCTGAAGACCAGAGGCAAGCCGATCCTCAACCTGCCCTACACTCAAGAATGCAACGACGTCGCCATGATGCTGATTCAGCATCACAAGGCATCGGAATATTGCGAACGCGCGCTCGACCAATTCGATCAGATTTATGCGGACTCGAAGAACTCGGCGCGCATCATGGCGCTGTCGATGCACCCCTACATCATGGGCGCACCGCACCGCGTCAAATATGTGCGTCGCATATTCGAGGTCATTCGTAAAAAACCCGACGTGCTGTTCTGGACCGGCGCACAGATCGCCGACTGGTTCTTGACGAACGGTCCGAAGGCCTCGTGAGAAATCCAGACCGACCGCCCCGGGTTTCGAGAAGCGCCGCTACAAGCGCCAATATCGGCGCGCGGCTGATGCTCGGCGCCCTGTGCATCATCTGGGGCATAACCTGGCCGATGATGAAAGTCGCGCTTATCGAGATTCCGCCCTTGACCATGCGGGCGATGGCGGCGGCGCTCGGCGCGGCAACGCTCTATCTCTTGTGCCTCGTCATGCGCCGAAGTTTGCGGATTCCATCGGCGCGCGCATGGGTCCATGTCGTCATCGCCTCGCTCCTCAATATCGTCGCCTTTAGTTTGTTTAGCGCCTTTGCCCAGCTCGCGGCGGCAACTTCCCGTGTCACGATTCTCGCCTACACGATGCCGATCTGGTCGGTGCTGCTGGCGTGGCTGTTTCTCGGCGAGCGGCCCAATCGGATGCAGGCGATCGCGCTTGGGCTTTGCGCCGTCGGCCTTGCGATTCTCATCTATCCGCTCACGTCCCACGGCGTTCCGCTCGGCATTCTTTACGCGGTCGGCGTCGGCGTGTGCTGGGCCGGCGGCACGGTTTATCTCAAATGGGCGCACATCGATGCCGACCCGATGGGACTGGGAAGCTGGCAGATGACGATTGCCTTTGTCATCCTCACCGCGTGCATGGTCGTTTTTGAAGGCTTCCACCCACGCCTGGGCACTGCCCACCCGGACGCCTATCTCGCCACGACGTGGACCGGGATTGTGGGTAACGGGGTCGCCTATGCGCTGTGGTTCACGGTCGTGCGGCGGTTGCCCGCCGTCACGGCCTCTCTCGGCGTGCTCGCCGTGCCGGTGATCGGCATTGTCGCGTCGTTTCTCATCCTAGGCGAGATACCGACCGCCCCCGACATGGTCGGATTTGCTCTGATCTTCGTGGCGTCGGCCTGTGTCCTACTCACCCGGGAAACGGTTGCCGAGACCGAGGCGCATGCCGCGTGAATTTCAGGCCTTTGCGACCTCCGTCAATTCCACGACCCGGCCGGTCATGTCGCTTTGCGGATCGGACAGCGGATCGATCACCGTGAAATGGTTGGCGCCGGGAAATTCCTCGTAATGTGTCTGGACGCCGGCCTGCTGCCAAGCTTGCGCGAGGGTGCGGCTCTGGCGCTTGAATTCGCTCGACTCGAGGCCGCCGACCGTGGCGTCGAAAATGCGACCGGCGACGACCGGCCAGAACAGCGGCGAGACTTTGCGCGCCTCGGCGGCATCGAGCCGCAAATCCTGGTTGACGCTGATGCCGGTCAGCGGGGTGAGATCGAACACTCCCGAGATCGCGTATCCGGCCGGCACCAGATCGGCGGGCGCCTTCGGGTAGAGCGCGCGCCAGTCGGTCGCCACGAGCGCGGCGGCGAGATGGCCACCGGCGGAATGGCCATAGACCGTCATGCGCCGGGCGAACCGCTGCCATAGGAATCCGCAGGCGCGGTGCATCTGCGCGATGATTTCAGCGACGCTCACATTCGGACAGAGATCGTAGCCGGCGACCGCGACGGAAACACCCCGCCCATTCGGTCCGCGCGCCATCTGGCTGAACATCGAGGGATCGAGCGACCGCCACCAGCCGCCATGGATGAAAATCGCCAGCGGCGCATTTTCGCCGCCCGACGAAAGGAACAGGTCGATCGTCTGGCGCGGCGTATCGCCGTACGACAAACCGAGCTCGGCGCGGCCGGTCTTGAGGGTCTCGTCACGGTAAAGCTCGGCGTCGCGCGCCCAGCGGGCGAAAATCTCCTCATGCTCCGGGACCCGAGCGCGATTGTTATATTCAACTTCGTAGTCGATAGCGGACACCGGCCCCTCCTCGCGGACTAGGGCATGATCCGGAAAAGTGGAAACCGGTTTTCCGAAAAAGATCATGCCTCAGCAAATACCTAGAGCCGCAATCGATTTGAAACGATTGCGCTCCAAGGATTCAATCTGCGGCATGCGCGCCGCACTGGCAAGTTGCCGCGGCCAAATTGCCTGGCGTTACCGCATCGATCTGCGGCCCCAACCTCTGCTAAGACAAAGACTGCGAACTCTGGCTTTTTCTTCCCTTCACAAGACACTGTTGCGTTAAAGGGAGCGGCATGAGAGTCGACGGCAAATCGATGCGCAGTATCTGGCTGGAGCCGGACGGCTGGTCGGTGGGTATCATCGATCAGACCGCGCTGCCGCACCGGCTAGTGACGACGCGGCTGACGACGCTCGAGGAGGCGGCGCACGCAATCCGCGCCATGTTGATCCGCGGTGCTCCGCTGATCGGCGCGACGGCAGCCTATGGAATGTGCTTGGCGCTGCGCGCCGATGCTTCGGACGAAGCGCTCGATCGCGCGCGCTCGACATTGCTGGCGACGCGGCCGACCGCGATCAATCTCAAATGGGCGATCGACGAAATGGTCGCCGCCGTTCGCAACCGCCCACGCAGCGAGCGGCTACCGGCTGCCTATCGGCGCGCCGAGGAAATCTGCGAACAGGACATCGCCATCAATACCGCTATCGGCCGTTACGGGCTGCCGCTGATCGAGGCGGTGGCTCGACGCAAGAAAAAGAGTGAACCGGTTAATATCCTTACCCATTGCAATGCCGGATGGCTCGCGGCGGTCGATGTCGGCACCGCCACGGCGCCGATCTATTTGGCGCATGACGCCGGCATCGCGCTTCACGTTTTTGCCGACGAGACCAGACCGCGCAACCAAGGCGCTTCGCTTACCGCCTGGGAGCTCGGCCGGCATGGCGTGCCGCACACCGTGATCGCCGACAATACCGGCGGCCACCTGATGCAGCACGGCATGGTCGATCTTGTCGTGGTCGGCACGGACCGTGTCACCGCAACCGGCGATGTTTGCAACAAAATCGGCACCTATCTGAAGGCGCTCGCTGCGCGCGACAACAACGTGCCGTTTTACGTGGCGTTGCCCTCCCCGACCATCGACTTTTCAGTCGCCGATGGCGTCGCCGAAATTCCGATCGAGCAACGCGGCCCCGAAGAGGTGGCGACGATGAGCGGGCTGACCGCGCAAGGCCGCATCGAAACCGTTTGCATCATCCCGGACGGCTCGCCAGTCGCCAATTACAGCTTCGATGTCACGCCTGCCCGGCTGGTGACCGGGCTGATCACCGAGCGCGGCGTCATCGCCGCCTCGCGCAGCGCTTTGGCGAGGGCTTTCCCGGAGCGCGCCGGCACGGCAGAATGATCCGTTCGGGAATCGTTCGCTCGGGGTTTGTGGGGTGCGTAAGCTCGCGTGTCGGCCGTTGTCCAATTTGCCTCTGCCTGGAATCCTCGTCATGCCCGCCACCGGCGGCACATTCGCGACGCCTTCGCCGCTCGTCGACGGCCGGCAGTCGCAGACTGCATCGGCGATCGCGCGCGGTACCGCGCGCTATTTGCATGCGCTCGGCTATTGCGTGGTCAGCGAATTGCCGCTGCCGTCCGGCCGGCGCGCCGACCTGGTCGCGCTCGGCGGCGACGGTGAAATCATCATTGTGGAGATCAAGTCCTCGGTGGCGGATTTCCGCGCCGACCAAAAATGGATGGACTACCGGCTGCACTGCGATCGGCTGTTCTTCGCCACCATCGTCGACGTGTCGTGCGATATCTTTCCACGGGACGCGGGGTTGATCGTGGCCGACGCGTTCGGGGCCTCGATCGTCTACGAGGCGCCGGAACATCGGCTGCCGCCGGCGACCCGCAAAACCGTGATGCTGCGCTTTGCCCACGCGGCGGCGCTGCGCCTGCAGGCGCTTGCCGATCCGCAGGGCCCCTATGGCGGTGAGATGTGAGCGTGCGCGGCTTTATTTCGGAGCGCGCTTGGCGAGGATGCGCTGCAGCGTGCGCCGGTGCATGTTGAGACGGCGCGCGGTTTCCGAGACGTTACGATTGCACAATTCGTAAATGCGCTGGATGTGCTCCCAGCGGACGCGGTCGGCCGACATCGGATTTTCCGGCGGCTCGATCTTTCTGTTGTCGAGCGTCAGCAAGGCCGCCGCGACATCGTCGGCATCGACCGGCTTGGCGAGATAGTCGACGGCGCCGAGTTTCACCGCGTTGACTGCGGTGGCGATATTGCCGTAGCCGGTGAGAATGATGGCGCGCGCTTCCGGCCGCCGCTTCTTCATGGCCGAAATGACGTCGAGACCGTTACCGTCGCCAAGCCGCATGTCGACAACGGCATAGGCCGGCGCGGCCTTCTCGACCTGCAAAAGGCCATCCGCCACCGATTCCGCAGTCGTCACCACGAATCCGCGGCCTTCCATGGCGCGGGCGAGACGCTGAAGGAACGACTTGTCGTCCTCGACGATCAGAAGCGAGCGCTCGGCCGGTAACGGGGCATTCGTCATCGCAATTCGACTCCGCTGCGCCTAAGGCGCCAGCGCCCCCAACGCCGAGTAGACCCCAATACAAAGTCAATAATCAAGCGGCGCCGCCACTTACACTTAAGAAGCGGTCGCGGCGGCCTCAAGTGGGGGCGCCGCGACAGGCCGCTCGAAATCCTCCCGGTTCCAGACAATCGTGATTGTGGCGCCGTGAAGCGGTGGCGCCTGATTGGTGAGTAAAAGCTTGGCGCCGGACCGCTCCAAGAGTGTTTTGGCAATGAAGAAGCCCAGCCCAAGCCCGAACACGGCGGTTTCTTCGTTCTGCGATGTCCGGGGATCGGGCCGGCGATGGGTGACATAGGGTGCGCCCAGGCGGTCGACCACTTCGGGTGCAAATCCGGGACCGTCGTCGCTGATGGCGATGCTGACCTCCTGCGCCGTCCACTGTGCGGAAATTTCAACCCGCGAATGGGCGAAGTCGACCGCATTTTCGATCAGATTGCCGAGGCCGTAACGGATGCCGGGATTGCGCGCGCCGGCGGGTTCGCCGACGCGGCTCGATGGGGCGTTGACGATGATCGAAACGCCGAAATTGCGGTGCGGCGCAGCAGCTTCCTCGATCAGTGCGGACAGCGGCATGCGATCGAACGGATCACCGGCCGGAAGCTCGGTGATCTTGGCCAGGATTTCGCGACAGCGCTGCGCTTGTTCGCGCAAAAGCTTCACGTCATCCGCATGAGGAGAATTTGCTTCGAGTGCGCGTTCGATTTCGCGAATGACGACGGTGATGGTGGCGAGCGGCGTGCCGAGCTCGTGCGCCGCGGCCGCAGCAAGACCGTCGAGCTGGGAAAGATGCTGCTCGCGGGCGAGCACCAGTTCTGTCGCGGCCAGCGCATCGGACAGTTGACGCGCTTCTTCGGCCACCTGCCACGTGTAGACGCCGATATAGCCGATGGCGAGCAGGATCGAGAGCCAGACGCCGACCATGTAGATTTCGGGAAGCTCGAGCGGGTTCTCGGCATCCCACGGTAAATCGTAGTGCAGGAAAACGAGGATGGTGGCGCAAAACATTGCGAACGTGCCGATCAGCAAGGTCATTCGCGGCGGGAGCGCCGTCGCGGAGATCAAGACCGGCCCGAGCAAGAGGAAGGCAAAGGGATTTTCCAAGCCGCCAGTGAGATAGAGCAAGGCCGCCAATTCGGCGATATCGAATGCCAGCAGCCACGCGGCGCGATCCGGCTCGAGCCATTGCGTTTGGCGAAAGCTAAGGCGCAGCGCCACGTTCAACAGCGCCGCGAGCGCAATCACGGCAAGGCAGGCCCAGATCGGAACCTCGAATTCGAGGCCGAAATGAACCATCAGAACGGCCGCCAGCTGCCCGCAAGCCGCAAGCCAGCGCAGGCGGATCAGCGTGTCGAGCCGGACGTTTCGCGGGCGCTCGTGGGTGGGCGGCAGGCCGAACATGCATTTAATTTAGCGACTGGGTCCCGCCTCGCCAAATTGACTGGCGCCCGAACCGCCGATGCGCGACAGTGTCAGGGTCCGGCTCCCGAGGAGTAATCGCCATGGCTTATGAGCTCGATCAATTCATTTCGGATTGTCGTTCCGTCCTCTCGCAGGATCCCGGC
>JBAPZR010000784.1:0-1845 GCA_049285335.1 Xanthobacteraceae bacterium | reverse complement strand
ATTACGCCGCAGCGGGCATCGCAGATCCGAACGGCGTTTGCCAATATGTTGGCGAAAACTGACTGGGGGTCGCCGGATGGACGGCTAATGAGCTTGAGCACCTCTGCAGTCGCACGCTGCTGTTCAGCTATCGTATTTAGCTCGTGGGTAAGCTGCTCGATCTCAGTTTCATGCCGCAAGGTGCGCGGTATGCGCCGGTGCAAGGTCCTTGAACCGTGACGACGTGCTTGCGTAGCCGCCTTGCGAAGTCGCGATTTGGCTGACCCGCTGGGTGATTTAGAGCGTCGTGGCATCCTCTTGGACCAAGTAACGACAATCCTGTTTCGCTCATTCGGAACACGACAACAGAATGAGGCTATAGCTGCGCACGGCCGTTACTCGCGCTCCGTGCAGAGCTGGTCGTTAGTCTACACCCTAGGCTGAAGTGAAGAATGTGATGCAGGTCACTGATCGCCTTCATGGCCGCTCCTAACTTCAATTATGGGGAATTGTGGGGAGTAGTAGACGCCGGGAGACATCCCATGGAACGACGGCAGTTTATCACGCTCATTGGCGGAGCCGCGGCTGCATGGCCGCTCGCGGCACGCGCACAACAATCATCGAACAAAATTCCCGTCGTTGGCGTGCTCTGGCACGCCGGTAATGCCGAGGAAGAAGACGTTTATCTGAGCGTTCTCGTGAAAGCGTTCAACGAACTCGAGTACATCGACGGCAAGAATATTCGACTGGAACATCGTTTTCCCGCCGAAAATACAGAACGGTTCCAGACAATGGCGCGGGAATTGGTCGACCTAAAGCCCGACGCCATTATCGCGGTGACAGCCATCGGCGCTGTCGACGTCAAAAAGCTTACCAATACCATTCCAATCGTGTTCGTCATTGTAGCGGACCCGATCGGCGCTAGGCTTGTTGAAGGTCTGGCGCATCCAGGCGGGAATGCGACTGGTCTCTCGCTGATGGCGGTCGACCTAAGTGGAAAGCACCTGGCATTGTTGAAGGAAGCGGTGCCGAACCTTTCGCGTCTTGCCCTTGTCGTCTGGCCCGCGTACCCGTTTAAAGAACGCATAATCACCAGCTACGAGAAAGCCGCCAAGGATTTGGGAATTTCGTTGTGGCCAGTTGAGATATCGGGACCTGATGACGTTGAGCCGGTGTTTGCAAAAATGGTCTCGGATCGAGCGGACGGCTTCGCACTAACGCTCGGACCACTGCTGTTTAATCTGCGGGCACGTATAGGGGCATCTGCTCTAGCACACCATCTGCCAGGAGTATGTTTCATTGGGGAAGAAGTGCCATATGGATTTCTGATGTCGTATGGGCAGGATTTCCCCGATTATTTCCGCCGCGCCGCGGCATACACCGACAAAATACTGAAGGGCGCAATACCTGCCGATCTTCCAGTCGAGCAACCAACCAGACTGAAGTTAGTGCTGAATCAAAAAACAGCGAAAGCACTTGGCGTCACGATTCCGCAGACGCTTATCGTTAGCGCCGACGAGATAATTGGAGTCTAGGTGTGAGGACGGTGCGAGGCACCTATCGCAGAACTCAGTTATAGCCATTATTCGGATAGTGCAGCGGGCGATTGGATGATTTCGAGGCTGCGTTGCGGCCGCGCCCTGGAGCGCCTCGCCAATCGCTTTGACCGCGCAGTGCGGTGTTCATTCTCAGCTTGCGACGGTTGGGGCCTCTGTTGGACACGCGTCCGAGGGCCGGAGCTGCCCGGACGGCCACTGTTCCCCAGAAAGCGGAGATCGCTAAGATGGTGCACGTAATAAACAATGTTGCCTGCGTGATCGATTGTAATCCGAGCAACCGCATTGTTCTGATCTACCAATACTAAAG
>JBAPZR010000783.1:0-2972 GCA_049285335.1 Xanthobacteraceae bacterium | reverse complement strand
GAGCGAAAACTCCCCGAATACACTGCGCTCGTTGCTGGCCTGGCCCAAGTGGATCCCAATTCCGCAGACGGCCAGGAGATCGGTTCGATAATCTTAACTAGACGAGTTGTGTGATTGAGCAACGGGTCATTGACGCAGCACAGCGTCGCTGGAAACACCGCAGCGGTCGTCACAAAAAAAGAACCCCAAGCCAGGGTACGCAGGCTCGGGGTTGCTTGAAGTTTACTGCTCAAAGTTAGGCTTCTAAGGCTGAGCGGCCAGGGGGCATTGGGGGGAGGATTGACCGCCCAGCCTGGCCCAGTTGTCGATCAGTTAAGAATGGGCCGCGCAAATTCAATGACTGCGTCAGTGCCGCAGCACGCCACCCGCCCCTTCTCCGCCAAAATTCTCGTCGCCTCTTTCAGTACATGGAGTAGTTGCCGTGCGTTACGTGGAAGACATGAGGCTACGCTCGCCGAGTTCGACAAAGAGGAAGCCGAATGGCGGGAAACCGCCGAGCGGCAAGTTCTGAACCTCTGTGAGATAGAGAACCCTCTCCCCACGCCCGAGGAACTAGACGAACTCGAGCCCGATGAGGCAATCAGACGAATAGAGACCGTGGTCGAGAACAACGCGCAGCTTTGATCGCTTGGTCAGCAAGCTGCGACTGCGGTCGCTCGGGGCCCGGAGGCCGCGGAATGAATACGCTTCCTGGTGAAGTCATTGTCGACCTACTGGACGAGCACGCCGAAGCCATTCGGGCTGCCGGCAAGCGCGTGATCGGCGACGTGATTGAGGTTGGCCGTCGTCTTTGCCTTAAGGTTCCGCGACGAACGCGCCATCATCAAGTTATTCGCGTTCCTTTTGCCATTGGCCATCGACGTTCTTCAACATAAGTTCGAACGCTTCGCTGTCGGGATCACATAGGTGACATGTTCCGCCTGTCTGGAAGCAGGCGCGCTTTTATTCTGTGCTCGACGACAACGAGTTCATCCCACTACCCGAACCCGAGCCGGACATCGTGGGCCCGAAGGTTGTAAATTATCCCCGACCGCGGCGCGGTTAGCGCTTGCGGGGAGCTTGCCTGACTGAGTCGTTTTGTTTGCCTCTCCCTCAAGAGCAAAATCGGATGTCCGCCTCTGCACGAGATTACCTTGGTACAGCCGCTTCAATAGGAGTCCAGCAAAATGCGTAAGACAAAAATATGTTTTGCTCTGGCAATCCTCGCCGCAGCGGTGGGCATAGTGCTCGCGGTCAACAACGGTGCTCTGGCCGCGACGCCCTCGCTCGCTGTTGGGCCGCAGTACGATACGACGCACGTCTATGTTGCACCGGGGGACTTCGACCGCTTCAGTGAAAGTCTGATTGCGACCTTCGGCGGCACCAAATCCCAAGCGGGTGTGATCAACGTCACCCCGACCCCCAGCGAGACAATGTGGCAGGCCGTATTCACCCCAGTCGGCACCTTCTCTGTGTTCGGGTTCAAGACTCCAATCCCCTACCCGTTTGGCATCGAGCGAACGGGCTATTTGGTCGCCGACTTTGATGCAGCAATCGACTCCGCCAAGGCCAATCACGCGGATATCGTGGTAGCACCATTTCCGGATCCGATCGGCCGTGATGCTATCATCGCTTGGCCAGGAGGCGTCTGCATGCAGCTTTATTGGCATAAGACGCCGCCTAACTACGCCAGTCTGCAAAGTGTTCCAGAAAACCGGGTTTACATATCGCCGGATCGTGCCGATGCTTTTGTCCGCCACTTTGGCGCTTTTGCGGACGCGAAAGTGATTTCGGACGACCAAAAGGCGCCCGGCATCGAAATCGGAAGACCCAACGACGTTTATCGCCGCATTAGGATGGATTCGCTGTTTGGAAAAATCGCTGTGCTGGTTACCGATGGTCATCTCCCGTATCCCTATGGGCGCGAGACAACCGGGTACGACGTCGACGATCTTTCCGATACCCTAGTGAAAGCAAAAACCACGGGAGCAAGCGTTGTAGTCGAGCCCTACAGCGTCGCCGCTCGCCGAGCGACGATGGTGGAGTTCCCCGGCGGTTTTATCGCTGAAATCCACTCCGACAATGACAAGTAAAGGAGTGGGCTGCAAGAAGGTGGAAAGTGCCCCACATAGAACACTACTCCTATGCGGGCAGCTGTCTTCGCACCGCTTATGGTGCCCTCCAAAATTGGCGAACCGGCGTTCCCGCCGATCGTTGACAGCCGCCAAAAATAGCGCTGCGAACCGCGGCGCCCGGCGCTTGCGATGCCTCAATCATACCGCGTACTGACGACAATGACCGGTCTATTGGTCTACTCACTGTCTCCTGGGAGAACAGTTCGGCCAATGTTTGGCCATTGTCATTCCTCTGTCCGTGCGGGATGATCGCACAAACACCACGCGAGCTGTGCGGGGTCAGGGAGGAAGCAAATGATCACAAATTTCATTGTGAACGGCGCTACGACGTCGACTGATGCGCCGCCGGACACCCCGTTGCTTTGGGTGATCCGCGAGGGCTTTAAACTAACCGGCACCAAATTTGGTTGCGGGGCCGGATTGTGTGGCGCCTGCATGGTGCACATCGACGGCGAGCGCGCGTTTTCATGTCAAACGCAAGTCTCGGAGATTGCTGGCAAGTCCGTGACCACAATCGAGGGACTGTCGCCGGATTCAAACCATCCAGTGCAGAAGGCGTGGCTGGCCGAGCGCGTACCGCAATGCGGTTACTGTCAATCCGGGCAGATTATGAGCGCGGCCGATCTGCTCAAACGCAACCCGAAGCCGAGCCGCGAGCAGATTATCGAGCACATGAGCACGAACATCTGCCGCTGCGGCACCTACCAGCGCATCGTACGTGCGGTTGAGCGCGCGGCGCGGGAGGCGTGACATGAACACTCACGAACGAAAATTCCCAATGCCTGTTTCACGCCGCCAAGTCATGATTGGGGGGGCAGGTCTTTCCTTTGCAATCACATTGGGCGGCAGGGTGGACGC
>JBAPZR010000782.1:0-5236 GCA_049285335.1 Xanthobacteraceae bacterium | reverse complement strand
CACCTCCATGCCGTCGGCATACGGGCTGTCCGTTCCCTTCATGCTGAGGAGCGACCCCATTCTGTCGGTCACCGCCTTGTAGGCATCGATGTCGGTTTGTTCGTCTCTCGCCTTGAGCTTCATCTCAGCTACAGCGAGCTTCTCTCCCAGCAATGCGATATGGGCCTGCGCGCCCTGGAGTTGCGTCTGCATCTGTTGCACTTCGGGGCTCGGGCCCTGCCCTAGTGCCTGCGGCGGAACTAAGCGCTGCAACCGCTCTGCCAGCTCCTCGGCCATCGGGAAGTCCGCGGCTTTGAAGAGCAGGTCGCCGGCGATGCCCATAACCTGGGGCGCGGTCTGGATGATCTGTGTAAATGCGTTGAACGCTTCCTGGCGCTTGGTGGCATAGGCCGGTCCGACATCGGCCTGGACCTCGTAAGTGCCTACCAGGGGATTGAAGATGCGCGTGACACTTGCCGCCATCGCCTGTTGCGGGGTCGGTGGCGTAATCCCGCCCGCAGCCGCTGGGGCGCCGGGATTGGGCACGCTCTGCAG
This sequence comes from Xanthobacteraceae bacterium, assembly GCA_049285335.1. Lineage (GTDB taxonomy): Bacteria > Pseudomonadota > Alphaproteobacteria > Rhizobiales > Xanthobacteraceae > BOG-931. Next base: position 4,702 of record JBAPZR010000782.1, on the reverse strand, counting down.
GGCTTGCGGCTGTTGCGGATTGAGCTGGATGCGATCGACGGTACCGTCGCGGGCCAGAATCCGCATGATCCGCGGGGTGTCGTAGATCTTCGGAATGAGGTCGATCAGGATTCTTCCGGTGAACCTGATGCCGATCGCTAAGTTATCGACGAAGTGATAGGTGGCGTTGTCGCCCTGCCGTTGCCGCGCCGTGATCGCCTTGCCCGAGATCTCGTTGGGGCTCGGCTGCCCCATAGTGGGCTGGTATTGCCCGGTCGCCATCGACATCTCGGACTGCGCAATCTGCAAACCCGAGATATAGGCCTGCGCCATCTGCGGCGGCTCCTGCCGCTGCGGCGGCGGCAAGGGATTGCCCTGATCATCGCGCGCATTGAAGGGCAGCACCGAGTGGTTGGTGGTGTTGGCCGTGTCCCAGTACTTCTGATGCCCCTCGATCGACTCCGCGGCCGCGACGTAGGGGGTCTTCGATTGAAGCGCGACGGATTCGACGGCGGAGGAGGACCAATAATTATAAATCCGCTGGGGATCCTTCAGGGCCCTGACATGCCCCTTTCGCTCCAGTCTGCCTTCAATGACCTGCTCCTCGCCGATGATGCGAATGAGCGGAATGTATCGGCCGGGCCAAATGGCTTCGTCGACAATCTCGCCGCCGACGATCTTGAACCACTCGACGCGCGTCTTGGTGATGCGGCGGCGCGCTAAGGATAGCTGCCGGGTCGTATCCAATGCCTGGTCGGTCTGGAGCTCGCCCTCTCTGATGGTGCTGCCGTCCGGCATCTGGTGAACCGTGTCGGTACGCTCATTGAGGCGGAAATATTCGGCGACCCGGACATGGTCCTGATCCAACCAGCCGCCACTGATGGGCGCGCCGGCCCAGGTGCCCTGCGGAATGCGATCCTGATACTCGGGATACTTCAACTTGAACTGATCCCGCGCGACATCGTCGACGATGAACAGCCATTTCCGATCGGACCCGTCCACCTCCTGAATGTCGGGATCGTCGTACACGCTTAGCGCGTCTCTGATGCGCTTGATGCGGCAGGCAAGGTTGAGGGAGCTCTCATCTTCATATTCCGTCGTGATTCGCCACCAGCCGATGCCGCCCTGCACCTGTGACTCGGTGGCGGTGTCATAGGCCACCTGCGCATTCGACTCATACTCAATGTGCCGCACCACGCCTTCGAAAACGTCCGCTGATGCCTTGGTCGCCTCGTCACTGACCGGCGTGATTCGGATCTGCGGCTTGTTCTGCTTGGCGTCGTTGATGACCTGCAAACAATGCTGCCGGGTTTTATTAACCGTCAGCGCCGGCCGTTGCGCGCCCCGCTCGCCATAGAGGCTATCGGGCCATTGCCAATGGTTATCACTGTCGCCGTTGGCAAACTTGACGTCGTCGATGTAACGCGCGCGGAAATCCCCTTCCCAGTCGACGCTGCGCCGGAAACGCTCCCGCGCCTCGTAAAGAATATCCTCGTCGGTCTCCTCGCCCTCGCCGCGAATGTCCTGTGCCGTCGGATTGCGCGGCTGGCTTTCGCCGAATCTTGCCACCGTCGTCGTACCCGAGCTCGGACGCGGGTCGCGGGCGCTTCCAGGATCGCTGGTTTGGCGGAGACCGGCGTCCGTGTAACTCATGGCTCGCCGTCGCGCATGCGCCGCAACACCCCGAGCAGCGTGGTGCGCAACTGCTTGTCGGTGAGACCGAGCGCCGCCGCGCGTATGCGCTGGCCTTCAGGGCCATAGGTGCCCGCCGCCAATATGTCGACCACACTCTCAGGTTCGAGGGTCCCAACCCAGTGCCGCAAATCGCCGTTGCTCAATGCCTCCAATGGCGTCGGCCGCCCATGCCACTCGATGAACATGGTCACGGCGCGGCAGGCTCCGGCACAAACGTGATGCTGAATTCCCACACCCAATCCGCCGGGCTCTGACTGCTACTCTCGATGACATACCGGTTCCGATAAATCCAGCCGCCATCAACGGCGTAGCGCTCCATGATGTCGCTGGTGGTCGTGTAAACGTTCTCCCACATGGCATTACCTCCCCAACCAGCCCAGATGACGCTCGCGCGGATCGACCGGCCGCGGCAACGCCGGCTCATGATAGACGGCCCGCTTCGCCTCCTGCATGGCAACGGCGCAATAACGGAGAGCGTCGGCCGCGTGGCTGGCCTCGTCGTGCAATGGCCTTTGCGTGAATGAGCCGTTGTCGTTGACGTCGTATCTGTATCTGCGCAGATGCTGCAGCCCGTCGGCACACTTCTGCCGGTCGAAATACATCACAGGAAACAGCGTGCGCGCGGCGTTGATGCCGTCCGCAACCGAGAGGCGGGGTACAATGCGGACGCGCCAGCCCGCGGATCTTGCTATTTCCTCAATGGAGCGGCCCGTCCCTAAGCTTTTCGCCTTGGCATCGTGCGGCAGCCATAGGGTCTGATAGAGATACGGCTTCTGCTGGAGAGTGTGTAAGTATTCGTTGAACGGAAGCTGGCTGTCCTCGAGATAATCAATGAACCGCATCTCGCCAGCAATGTGCTGAACTAACCACATGGCGGTGGTGTCAGCCCAGCCGAGGTCAACATAGATCGATACGGGTTTCGTCGGATCATAGAGAATTTGGCCAATTCTTCCTTCCTCCTGGCAGAGGCGGACTTCCTTGGCATAAATCGCACCATCCAAGACATACCTGCACGTGCCGCCATAAACATGCGCATAAGCATCCGGGTCGCGAGCCTTTAAGTCCTCCATCTCTCTCCTGAGTACATCCGGAAACCACGGATTGTCTTTCCACGTCACATGTCTCACAACTGCATTCGCAGGAGGCTTCATGACAAACCGTGTGTAAGTCGCATCCGTCTCCAACTCGGGATTAAAGGAGATCCATATCTCCGAGCCATCCTTCCGAATGGTCGGGATCAAAACCTCCCAGCTGGATCTGAGAATGGTCGCCGCTTCCTCACACCAGCATATGTCCACACCTTCAAGGGAACGCACCTTGGCAACATTCTGGCGCAAACCGGCGTGTATGAACTCACTGCCATTCACATGCCGAATGAAGGTGTCGCCAACCTCGAATTGAGAAAGAAGCCCAAGGCTTTCAATGCGCTGCGCCAGAAGCTCGTGTACCGATTCGCGGATGCTGTTCATGCTTTCACGGGTGCAGAGAATGCGAAGCGGACGCTCGGCCGCCTTGGCAATAAGCACCGTCGCAAAAGTCCAGCTCTTCGCAGAGCCGCGACCACCCCAGAAAATCTTATAACGATGCGACTCAAGCAACGGCTCAAATGCCTCCGGAATGCGAACGGAAGAGGCCGCGTCAGTCATGGAAAAAAATCGGGGAAAAATCGGGAGAGGCGTGAAGCGATAGTGCTAATCGAACCCGCGGCCGGTCGCTATCAAGGGGGTGGTGTGGGGTCGATCCGGCCATGGCACCCGTCAATTTCCCTGTGTAAGTTGGTGCTGTGTAAGTCGGGTGTGTAAGTAGAGGAACACCTCGGGCGAGAGCATGATTGCTGCCGAGAGCAGCTCGCAGCCGGGACAGAAGGCACGGCTCACCTGCATCGAGGCGCCACAGCCCTCGCACACACGGGATGCGGGAACCGGCCGCGGATGCGATAATGCGTGGGCATGTGGGCAAGAGGAGGATTTTGCCCTTGATGCGGGTGATAATGCGCTAAGTGCTTGATATTCCACGCTTTCCGATTTCTCATAATTGTGAATTATGCGATTCTGACCATCATATCCGTGTAAGTTCTCCCTCGCTTGCACGGGAATGGTGCGATGTTGCGTGATACTCACACTCGCCACAGCGTTGTTACACATCGCGCACCGTCTCGATGGTGAGCTGTTGCTCTTGCGGCGCTTGCTCGATTGTCACTGGCTCCGGCGCATGCTGGCTGCGCTCGATCGTGATGGTGAGATTAGTTACACGCTCGAGGTCGAGATTGATCTTGCCTTCGGTTCCCCAAGCGCGATCGAGGATAATTTCGATGGCGCGCAGCCGCGCGGACCACTCCGCAGTATCGTCGCGCATGCATTGAATGGCCTTTTGCATGGCTTCTGGCGACGCTTCCCGCGCCGCTTTGAGCACGCGGCGATAGCCCTTATTTGCGCCGCGAATATTGCCGCTTTGACCGCGCTGCCAAGCCGGAGCTGTGACGCGCGCTGCGAGGAATCCGGGGTTTGTGACGCCTGCAGGCAAGTGTTCTTACCTCGCATATGAGCATGGCTACTATTATCTCAACCTAGGCGCGTAGGGAAGCCTGTTTTGAGGCGCGTTATCAGCGCCGCTAATTCGATATATCGTTTAGTGAATTTCTTTCCCCCCCATACCCCCTAAGTAATAGGAAACTGCAATCAGTGTAAGAACCCACCCTCTCTTTGGTTCTCAGAGAAGACCAAAGAGGGGGGTTCACTGTTGCAGTGCAACACTATGATCTAATTACGCAATTTGGCGTTTGCCATACACATGTTGGCACACATGTGGCACTGTGCAACATCAGTGTTGCACTCGGGGGTCTGCAACATACACAGGTTGCGTTGCACTTTAGTAGCCCAGTTTTTCGAGGGTTTTTTGGCCTTTATCAGTGATTTGCCAGACGCCTTGCACATCTTCCATTAGCTTCTTCTTTTCGAGCCTTCGAGCGGCTCGGCTGACCTTGTAGCGCTCGCCCTCATCCCAGCCGATGAGTTGGGCGATGTCGGCG
>JBAPZR010000781.1:0-2047 GCA_049285335.1 Xanthobacteraceae bacterium | reverse complement strand
GAACGTGGTCGTGGTGCGTAGCGGCGGCCGGACCATACTCATCGACGCTGGGCTAGGGGCGGATCCGGACTTGCACTTGCCGCGGGCCGGGCGGTTGGTCCAACGACTGGAGGCCGCCGGCATCGATCTCGCATCCGTGACCGACGTGGTGCTGACCCACCTGCACATGGACCACATTGGCGGGCTGCTCGTCGACGGGGTGAGGGATCGGCTGCGTCCGGACCTGCGGATCCACCTGGCGGCCGCCGAGGCCAAGTTCTGGGAGTCGCCCGATTTCTCCCGCGTCTCCATGCCGCCGGGGTTCCCGGACGCGATTCGGCGGGCGGCCAAGCGGTTCTTGAACGAGTACGGCAGTCAGATGCGCCCTTTCGAGACGGAGTACGAGGTGGTGCCGGGGGTGCTCGTCCGTCGCACCGGCGGCCACACCCCCGGGCACAGCGTGGTCCGGATGACGTCCGGCAGCGACCGGCTGACGTTCGCCGGCGACGCCGTGTTCGCGGTCGGGTTCGACCGCCCCGACTGGCACAACGGCTTCGAACACGACCCCGAGGAGGCGGCCCGCGTCCGCGTCAGTCTTTTGCGGGAGCTTGCGGCGACCCGCGAGCCTTTCGTGGCCACTCACCTGTCATTCCCGTCCGTCTGCCACGTGGCGGTCGCCGGCGACGCCTTTCGTTGCGTACCGGTCGTCTGGGATTACTGACGGCTCGTTGGGTTAGGGCCGAACTAGACGACCGCATGCCGTTTGAGTGCGAGCTAACTTCATAAAACTCGGACGCACGTGCCGGCACGATTACTATTCTACGAGGCAGCAATGAACAGGACAGGATTGGTAGTCGCCCGCTCGCATCGGTCCAAGATCGGCAGCTGCGAGGAATAGGGACCAGATCAAGGCAGCCCAAAGCCTGACGACACATCGAAGTACTCGAGACCCAAAATCGAAATCTTCTTGGCCAACAGGAGAAAGCAATGTCAAACCATTTCACGGGACTTAGCCTTGGACCACCGCTTGGCGATCAACGACTTGATTTGTGTGACCTGTACGCATTCCAGTCGCCCGCTGACAAAAACAGAACCGTGATTATCCTCAACGCAAATCCCAATGCGGACGCACTTCATCCCGACGCAATCTATCGGGTCAACATCGATAACGACGGCAATTACCTAACGGACATCGCGTTCAACTACGTATTCTCGAAGCCGCAGAACGGCCGGCAGACCGTTGACGTATTCATGGCGACGGGCCCGGAGTCGCGCTCTGTCGACGCGGTGGGGAAGAAGATCATCGCCGACGCCGAGGTCTCGTTTGGTGCCAAGCCGAATATCGTCAGGTCAGGCCCCTACACCTTTTTCGCTGGCAGCCGCAGCGATGCCTTCTTTTTCGACTTCGACGGAATCAAGAACCTATTCGACATCAGCGGCAAACGGAACTTCACCGAGCCTCATCTCGGCGGCAAGTCGCCATGGACCGGCGTGGATTCGAACACAGAAGCGAACGTGTGTTCGACCGCGATCGAGCTGCCAACGAGTGAAATCAATCCCAAGCCTGAGATGCACATCTGGGGCCGGTGCAGTGTACGACGCGACGGCAAGTTGCTTCACGTCGATCGCGCCGGCCATCCGAGCGTGAGCAGCTTCTTCAACACCGATGATACCAAGGAGGAATATAACGCCAGCGAGCCCGTCAACGACCGCAAGCGCTGGCTGGAACAGTTCATTCACTTGATGGGACACACCGGCAATTACACGCGAAGAGGCGATCACTGCGATCGACAAGGAAGGCACACTTCCAGACGTGCTAAGTTTTGATCCATCGAAACCGGCAAAGTATCCGAACGGCCGGGCCTTCACTGACGATGTGATCGATTACCGCCTGGCCTTCCTGACGAAAAATGAGTGTCCTCCCTCGGGCCTCAAGCCTCACACCGACGTCCTCAAGGAGTTTCCATACCTGGGGACGCCGCATTCGAAATAGCGAAGTATACCGGCACGGATACAATGCTGTGGCGAACCTGACTGATGTCCGCTTTTGGCACAAAGCGGACATCAC
>JBAPZR010000780.1:0-2343 GCA_049285335.1 Xanthobacteraceae bacterium | reverse complement strand
AATCCGATTCACATGCTCATCAGCCCAATGTACATCTTCGCCAAACTTTTTGTCGTCCTTGGTTTCCGGCGAGACCTTGCTGCGCTGTTGCGAAAATCATCCAAACAGGCGTCTTACTCACCGTGCCCTGCAAATGATCTGAGGTAACTTCCGTGAGCCAGACGCTTGTTACTGGTGGCAGTGGTTTCATTGGACAGCACCTGATCACTAGCCTTCTCGCGCGCGGTCGCCGCGTCCGTATTCTCGACCTTCGTCCTCCGACGTGCGCTCCAGCAGGAGTGCAATATATCAACGGTTCGGTGCTTGATCGGGAGCGGGTGCGAGAAGCGCTCGAGGACGTTGAAGAGGTTTACCATCTTGCTGGACTGCCCGGCATGTGGATGCCCCACAAGGAAGATTTTCACGCAGTTAATTGTCAAGGCACCGAGGTCGTCATTGACGCCGCGCGGACACGAGGTGTTCTTCGTTTTCTGCATTGCTCGACTGAATCAATTCTTTTCGGACCTGTTGGCGGTCAACCCACGGTCACGGAACACGTCCACGCCACCGTTGAGGAAATGCCGGGGACTTACACTCGCTCGAAGATGCTCGCTGAACAAAAAGCCCTGCAAGCTGCAGCTTCTGGATTTCCCGTGGTAATAGCTAATCCCACCATGCCAATCGGACCACATGGGGGAAATCTCACACCGCCAACCTTGATGCTGCAGCATTTTCTTAGCCGACGAATCCAAATCTACTTGAATTTCGTCATGAACCTCGTCGACGTACGCGATGTTGCGACTGGCTTGTGCCTCGTTATGGAGCGCGGGCAGAGGGGACAGCGCTATATTCTCGGCGGTGAAAACATCACCCTAAAGAAATTGCTCGCCATAGTTGGCGTGATCAGCGACCGCAGCGCTCTGCGCATTCCAATTCCCGCCATGATTGCCCAAATAAGCGCTGTAGCGCTGGAATTTATCGCTGACCACGTAGCCCACGGGCCACCGGCCGCTACAGTCGAAGGCGTGCGGATCGCTCTGCGGTCCAAAGGGCTATCCATCGAAAGAGCTCAGCACGAACTTGGCTACACACCTCGACCAATTGGAGTGGCGCTGACGGAAGCCGTGGAATGTGCGCTGACAAGATTGCAGCAATCTACCTCGCATAAGGTGGCGCGGCAGAGTCGTGATCATTCGTCCGAACGAAACGATTGAAGTCATCTGGATTGGATGGCTGGTGAGTTGGATGGCGGCGTCATTCTGGTCGGGCCGGACGGCGAAGCGCGCCACGACGTGGGAAACGTGGGCCTATCGCGTTGCTATTTTTGCTGGGGCCTTGCTAATCGCGCCCTGGACGGCGCCGGCGCTGGGAGAAAAACAAATCTGGGAAGTTGGCAATACTGGCGCCTATGTGCTTGTGGGAGTGATGTTGGCGGGCCTCTTACTAACTTGGCTCGCGCGAATCCATCTTGGACGACTTTGGTCAAGCGCGATTACACGTAAGGAGCAACATCGGATTGTTGACACCGGACCCTATGCCTACGTGCGTCACCCGATTTATGCGGGCATCATTACAGCCTTGATTGCGACAGCGATCATTGAGGCAACGCTCGTTGCACTTGTTGGTGCGCTGCTGATAGCTCTTGGTCTGTGGCTTAAGGCGCGCGCCGAGGAGCGCTTTCTGATGGCGGAGCTTGGTCCAGACGCTTACAGGTCTTACTGCCGTCGCGTCACGATGCTCATTCCATTCCTGCCTCGCCGCTGACAAAGACCTTCGCGAGTAGGTCTCAGATTTTTACCGACATTAATCGCTGCGTGCGAGTTACGCGCGCTATTATCTCGGCCAGTTATATTTGCTTTCCAAGCCAGGGGTCCCTCCCGTGACCAAACCGCGCTTGGCGGTGTCGTCGTGTGGAGACGTGACCAATGCGGCCTGGATGTCTCTAATCACCTTGCCCTGCATCACCCGATTTTTTTCGATGTTGAAATGCGAAACGTCAGGCATGTGCTCCAGATCAACATTTTGCAGCACGCCACTAAATCCCGGGCCCTTCTCGACCGCATCACCGAATCCATTCGCGATGTAGTAATTTATATAACGGTCGACGTGTCCTGAAACAGCCACGTGCGATGTCGGATCCAAGCCTATTGCCAATTTGACGGGGACACCGAGTTCGCCTAGGCGTGTTGCCATGCTCGTGACCGCAACCGCACCGGACGAGTGACCGACCAAAATAATTGTCCGCACGCGCCCACTTTTGTACTCCGCGGCGGCTTCTTCCGCGAGCGTTGGCCAGGACACGTAGTTGGTTACAGTGGTGTCAATGCCCTGGTGCTCCAGCTTGGTCGCAATTTGGTCCATGCC
>JBAPZR010000779.1:0-3406 GCA_049285335.1 Xanthobacteraceae bacterium | reverse complement strand
GGATTTGTGCGTCCAAATGGTCGAAGCGGCCTTGCAGCTTGGCTACCGGCATCTCGACACCGCGCAAATGTACGGCAACGGACTGAAATCGGGGCCGGCATGCGCGCTTCCGGGATTCCGCGCGAGGAGATTTTCCTCACCACCAAGGTTTGGTTCACGCATCTGGCGCCGGGTGACTTCGAGCGTTCGGTCGACGAAAGTCTGGAACGGCTGGCGCTGCCCTGGGTTGACCTTTTGATGATTCATTGGCCGAACGCGCAGGTGCCGCTCGCGCAAACGATCGCTTCGCTGTGCAAAGCCAAGAAAGCGGGACTCGCCAAGAATATCGGTGTTGCGAATTTCAACGTCGCGATGATCGACGAGGCGGTGAAGTTGGCGAGCGAGCCGATCGCGGTTTTGCAGATCGAAACCCATCCCTATCTCGACCGGAGCAAAGTCGTCGCGGCGGCGGGCCGCCACGGCATGGCGGTCGTGGGCTACTGTCCGCTGGCGCGCGGCAAAGTCCCGGCCGATGCAACGCTGCAACGCATCGGCCGCGCGCACGGCAAATCGCCGGCGCAAGTGGCGCTGCGGTTTCTTGAGCAGCAGAATATCATCCCGATCCCGCGAACCTCGAAGCGTGAGCGCCTTGTGGAAAATCTCGGCAGCCTCGATTTTAAGCTCAGCGAAGCGGAAATGACGGAAATCGCCGCATTGAAGCGGCCGGATTCCCGCATTGTCAGCCCGCCGCAAGCGCCGAAGTGGGACTGATGAGTACGACCGGACCGATCCCGAGCGTCAAGGCTGGCGGCGCCACCATTCCACTGTTGGGGCTTGGCACGTGGGAATTGCGCGGGCGGACCTGCGTGCGCATTGTCGAACAAGCGCTTCGCCTCGGCTACCGGCACATCGATACCGCCGAGATGTACGACAACGAGCGCGACGTCGGAGACGGCCTGCGCGCTTCCGGCGTCAAGCGCAGCGATGTCTTCGTCACCACGAAAATATGGCCGGACCATTTTGCGCCGCGCGAGCTTGAACGTGCAGCGCGCGAATCTCTGTCGCGGTTGCGCTTGCAGGAGGTCGATCTTCTGCTTCTGCATTGGCCCAACCCCCGCATTCCGCTTGCGGACACGCTCGGTGCCTTGGCCAAGGTCAAGCGCGATGGGCTGACGCGGCATATCGGCGTTTCCAACTTCACGGTTGCGCTCATCGAACAGGCCGTTGCGCTGACGACCGAGCCGCTGGTCTGCAATCAGATCGAATACCATCCCTTCCTCGACCAATCGAAAGTGATCGCGGCCTGCCGCAGGCACGACATGGCGGTTGTCGCCTATAGTCCGATCGCCCGCGGCAAGGCCGGCGGCGACCGCTTGCTCGCAAGGATTGCCGCCGCGCATCACAAGACTGCGGCGCAGGTCTCGTTGCGTTTCCTGGTCCAGCAAAACGTTGTCGTCATTCCGCGCACCAGCAAGACGGATCGGCTATCGGAGAATGCCGCCATCTTCGATTTCAAGCTGAGCCCGCAGGAAATGACCGAGATCGCCACGCTGGCGCAGCGCGACGGACGCATCATCGATTGGTCCTATTCCGGATCAGCGAACTGGGATTGAAATAAAGGGAGCCCGATCGGCGGGCTAATGAAGGCCGCCAACCCGGCCGCTTAATCGATCAGGCCGCCTTGCTTTCGGAGGCGATGGTTCGAGTCATGAAGTCGGCGAATACGCGCGCGATTTCAGGCTCGTACGGGCTCCATTGCGGAAACGGGATCAATGGATCATCCTGGTCCTCGATGGGCAATTGATGAAACACACTGCCTGCGATGAGGTGGTGCGCCGCGAGCCCACTGGCGCGCGCATGAGTTTTGTCGTTGCCGGGGATGATGATCGTGGGGCCGCGATGGCGCGGAGCTCGTCGGGGCTCACGCCCATGACCGGGTGCTGTCCACCCGCGACAAAGATTCCGTTCCACCGCGTCAAGACATCGATGAATTGGCGCGCCGGCAGCCGCGCCAGATAATCGCCGTTGGCAGGATTGGCTTCGATCCGCTCGCGCCACTGGTCCATGGCGCAGATCGCGGCCATCCCACCTTGCTCGGCGGCGCGAATATATTGTCCGTAATATTGTTCGGGCAGACGTCCGGCGGCAAAGGCGCCGCCGGTGACCCGCAGCAGGAGGAGTCCACGGACCGCTTGCGGATATCTCAAGCAAAAAAGAATCGAAGTCCGCGCACCGGACGATGAGCCGCTGAAAAAAGCGGGCAGCGCATTGTGCTGGGACATGAGCGCGTGAATATCCCGCGTCCAGATCACTTCCTCGCCGTCTGGGCCTTCGATCAAAATGTCGGACGCGCCGGTATTGCGACGGTCGTGCAGCATGATCCTGAAGCCATGCTGCGCGATCTTCTCGGCGAGCGGGATGAATTCGTCATGTCCACGGCGTCCGCCGGTGGTCATCGCCACCCAGGGTCCGTGATCGCCCACCACGCGCCAATTGATATTGACGCTGTTGATCCTGCTGACCGGCATTGCCTTTGTCCCTCCAGGTCGTGGAGGCAGTTCATCACATTCAAAACGAGAGGCAAAGCGGGCGCAAGGGCAGCCGGGCGGGACAGGGAGAGTCGGCGAGCGCCGTTTTTTATTAGAAAACTCGTGTTAAAGGAGCGCGCCGGTGCTTGCGATTTGTGAAAATGCCTTGGGATGTCATTTCCATCACCGCATCGCCGCCGCGATATTGCCGCCGTCGACAGTGGTGACATCGGCCGTGGTTTTCAGAGCGAGCGCATGATGCAGAAACGCCTGCGCGACGTCTTCGGCCGTGACTTCGCGGCCCAGAAGATTGCCGCTCATATAGTCTTTCTCGCTCAAGCCGCGCGCTTTGGAGCGCGACGCGATCATGTCCGGCGTTAAGAGGCCGGAGCGAATGCGGTCGGCATTCACGGCATTGGCGCGGATGCCTTCGGCGCCGTAGTCGAGCGCGTATTGGCGCATCAAGGCGAGCGCCGCCGCCTTCGGTATTCCGTATGGACCGAAATTCGGTCCCGGATTGACCGCTTGCTTGGAAATATTGAAGAGGAGACACCCGCCGGTGCCTTGCGCGCGCATGATTCTCACCGCGGCCTGCGCGACGCGCTGATGGCCGTAGAAATTCAATTCGAAGCTTTTCACGAGAATTTCTTCGTCGATTTCGCCAATGCGCCCCTGCCAGGCGGCGCCGGCATTCGAGACAACGACGTCGACACCGCCGAAATGCCCGGCGATCTTGTCGAAAGCGGCGCTGACCGAGCCGGCATCGGTGACGTCGCATGCCACCGCCAAAGCATGGCCGCCAACCGCGTTCGCTTGCTCGCGCGCCGCCGCGCGATCGACGTCGAGCAACGTGACCTCGGCGCCGGCCGCCGCGAACGCTTTCGCCGTGGCGGCGCCGA
>JBAPZR010000778.1:0-5677 GCA_049285335.1 Xanthobacteraceae bacterium | reverse complement strand
CGTGTGAACAGACCGATGAGGATATAGGCAGATCAAAGCATGTACTGACATGGCCCGATTTGTATAGACTAAATTATTGTAATAAACTGGTTATTTTAGTTACACACCAATGAATTGTATCGAGATGCATCGATATGATCCTCTCCAACCTCTTTCGTGGCATCAGGAAAGTTCGGCCTAGAATCCCCGAAGACATCCAATAAAAGGTAGCTTTTAGGAAGAGAACAATGCGCGATTGCCAAATGACAATCCGACGAGAGCTGATTGCCCTGTGAGCCCAAATGCCGAGTTCTTGTAGCGGGTCTGCAGTAAACTTTTGTTTTATAATTTTTCGGTGTGTGACCGGAAGCGGGGCGTTTTCCAAACGCCAGCCGGGGGAAGCTGTTGCAGTAACTTTTTGGAATACGATTTGAGGCTTTGCTCAAAGAAGCCTGGAGAGGAAAAGAAATTCCAGTGGATCTCATCCTGCCAGCGATGTCTCTCGCCGAGTCGATGTCCGCTTTTCCCCCCGAAAGTCGACATTTGTAACAACCGGTCCGCGTAAGCACGGCGGTGAACTGGCAACAGCCGATCAGGCAGTGCTGGAACGCCCCGGCGTAGTTCGACGTTTCATTTTTATCTTCACCGATTTGGCCCATTTACGTGAAAGCCCTTGGAGTTATAGCGTTCCTGCTCGGCACCACTGTGGCGGCGACGGCTGAGATGATCACACTGCCGCGCCCTCGTCCGGCTGATATTCCCGGAGATCAGTCATCAACCGCCCGCACCGAAGCGATCGTGTCGCCGTGCCAGTCGCGACTTGCAGAAGTTGCCGCATTTAAACCCTTGCCACCAATTACAGGCCCTGGTGACTGCACCGCAACGGATGTGGTCGAACTCGACGCGGTGCTCCTGCCAGACGGACGTCGCGTCGTCTTTTCTCCGTCCGCGACATTACGCTGCCCAATGGCGGAAGCGGTGACGCGCTGGGTACACGATAATGTGGCGCCCACAATCGCCGCCCTCGGCAAAGAGCTGCGCGGCGTACAGACTCTGGATTCGTTCGACTGCCGGCCGCGTAACGGCATCGCTGGCGCAAAGATTAGCGAGCATGGCCACGCCAACGCACTCGACGTGCGCGCGTTCAAACTTGCCAACGGTACTGCCATTGAGCTCACCGATGCCAGTGTCGATAAGGCGCTGCGTCAGAAGTTACGACAGAGTGCGTGTGCTCGTTTCTCGACCGTGCTCGGTAACGGCGCCGATGCCTATCATGATAGTCATGTCCATCTGGATTTGATTGAGCGGAGTAACCACTACAGGATTTGTCAATGGGATGTGCTTGACGTCACCGAGACCGCCGCACTCGCAGCAAAGAAGGTGGCGACGGCGGCCGCGTCCATCCCAGCGGTTGTTCCGTTGCCGCGACCACGCCCGGTGATAAGTGTGGCTGAATCAGATCGTCCGCGTCATCGCAGCGTACGCTTGCGAGAGGGAGCGCGAGGGCCTCTTTTTAGTCTGTTTGGGCCGCCGTTATTAAAGACCATGCATTGAAGTGGTCATGCGCGCAGCCCACGGATAGGGAGTGCCGAGCAAAACTGGTGCTCAAGCCGCCCTCGCAAAGTCGGCGCGCCTAAGAAAACTTAAGGCACGGTGCGGACCGCACCGATTACTTGCCCGGGCTCTTGGCGTGGCGGTTCCATTCTAGGAACTCAGCGTATAGCCTTTCGACGTCTTCGTTGGACAGTTTGGTGCTGCCATCGTGTGAAAGCGTCGCCGCTGGCATGGGTTGCGATGGTTTGGCCGGCGCCGCTTCGCGCGCAGTTTGCATCGCTCCTTGTTGCGAAGCCTGCTTAGCTGAGCTTAAGTACCAGCACTTACGCTGTTGCGTTCGATCCGTTCGATAGTACCAATGGCTGTTCTGAGGCGCGGAAGAATTTGGCGCGGTAAGACAGGCCGCGCGCGCCGTGTTGGCTGGCATGGTGACGCCCAAGCCTGGGAGTAGAAGTGCAGAAACAAACGCGATTGAGCCGATCGGCCGCGGGATTGGCGCTGACATGATGTTTCTCGCTTCCTCAACAGTGTCCTCGCGGAATTCGATCGCAATGCGATGCAAATTCGACGATCTTACCTTGATTGCGATCGGATTGCGTCAGCTCGACCGCCGTTTTGGGGAAATGGCCGCAACGCGCAAAAAACCCTGGACCAGTCTAACTCACCGACGTATAGCCGCCGCTTCTCAAGTGCTCGGCGTCCGAGCAATCCTTTGAGATAACGGCTCTTCCATTGTCGAATCGAGTGCTATGTGCCCAAACGACGGAACTGACCAACCGAAGCCGGTGGTGGAACCTAGTTCAGATCCACCTGATCCCACCACACGCGCGCTTCAGCAGCGGATACGTCAGCAGGAAATTCTCGCTGAGTTGGGTGTTGTGGCATTGCAGGGTAGAGCATTTCTTGAGCTGCTCAATGAGACCGTGCGGCTTACCGCCGACGGTATGAATGCGGAATTCTGCAAGATCTTAGAATACATTCCAACAGAAAATCGCCTTCTGGTGCGGGCAGGAGTCGGTTGGCACGAAGGCATTGTGGGAAAAGCGACAGTAGGCGCAGATCTGGAATCACCATCCGGGTTCGCCTTGCATACCGGTAAGCCGGTGATTTCCAATCATCTCGAAAACGAACAGCGATTTAGAACTCCGGAACTACTTGTTGAGCACGGCATAAGACGCGCGATGAACGTCATTCTTCAGGGTGATGGCGCGCCGTATGGTGTGTTGGAAGTCGATAGTCGCAGCGAGGGGGAGTTCAGTCAGCACGACATCGCTTTTCTTCAGGGTGCTGCAAACATTCTTGGTATGGCTATCGAACGGCAGCGGTACGAACGGCGGCTGAAGGACGCCCTCGACCGTCATCAGATTCTTCTTAGGGAAATTACCCACCGCGTCAAAAACAGTCTTCAGGTCGTGACAAGCATGCTGCACCTCCAAGCTAGTGCTTCGGACGACGCCGCTCTCACTAAACATCTTGCCGAGGCCTCAAGTCGCGTTTCGGCCGTCGGCCGTGCTTACGAGCGACTAGCCTATGATGAAAATGTCGAAAAGATCGCACTCGATGCATATTTGAAAGACGTTTGCGCTGACGCGGTTCGCGCTAGCTCACAGTGCCAGCTCGACTACACTGCCGATTCAAGTGTGCGCGTCGACGCCAATCGCGCCATTCCGATTGCATTGATTGCAAACGAACTCATTACAAACGCTGCGAAGCACGCGTCTCCGGAAGGATCTCCGCCTGGCCTTGTTGCGGTAAGGCTTAGTGAAATGGCAGATGCAACACTATTGCTGTCGGTCAGCGACAACGGACCAGGACTGCCCGCCGATTTCGATATGGCGAGATCCAAGGGCCTGGGGATGCGAGTTGTGATGGCGCTTACAAAACAATTGGGCGGAAACATCACCCATCACTCGGGTGACGACGGAACCAGTTTTATTCTGTCGGTGCCCGCTGCTGCCCCGAGACAGGACTAGGTTTAGCAGACCCTATTCGCAGCAAAAAAACCGGGCGCAGTTACTGTGGGTCGCAGGAAGCCGCCGAACGGAGCTGGTTTTCATCCTTGTGTGTCACCCCTCGCAGGACCGACACTGCGCCTACCGGCAGGCTTGCGTCGCGGCGCGGTTTCCGCCCACAATCGGAGCGCGTTAAAGCGCAATCGATTCAAACTGAGTCGATTGCGGCTTTGGGTGTTGACGAGGCATGATCTCGAAAAACCGCTTACCACCCCGGATCACATCCGCGGCAGGCTTTTTCCGGATCATGCCTTAGCTGCGGGCGACGTCGCATCAAAAAAGCTTCGTTTCGGGAGGACGATTATGCGTGGGAAGATCATACCGGCGAGCATTGCGCTTCTTGTAATGGGTGCGGGCCTGGCGCGGGCGGAGCCGTTGAAGATTCGCGGCGCCTGGGTGGCGCCGCTCGCCAACCTCGCTTCGGTCTGGCTGCAGAAGAAGGACCTCGCCCAGCATTTCGGGCAATCCTACATATTCGAGCCGATGCGCTATGCCGGCACGCCGCCAATGATCACCGCCATTGCCAATAACGAGCTCGAGATCGGCAACCTCGCCTTCTCCACGCTGCCGATCGCGATCGAGAATGCGGATATGGACGACATCCGCGTCATCAGCGACGATTTCCAGGACGGCGTCGAAGGCTACGTCTCGAACGATTACGAGGTTCTCGCCGACGGCCCGATCAAAAAAATCGAAGACCTCAAGGGCAAGGTCGTGGCCACCAACGCCGCCGGCAGCGGCGTCGACGTCGCGATGCGGGCCATGCTGCGCAAGCATGGTCTCGAAGCCAATCGCGACTACACGATCATCGAGGCGCCGTTTCCCGCCATGAAATCGATGCTGGCGGAAAAGAAGGTGGACCTCATCCCCGCCGTGCTGCCGTTCAAGCTCGATCCGGAGCTTAAAAAGATCGCGGTGTCCCTGTTCGATATGAAGGACGCCATCGGCAGATCACAGTTTGTCATGTGGTCCGCGCGCAAGCCGTTCATCGACGTCCACCGCGCCGCGCTGGTCGATTTTCTGGAAGATTCGCTGCGCATCCTGCACTGGTATCTCGATCCCAAGAACCACGATGGCGCGGCGGAAATTGCTTCGCAGCTCACCAAACAACCGGCCGACCGTTTTGGCTGGATCTTCAGCAAAAACGACTACTACCGCGACCCCAACTTGATTCCTGATCTCGATGCCTTGCAGCGGAACGTCGACATGACCCACGACCTCGGCTTCGTCAATGCGAGCTTCGACGTCAAGGCGCATTCCGATCTCAGCCTGGTCGAGGAAGCGGCGAAGCGCCTGAAGTAAGACTTCAAACACAAGTCGCCGCGCGGCGGGCCCTGGCCGGAGGAAGCGATGCACGCGTTGAAAATCGCTTGCGCCAGTCTCTGCGCGATAGCGCTGGCGGGCGCGGCTCGCGCCGCGCCTTTTCAAATCCGCGAGGCGTGGGTGGCGCCGGGCAACTGGTCCTCGATCTGGCTAGTGAAAAAAGACCTCGCCCGGCATTTCGGCCAATCCTACGTGCTCGATCCGGTCCATTATATCGGGACGCCGCCGATGATCACGGCGCTCGCCAATAATCAGATCGAGATCGCCAATCTTGCCTATTCGACGCTCGGCATCGCCGTCGAAAATGCCGGCCTCGACGACATGAGGGTCGTCGCCGACGAGTTCCAGGACGGCGTCGACGACTATTATTCCGAGGAATACATGGTGCTTAAGGATGGCCCGATCCAAAAAGTCGAGGATCTCAAGGGCCGCGTCGTCGCCACCAATGCGGCGGGAAGCGCGGTCGACGTCGCTATGAAGGCGATGCTGCACAAACACGGCCTCGAACCCAATCGCGATTATACCGTGGTCGAAGCGCCGTTGCCGGCCATGAAGTCGATGCTCACGGAATAGAAGGTCGATCTCATCCCTTCGGTGCTGCCGTTTTCCTACGACCCCGAACTGCGCAAGCTGGCGCGCGACTTGTTCGTGCAAAAACAAGCGATCGGCGTCTCCGACATGATCCTATGGTGCACGCGGCAATCGGTGATCGACCAGCACCGGGCGGCTTTGGTCGATTTCTTCGAAGATACGCTTCGCATCGTGCATTGGTATCTCGATCCCGCCAACCACGAAGCGACGATGGATAT
>JBAPZR010000777.1:0-5755 GCA_049285335.1 Xanthobacteraceae bacterium | reverse complement strand
CCATCCCTCTGGCGGCGCGCTTGAGCCGAGCGGCCGCGCGCACTTCGTGGGAACTATAGTGGGAGTGGACTTCTTGCCAACCCAGCGTGATGCCGCGTCCGAAGATTGTGGCGAGTTATCCCTTTAAATATATTTGGAAAACGTAATTTTGTGTTGGATATCACATTCGCTCCTTTCCGGCTCGGGCAGGCTTTTTCGCGGAATCAAAATCAATCGCGTCAACTGGCCGGCGAACCTTTCAACCGTCCGGCCGTTCACAAACGGAGCGATCGCTAGATGCGGCCGTTGCGACAGCTAGGTCCTCGGCTGCGGGGGCGTAACGTCAAGACTATTCGCGTCGCCGCGATCAGCACCGATCAGCTTGTATCCTGCCCAAAATGTGGCGATCCGATGCGGCTGTCCGATGCGCAGACATTTGTGTGTAAACAATGTGGCCGGACAGTCGATGTGGAAGGCATCCTTAGATCTTTGGATGCTGGCGAATAATCGCTGCAATATCAAATAGGCCCGCAATTCCAAGTGCCCCGGGCCGGCTTCGGCCCCGTTCGCGGCGGCCCTATTTTTTCCCAAGATTCAGTCGATCAATGGGGTGTTGAAACCCACAACCGTGGATATTTTGCCGTGCTTTTTGCTCGCCGCGCCTGTCCAAATTTACGCACAGCTTTCGCGATCGGCGTTCTATCCGCGAGTGCATCTCTAATCTCAATCGACTGTGCGTTCGCACAAGGTTTCTTTGATTTTCTGTTCGGCGGCTTTCGGCAGCAGCCGGCGCAGCCGCAGCAACCCAATGCTTATCCTCCTCCTCCGGCGTCGATAGGCCGCGTGGCGCCGGCGCCGCTTGGACAGGAAAGCGTGACCGATAGCGGCGGCGGCACTAACCATCCGGTGGCGTACTGCGTGCGTTTGTGCGACGGTCAACACTTCCCGATGGAGCACATGGTCAATGGAACGCCGGTAGAAACCTGCCGCGCGATTTGTCCATACAGCAAGACCAAGGTCTTTTTCGGTACCGAAATCAGCGATTCCGTCGCTCAGGACGGCCAACATTACACCGATCTCGATGCAGCCTTCGCCTATCGAAAACAACTGATGACTACTTGCACGTGCAACGGCAAGAATGCGTGGGGGTTGAACAAATTGGACGTGAATAAGGATCCAACGCTGCGCCCGGGCGACATCGTATCAACGAAGGAAGGGCTTATGGCCTTCACAGGCAGAACCGGCACGGCTCCCGGTTTTGCGCCTGTAAATCCGGCAACGCTTCCCGATGATATAAGGCCTGGCTCGCCTCAACTGCGTCTTCCTGCGACGGCGCAATCGACAAACAGTGATGAGCCGGGAACGGTCGTAGCGGCGCCCAATCGCCAATCGCAGCCCGGATCGTCCGCCGTAGATTCGCGAGATCGTTCCACGCGGTAATCGGCGACCAAACGCGGGACGACCCCTTTCTCATCGCCAATCAAATCCCGAAAATTCGGTTGACCGCTCGTTGGCGGGACAGCACTGTCGTTGCCGTTCAGCGGCGTGCACGTGGCGCGGATGTGCGTTGTTAGGTCGTCGCGAAGGCCTGGAGACTGCGATGCAGAACGAGCTCAACCGCCGCTGGCTTCTCACAAGTTATCCGACCGGCATGCCGTCGCTCGAGAATTGGACCATGGACACGCAGCCGGTGCCGGATCCCGGACCAGGCCAGATTCTCGTCAAGGCGCAGTGGCTTTCCGTCGATCCCTATATGCGCGGCCGCATGAGTCCGGCGTCTAATTACACCAAAGGTGTTGGCCTCGGCGAAGTCATGCAAGGCGGCGGCGTCGGCGAAGTCATGGCCTCCAACCATCCGGCTTGGAAAGTTGGCGACGTCGCCGAGTCCATGAGCGTCGGTTGGCAGGAGTGGTCGGTCTTGACGCCCGATGTCTTTGGTCCGACCGGCGTCAACAAGTTTGACCCCAAGCTCGCGCCCATTGAAAGCTCGCTCTCCTGGCTCGGCATGCCCGGCGTCACGGCCTATTTCGGCCTGCTTGAGGTCGGCCGACCGCTGCCCGGAGATACTGTCGTTGTTTCCGCCGCCTCCGGAGCAGTCGGTCAGCTTGTCGGTCAGATCGCAAAGCTCGCAGGTTGTCGCGCAGTAGCGATCGCGGGCGACGACGACAAGCTGCTCTGGTGCCGCGAGATCGGCTACGATGCGACAATCAATTACAAAAACGCCGCCGATCTCACCGCGGCGGTGAAGTCTGCTTGCCCACACGGCGTCGATGTTTTTTTCGACAATACCGGCGGTTCCATCCACGACGCGGTCATGAGAAATCTCAATCTTGCTGCGCGTGTCGTGATTTGCGGCCGCATTGCGCTCGCCGGTCAGTTCGGTAAACCCGATATCGGCGAGCGTTTCATGGGCCAGCTGATCGTCACGCGCGCTAGCATCCACGGATTTCTGGTCTTTGACTGGTGGCCCAGACGGGACGAGGCCTTAAAGCGTCTCGCCACCTGGCAGCGCGATAAGAAGATCCGCTTCAAAGAGGATGTGCTCAACGGCATCGAGCGCATGCCCGAAGCATTCATGCGGCTATTGGAGGGTAAAAACTTCGGAAAGCAGCTAGTAAAACTGGACTGAGAAGGCAATGGTTTCGCCGCTACTATCCGCGCGTGGCCTCTCTCAACGATCACGCATCCGATCCATCAGCACTTTGTCCTGCCCGCCGTCGATCTCGATCATCGTGCCATTGACGAAAAAAGCGAGATCGGAAGCGAGATAGGTGACAAGGCTCGCGACTTCATCGCATTCGGCGATGCGGCCGAGCGGAATGCTGGCTGGCGCCAGCTTGTCGGCCTCCTCGAAACTGAGCTTCATGTCGCGGGCCATCGCATTGACGAGGCCGGTCCATCGTTCGGTGCGGACCGGACCGGGATTGACCGCGACGAAGCTGATATTGTCCTTGCCGTATTGGCTGGCGAGCGACTTGGTCAAGTTTTGTCCGGCGGCGTTGGCAGCGCCCGGTGCAATTTCCCAATATGAGACCTTGACGCCGTCATTGCCGATCAAGTTCACCACGCGGCCTTTCTTCTGCTTCTGCATGATCGGCAGCGCGTGCTTCATGCAGCGCACATAGCCCATGAATTTAAGCTGCAACGCCTGCGCCCAATCCTCTTCCGTCAAATGTTCAAGCACGCCGCCGGGTGCGGAGCCGGCATTGTTGACGAGAATGTCGATCCGGCCCAGCGCCGCGTGTGCGGAACCGATGAAATGCTTCGCTTCCGCGGGCTTGGTGAGATCGGCGGCGATCGGAAATATGCTTCGGCCCGTCTGCTTGGCGATTTCGGCTGCAGTCTTTTCCAGGGGCTCCTTGCGCCGCGCGCAGATTGCGACGTCGACACCTTCGCGGGCCAACGATTGCGCGATGGCTTTACCGATCCCTTCACTGGCGCCGGTGACGATGGCCTTCTTGTCCTTCATCGCCAAGTCCATGGCGCATCTCCCTCAATCGTTGCCACGAGCTCCCGGCCATCAGTTTATGTGGCTTCGGCTGGCGCGCAACCGCGGAGCAGGGAGAACGGAGGTTTGGGCTCGGGCACGGCGCCGCGGTTTGGAGCGGAGCGTCAAAGCCTTATTTTTCGGGAATTGCGGCGGTTAGAGCATGACCCCGAAAAGTGGGCACCGTTTCTCCGAAAAGATCGTGCTCAAGCAACACGCTAAGGCCAAATCCCGATTCAACTTAGAACCATTTCGCTTTAGGACGCGACTTTGGCCGCAGACTCGGAATAGCGATTCCAGTTCAGCTGTTTAGATCAGTGCGGCCAGCGCGGCGCGTGCGACGCGTGCCAAAAAGAGGCTCTGAAAAGCCCCGTTTTGCAATGGTTTGTGAGACTACCTTTCCACACACGTCCATTGCCGTCTTTCTCAATCCACGTTAGCCTGGCGGGTAGGTTGGCGGGTAGGGGGATAATCCACAATGCCGAAAACCACTCCAAAGCTCACCGCTTTGAAGGTGCGGCGCGTCCTGCCGCCCGGAATGCATGCGGACGGTGACGGGCTTTACTTGCAGGTGACTAAGAGCGGTGCGAAGTCTTGGATTTACCGCTTTCTGATCCGCGGCAAACGCCGAGAGATGGGCTTGGGTCCGCTCTCTGCGGTGAGCCTTGCCGCTGCCCGCGCCGCCGCCGCGGCGTGCCGGGCGTTTCGGGCCAATGGAATAGACCCTATCCAAAATCGGAAGCTCGATCGCGCGCAAGCCGCGTTAGCGGATGCGAAAGCAAAGACGTTCCAGGAAGCGGCCGAAGAATACATCGAAACGCATCGGGCAGGGTGGCGGTCCAAGCGGCACGCCGTCATTTGGCAAAACAGCTTGCGGGACCATGCTTATCCGGTGATTGGGGGGTTTCCCGTTGCCGCGATCGATAAGGCGCTTGTGCTGAAAGTGCTTCAGCCGATTTGGACAAAGACACCTGAAACAGCAGGGCGCGTGCGCAATCGCATAGAGTTGGTGTTGGACTGGGCGCGGTCGCTCGATTTGCGCGACGGCGAAAACCCCGCACGCTGGCGAGGGCATCTGCGGTTTCTGTTACCGCCGCGATCAAAAGTAAGGAGTGTCAAACACTTCGCGGCGCTTCCATACGCCGAGCTTCCCACCTTCATGGCAGAATTGCGTACGCACAAAAACATCGGCGCTTTCGCGCTCGAATTCGCGATCCTGACCGCAGCGCGCGCGGGTGAAGTGCTCGGAGCGACACACGACGAAATAGACCTTGCGCAAAAGGTTTGGACAATCCCAGCCGATCGCATGAAGATGTCTAAAGAACACCGCGTGCCACTGTCGGCGCGTGCGTTGGCGCTTTTGCACGGGGTCCCCGTCATCGATGATTTCGTTTTCCCCGGCCGCAACAATGGGCCGATGTGTCACGCCACTGTGCAGCTGGCGCTAAAGCGGATGGAGAACTACACCGCCTACACGGTGCACGGTTTTCGCTCCACATTCCGGGATTGGGCAGCCGAGCGCACCAACTATCCGGCGGAAGTTGTCGAAATGGCGCTTGCGCATGCCGTCGGCAATAAGGTCGAGGCCGCATATCGCCGCGGTGATCTATTTGAGAAGCGGCGGCGGCTGATGGCTGATTGGGCAAAGTACTGCGAGACGCCTCAATCGATGACGCGTGGGATCGTCATCTCGATGCGTAAGGTCTAACCGACGATGCGGCCACAGACTGAGGCGGCCTATTTGCGGGCAAGTATTCGATCGACTTTGGTCAAAAGCGCATTTGAAGTCGTTATTTCGTGCCTTGCGCCCGCAATCAGTCGCTTAGTGTCTTGGTTACATAGCCTCAGCCGAGCAAGCTCCGAGACCTTGAAATCGAGATGACGGTAATCGAATTTTGTGGGCGAAAATGTTTTGAGATCGGCCATGGCCGCGCTCCCTTCCTGTTACAGGCGGGAGTGCTATCGGTCTCTCAGCCACCGACGCCTAAGGCAGAGCCGCGGCCGGTGATGAAAGTTAACGTATTACAGCGCCCATAGTTTCAAAGGGACCATTAGCCGATCGATTGAAGGGCGATCTCCGCAAGGTGGCGGATGGCACCGGGGCGGGAAAGGCCATGTTCCTTGTGCTGTTCCAGCCACTTATCGACCGCGGCAAGAAACGCTTTTTGACAGCGAACCTGGATTTGAACGCCCGGGCCGGTCGTGCGCGGCGGCCCACGTTTCTTCATCTTTTTTCGGTTCGTCTTTTTCATGTTGTTTTTGACCTTTTGGCAAAATTAGGTGAAGGGG
>JBAPZR010000776.1:0-2552 GCA_049285335.1 Xanthobacteraceae bacterium | reverse complement strand
ACGCAGCACACATGGCGTCAACAGTACCGGCGGCTGCTCGTGGGCGATCTACGTGAAGGACGGGATTATCACCTGGGAGATGCAGCAGACCGACTACCCCTAGCTCGAGAAAAGTTTGCCACCCTATGAGCCGCGCGGCTGCCAGCGCGGCATCTCCGCCTCCTGGTACGTCTACAGCCCGATCAGGGTGAAATATCCATACATACGAGGCCCGCTGCTCGACTTTTGGCACGAAGCGAAAAGCCAGCATTCCAATCCGATAGAGGCCTGGGCCTCGCTGGTTGAGGATCCACAAAAGCGTGCACGCATGCAGCGGTCGCGCGGCAAAGGCGGTTACCGGCGCACCAAATGGGACGAGGTGTCGGAGTTGATCGCCGCTGCCAGCCTCTACACGGCGCGTAAGTACGGACCGGACCGGGTGATCGGCTTCTCGCCGATCCCGGCAATGTCAATGTGCTCCTTTGCGGCGGGTTGTCGCTTTCTCCAGCTTTTCGGCGCCGCAACCCTGAGCTTCTACGACTGGTACGCCGACCTGCCGACCTCGTTCCCCGAGATGTGGGGCGACCAGACCGACGTGTGCGAAAGCGCGGATTGGTACAATAGCAAGTTCATCGTCTCGATGGCGTCGAACTTGAATATGACCCGCACCCCGGACGTGCATTTCATCGCCGAGGCGCGCACCGAGGGGACCAAATTTGTCGTCCTCGCGCCGGACTTCAGCCAAATCGCCAAGTACTGCGACGAGTGGATCCCGATCCAGGCGGGACAGGACTGCGCGCTTTGGATGGCGGTCGATCACGTCATTCTCAAGGAGTTCTACCTCGACCGGCAGGTCCCATATTTCGTGGATTACCTCAAGCGTTACACCGATCTGGGGTTCCTCGTCGAACTGCACCCCAATGGGAAGACTTATCGCATGGGGCAGCAGGTGCGCGCCAAGCGTGTGGAGCGCTACAAAGACGTCGAGCACGGCGACTGGAAGCTGATGGTCATCGACGCCAAAAGCGGCGAGCCGCGCGTACCCAAAGGCCAAGTCGGCTATCGCTGGGCCGCCCAAGAAACCAACAAAGGCAAGTGGAACCTCTCCCAGGAGGACGGCGAGGACAACAGCCCCATCGATACGGTGCTGAGCTTCATCGATAAACATGATGCTGTGGCCCAGGTGGAATTCGAAGATTTCTCCCAGGGCGTGCCGGGCAAGACAACGCCTATCGCCATACGCGGCGTTCCGGTGCGACGTCTCGCCACCGCAGAAGGCGAGATTCTGGTCACCACCGGCTTCGACTTGCTGATGGCCCAGTTTGGGCACAGCCGCGGCCTCGAGGGCGCCTACCCGTCGAGTTACGACGACGCAGACGCGCCCTACACGCCGGCGTGGCAGGAGAAGTTCACAGGTATCGGCCGCGCAACAGCGATCAGGTTGGCGCGCGAGTTTGCCCGCAACGCGGAGCTCACTAACGGCAAGTCTATGGTCATCGTGGGCGCCAGCGCCAACCACTGGTATTACAACAATCTCATCTACCGCTCGGCCCAGGTCGCCCTGATCCTGTGCGGGTGCTGCGGCGTGAACGGCGGCGGGATGAACCACTACGTCGGCCAGGAAAAGCTTGCCCCCGTTGCGCCCTGGGCCTCGATCGCCCTGGCTGGCGACTGGTTCAAGCCGCCGCGGGTCCTGCAATCGTCGACCTGGCATTACGCCCATTGCTGTCAGTGGCGCTACGAGAAGGAGTTCACGGAGTACGGCCTGACGAGTCCAAACCCGCGCTGGGCCAAGGGGCACGCTATCGACCTCGAGGCCAAGTCGGTGCGCCTGGGCTGGATGCCTATGGCCCCGCATTTCAACCGCAATCCGCTCGACGTCGTGGCCGAGGCCGAGCGCGCCGGCGCGAAGACCGACGCCGATATCGTTGGGCGGGTCGTCGATCAGCTCAAGAACAAGAAGCTACGCTTTGCGATTGACGATCCCGATGCCACGGAGAACTGGCCGCGGGTGTGGTTCATCTGGCGCGGCAACGCCATCCAGTCGAGCGCCAAGGGACATGAGTACTTCCTGCGCCATTACCTCGGGGCGCACGACAACGCCATCGCCGACGAGCGCGCGAAGGGCCTGACGAACACGGTCGAGTACCGAGAGCCGGCGCCACGCGGAAAGTATGACCTGGTGGTCGACATCAATTTCCGGATGGATACCTCGGCGCTCTACTCCGACATCGTGCTACCGACGGCGTTCTGGTACGAGAAGAATGATCTCAACACGACCGACCTGCACTCGTTCCTGCACGTGCTCGGGGCGGCGGTGCCGCCGGTGTGGGAATCCAAAACCGATTGGGAGATCTTCAAACTGCTCGCCAAAAAGGTGAGCGAAATGGCGCCGCTCGCCTTTGACAAGCCGGTGCGGGATCTCGTCGCCCAGCCGCTCATGCACGACACGCCTGACGAACTGGCGCAGCCGCAGGTCCGCGACTGGGCCCTGGGCGAGTGCGAGCCGATACCGGGAAAGACCATGCCGCATCTGCGGGTGGTCGAGCGCGACTACGCGAACCTCTACAACA
>JBAPZR010000775.1:0-4141 GCA_049285335.1 Xanthobacteraceae bacterium | reverse complement strand
CGCCTGAGTGGTGGACTGCTGGTGCTAGATCGCTCGAATTATAGAGAAATTCCAGGCAGCGTGCGGCTAGCGGCGGCGACATCAATGATGCGCGTCCTTTGCTGCATCACGTGCCAACTCGCTCAATAGCTTTTGCGCGTACAGTTTTAGCGCAAAATGATCGGCGCGCGTGCCAAAATAGGCAGGGGGCGCGCTCTTAATGCCGTATTTTATTGAAGCGACATGGAGTGCCTTGCCATCGTATCGGTAGGAGCCCTCTATCTGTTTCTTTAGAGTTTCGTCGTAGAAAGAGATTTGGTCGGGCGTCAAGTGTCCATTCGCGTGTCCATTCATGTGTCCATTGCTCGTCGCCATGTCTGCATTCCTCTCTTATGTTAAAGATATATTCGATATATATCTTACCACGGCAAGCGATTTCTATAACTTGGATCAATAATGATGATTAAAGCGAACCCTGTCGAAGGCACCGACACCGCGTCTGCCATGTGTGCATTCCTCTCTGTTGAAGATATATTTTAAATATATGTTATATCGTAAATTAAGTAAATTTGAATTGCGTTAACAGTACATTTAGAAAACATGAACCACAGCGCCCGCGTGAAAATGCGGTCAACATGCCGTTGTGCGCCTGCTGCGCGTCGCCCTAGTCTGTCGAGGATGAAAGAATTCTGCGCTTAGGATGGCGGCACCGATTCACATCGGCGGGTCGTTTTCACCTTTGGGACCCTTGGCACTGTCCTGAGCCTTCCGTCGAGCCGCCAAGTAATCAGCTTCCGAGGGCAGCGTCTCAAACGGCGGCTGGTAGCCCTCTTCCTCGTATCGCACCCGATACATCGGGGCGGAGTAGACGCCATTAAAATCGACTTGAACCAAACCGTCGACAGTTCGGAAGATGCCTCTTGCCATGCTCACAAGATACGGCCGCAACCGCCAATCAGCAATGGTCTCGCGAATACCGGAATACGCTATTGAATCGTTTTTGGCGCCGCAGTTGTCGTGCTCGGGCTATCGATCATCTGCTTTATGACGTTAACAGCGGCTTCTGGCGTTTGGTGAGCGGAAGGGCGTGGCAATGTACTCAGCATCGGTGTCGGTGTGATCGGCGCCGGGCCGCCGCGGAACCGGCCGCTTAGTCTCAGCCAACCATTGTCCCGACCAATCGTGATACGCGCGGATTCGGAAGCCCTTATAGAGTACCATTTGCTCCATTTCTGTTCCCGTTCGGTTGCCTAGCGTTTTACACCAATCCCGCAACTCCGCGCGGCTATAATGACGCAATGGCCAGGCAGAATGCACCCGCTAACGCTAAGCGACTTCTCGAAGCTCTAATCGATAGAGCGAATCCCGTAGCACCTGAGAGCAGGGTTAGTCAGGTAGCGGCGGACATGGGATTAACCGAGGACGAAATCCGTACCGCGATTATGTACGCCAAGGCACAGGGGTGGCTCGGGGTCGCCCAGTCCGGCCATACCAGGGGCTGGCTTTCGATCACGCCTGCCGGAAAAGCCGCTGCGCAATCATAGTGATTAGGTCCAAATCTCGGCCTTCATTTTCTACCGTGACCGCCCGCCGCTTTCCGCCGCCGCAGTGACAGCGCGCCGCATCCCGCCACGTCCTGCAACCGGGCTAATGGACCACATTTGCCGCGGTGAGGTAATTCGGTGTCACGCTATCGTTGTCATCTTCGTCGAAGAAACGGCCCGACGCAGACGGAGCTTGACATCCACGACGGCGAGCCACCCCGCGTCGGAACCGTAGTCAACGTGGCGTTACTCCGATCTGGTGTTACTAAAGAAACCGTTCCCGCTCGAATCGCCTCTTTGAGCGTTGATCCGGGTAATGCTGACGGCGATCCGATCATCCACGTTTATATGGACGAGATTGGGGGCTGAACGCCGCTTCCCGCCGTCCTGGTCAGTCGGGGACCAATTTCGGCCTGCTAATGCTAAAACCGCAGCCATAACGGCGACGAGGATTAGGTCAACGCGTTAAACCGTCCATTTAAACCCTCCTTTTTCGCGCGCGTCATTGTTTGGGGTAAACTCCGACGCCCACGAAGTAATTGTCTCCCATCTTTTCAACATGCTGATCTTGTCTTCGATCCTGTTGGTCAGCGGATTTGGCCACTTGTAGCTGACCCAACCGCTACCTGGCCCTTTGGCTATTTCGATGTGCGCGCGGATGAGGTAATTTCCCTCCTGAGCCTTGATATCGATGAGATTTTTGCCGATGAGCGCCGGGCCCGCGCGCAAATGCGGTCAGCATCCCGTTGTGCGCCTGCTGCGCGTCGCCATCGAGGGAATAGATTGCGCTGGGTAGCTCGGCAGCTACAGCGCCGCAAGTGCTTTGATTGCAGCGTGCCGCCGCCCGGTAAATACGGCCGCAACAGCGGGATCAGCGCTAAGCAAGGGAATCAGCGCCAAGCAACGGTCCTGAAAACGCACATCGCGTTGCGAGACAATTTTTTCCATCTTTTGGCGCAGCTCGCCCAATTCGTAATCTTCATCGACGGCAGCCAATAGTTTCACAAAGCCAATCCAGTGATGCGGGGCAAGCGGCTTGTCGGTACGCGCGTCAAGCTCGCTGGCTATCTCATTGATGAAATCCCGGAGCGGGGTCATCGGCTAGACAAAAAATGGCGCGATTGCTGCGAGGCCCAGCCGCGACATTGCTTCCGAGCTGACCTTCCTTTGCGCCCTCGCCCTGGATCGCGCCATCGCTCACAGCCTTCTCATTTTATTCCGTAACTTGAGGCAAGATTCCCTGGAAGGGCAGTTTCCGCTTTCTAGCTCCCGCCGCAAGTTCCACTTGGGACTGGCGTCGACGCCGACGCAATATATGGGAGCGCTGGAACTGCGGTCCCGTCCGGCGCCGCGGCGGCGTCGCTGGGCCAAAAGCCGCGGGGCGGCAACGAAACGACCATCAGGACGTGAGCGGCCTCGGCTTGGCGATCGCATGTCAAATCACGCCCGGCGATTCGCCGGGAGTCGGATGACAAGAATTTATTTTCGCTGCAAATTGTCGGCCGCACGGGCCAGGATTTCCACGAGGCTTTCCGCGCTATCGTCCGGGTCCAACTGCTTACTGTCGGTTCCACGGGCGCGCCGCCAGCGGCTGACGCGTTCGCCGAGCGCGGCCAGGCGGCCGAGGACTTTATCGGCAAGATCGCGGTTCTGCTTGAGATAGCCGTGGCCGTCGTCGGTGATCGTGTAAAGCTTCGGGGGTTCGGGGGATGCTGTCACATAGCCCGCCTCTGCAAGATTGGTCAGCGTCGGATAGACGATGTTGGGACTCGGCGAGTACCACCCGGCCGTCGTCTCCTCGATCACCTTGATGATCTCGTAGCCGCGACGGGGCGCTTCGGCGACGAGCGCGAGCGCAACTAGACGTAGGTCGTCTTGGACCAGCCCTTTGCTGGCTGGGGCCATGCTGCCTGGGGCCACCATTTTGTTCCCGGTCAAGATATATCTTTTGCTAGCTGATATTACGCTCACATTACGATGTCGCGCAAGAAACGTGTCTCCGGGGTTACGCCGTGTTGCACGGTGCAATGTGCACTCCATCATTTGCTTCGGCTCTGCGCGAGCGGATCGGATGAGGATGTTTGCAACCTTCTTTCACGAGCTCAAGCAGACGGATGTACCGGTGACGCCGCGCGAGCGAGCGACTCAACCGCATGACGATTTCCATCGGCGTTGCGCAGTTGCGTACCGACGACACCTCGCAGTCGCTGATCGAGCGCCAACAACCGCCTCTACGCCGCCATGCGCCAGGGGCGTGATCGCGTCATTTGCGAGACCGACCCAGAGGCCGAACCGCGCACCAATTCTGAAACCACACCACCTCCCCAGGTAGCGTAGCCATCATTGTGAGATTGCCCGCGGTACGACGCTTCGCTCGCAGGCTGGAACTGGACCGATTCGCCGCAGCCGAACGCCGCCGTCTGGTTCGGATTGTTGAAGATGAACTGCGCGGACAGTTTTTCTACTTTGCAGTCCATCTCGGCGCCGAGCAGGAACAGTACCGTCTTCGGGTCGATGAGAACGCGCACGCCCTTGTCCTCGATCATTTCGTCGAGCGGATCGATCTTTTCGGCGTAGCCCGATCTCCCGAACAAGGTGCGACTGCCCAGCGACCGAAT
>JBAPZR010000774.1:0-2875 GCA_049285335.1 Xanthobacteraceae bacterium | reverse complement strand
GCAAGACACCCTTACTTCGAGCCATATGCCCGCGGCGTTATGGCTTCGCCGTATGCCCCCGATTTCATTACGCAGGACCCAGCTCTTCAGCAGCAGTTTCCACCACTCCCACTGAAGGGTCTCGGCCCGGGTCTATATTGGGATCCAACGCCAGCGAAGATCCGTCGCGCCTCACGCTTCGAGCGGCGACTGTTTCTAAGCAGTGCGCCGCCATATCAGAGTAGCGGCAGCTCCCGCGTCGTTGACCGACAAGACGCTAACATTCCGGCCTGGTATGCGCCTAAGTCCAAGGCTCTCTTGCAGCTGGACGACGGGTTCGTCGCCCACGCAACGAAGCTCGGGCCATGCAAACGCCTGCCGCCGGGTTGGCAGGTGCACAAGCCGGCGGAGGTATTCACTCGCAGAATTGGTCCCTATCAGTTCTGGCTCGTGAACAGCGATCATGGCTGGTTAGTCGAACGAGAAGCGTGGGGCGAAGAAGATGAAGTTCTCGCAAACCTCGTTTGGCATTTTCCGGTGCTCTGCGATACCTACGTAATGGCCGCCCGCCTCGCCGAAGCGGCTTATCGGGGCCTGCCGCATCAATATCAGCTCATGTGGATCAGCATATGAACCGTCACTATCCGGCTGCGGGTTTTTGAAACCCAGGAGTAACTTAAGCAAAAACGCCATGGGACAGATCACAAGCGAGATGAAGCCGAAATGTCGTTCATCAGCACCCTAAAGAAAACAAGTGAAGAGATCCGTGCGAAGTGCGCGGATCCTTGGCACCTGCGCCTTGAAGCCGCCCGTGGCAGAGTAGGTGACGACGGCGTGGAGCGTATAAGCACCCACACACTATTTGACATCTTGGAGGTGCCGCAGCGCTGTCGGACAGCAGGATCTTGCCGGCGCTTGGCAAAACTCATGCGCGATCTCGGATGGAGTCCGATCAAGGCGCGCGGCCTCACGCTCGGCGGCTTCAAAGATCAAGTACGTGGATACGCGAGAGACAAAAATTGGTCCGTAATGCTGTAGTTGAGTCTTGCACAACAAGCTAATCACTCTATTTGACGCGCCAGGCTCTCCAAAAAAGAACAGAACAAGATCTAGCAGGCGCGAGCCGCCGCCCGCTACTTCATCAACACGCGGCTGTGGAGTCAAAAATGCGAACGTCAAAACAGAACAAGCAGCCAAAAAAGACGAGGGCTGACGATAAGCTGTTCGGGGCACTCTATCGGGAACGGGATAAAGCGATAGAGCGTCTCATTGCGCTTTGGCCGGGTTACGGCGCCAATGGCAACGTCGGGGACGAAGTAGACCGTGCCGCCGATTATCTGACCATCGTTCATCAAGCCATGAACGCCAAGTACCAAGAGATAATGTTGCGGCAGACAGTGTCTCAACCATAGTTATCAAACCAGGAACAAGGACCGTCGGCTTATGCCCGCGGTCCTTCTCACCAATAGGTAAACCATAACACCACGGCACAGTTACCTCGTGGGTGAGGCGAATGGCTGCGCGACGCCCTGCCGAGACGGCTGTACCCAACCACAGCAGACGCCGGATAATTCAAAGCTGGAAAATCCGATGATTCGACTGGGGAACTTCATGGACACGAAGCTCGCTATCATTCCTAAAGTCACAAAGCCAAAAGATCGTACGGGCGCGGAGCGTAGTCGGCGTTATCGCGAACGCAGGAAACTGCAAAAGGCAGGCATCACCGTCACGCCTGCCGTTACACCTGCAGCCGACACACCGTTGCGGCCAAGGCGTCACGATATGCTCCCCGTCGTGATGGCCTGTGCTGCATTGGCCGTTGCGGCCGTGTCCGCCTCATTCAGCATTATCGGCCTTACTGCCGTGTTTACAGGGGCGTTTTGGGCCGTCGTCGGCATGGGGGTCGCAATGGAGTGCGCCAAGCTTAGCGCCGTAGGATGGCTTGGCCGGCGTTATGCCGCGTCACGCCTACTTAAAAGTGCAATTGTTCTGCTCGTCGTCACGCTCATGGGTTTGAATGCCATTGGCAGCTACGGCTTTCTTGCGAAAGCACACCTTGAACATGCCGTCGCCGTGAAAGCGCGCGTAGCAGACCACCAAGCACGTATCGATGCCCGCAAGGAGCTTGCGTGAGCGAATGTGGCCGACATCGACCAGCGCATTGCGCAGATTGACAATGCAGTGAGCGAGGCGACCAAGCGCGGCCGTATGGCCATTGCAATGAGCCTCGTTGAGCGTCAGACCGGACGGCGTAGTGAGCTTGTCGGGGAACGCGCACGCGCGGCGGACGCGCTGGCAGCCATTGAGATTGAAGGCGCTAATGTAGCCAATGAGCGGAACGAACTAGCCGCCAATGCTGGCCCGGTTCGCTATCTCGCAGCGCTGATTGGCCAAGATGATGAAAAGGTCATGCATCTGTTCGTGCTCGCCGTTGCGCTTTTGCTTGATCCCCTCGCCGTTGTTTTGCTGTTGGCGGCAACTTCCGGTGACGGCCGCTCGGCGCGACACGATCAAGGAAGCTGCAAGCGGCCAAGTCGTCTGATGCCTGCGAAGCGGAAGTGACGTGGACACCTCTTCCTAAGTGGATCTGGACACCTCTTCCTAAGTGGATGATGCTGCATCTGCGACGATGGTCGGCCGCAACAAGCGAGGCTGTAGGGACAATATGGCGAAGCGAAGATTGAAAACTACACTTGCGGCCGACGAAACTGCGTCTCCGGACGTGCACCTGGCTACATCTCCAGACCTGCACCTGGGCTGGACGATGCCTTCGGACAAGGACCCCGTGTATTTACGCGCTAAGGGCCTGACAGCGCACGTTGCGGTGGTCGCCCAGTCCGGCTCCGGAAAATCATTCATGCTGGGCCGGATGCTAGAGGAAATCGCTGGTAAAACG
>JBAPZR010000773.1:0-1820 GCA_049285335.1 Xanthobacteraceae bacterium | reverse complement strand
CGATCGACCCCGATGATGAGCGCACGGTCAGCCACGCTCCTGATCACGCGCTTAACGAACGGCAACCGCACTGAACGCTGGGCAAGATCGGCGAAGGCTGCGGTCTCGATGCCGACCGGGAACACGTCGATCCGAACGGTCCGGTCGGCGACGATGAAATTGAAATCGCGGCTGTGCAGGCCGCATTCGCGCGTGAGATAGCGGCTGAAATTGAAGGCATCATCCCCAGTCTGGAAACCAACGAGATCGTATTCGCAGAGCGATGGAATGAGACGCTCGTGGTTTGGCAAAGCAGTCAATATTTCCGGCGGTGGGCATGGGATGTGAAGGAAAAAGCCGATGCGATTCTTGTGCCCGCGTTCGCGCAACGCCTTGGCGAGCGGCATCAGGTGATAATCATGCACCCAGATGAAGTCATCTGGCCCGAGCACTTCATGCAACTCTCGCGCGAAGTGATCGTTGACACGCAGATCGCCCAAACCAACGACGACGATGTACTACCATTCGGGGATGAAGACGATCAGAACCAGATCTACCTCATTGAACCCGGAACGATGAGCGAACGCGGCGGAATGATGGGGCGCGGCTGGCACCATGGCTGGCATCGAGGTCGTGCCATGATGGCACCCGTGATGGCCCGAATTATCTTCAGTCTGATGGATGCCGACGGTGACGGGACGGTTTCATTGCAGGAGTGGCAGGCGGCTCACGAGCGGATCTTCAAAGCCATGGATACCGACCACGATGGCACCGTTAGCTTTGAGGAAATGCAGGCCTTCATGCGTGGCCGAGGCGGGCAATAGCTCCGGCAGCCCCAACTTTAGCCCCGCGATCCGCCGCGCCTCGTCTTTGCTGAGTAACGCGCCTCGTCTTTGCTAAGTAACTTGGCTGCCGATTCGCAAGCCCGAAGGCTTGGCCTTTGGACCGTGCTCGCTGACAACCGGAGCGCAGCACGCGATCCTTTTCAGCCTTCAGCCCTCGTCGCCGCGCTCTCTCCCCTCAGTAGTGGTAGTAAGAGCGACGATAGGCGCGACGATAGACTCGCCGGGTCGTCACCCGAGCCCGCCGATACGTCACGTAGGCTTTGGCCTCATCCTGGCCGAGTGAGATCGACACGGGCAGCAATCCTGACGACGGACCGACTCGCGGCGACAACGGCAGCAGCGACAGCAGCCCAACGACGAGAACCGAGATCACGAGATTTCGCATCGTCCTTACTCCCATTTAATGATAATGCGGGACCGGAACTCAACAAAGCCGGCCCCGCATTGCATGACATTACGCGCGTAGCCCGGCGTGAGGGGCTGGGGGGCAAGGATGTCCGGGCCACTCGCACGACCGCATGTGGCGGCCGGCTAATTCTTCAAACTCGGCTCATCGGATTTAGTTTTCGTCGGATTCCCGATTTCACTGCGCCAGGCACGGCACCCGCCGAGCGAGAAAGTCTACGGCCAAAAGAAAAGGGACCGGCACAATGGCCGGTCCCCCCCAAAGCTTGCTCAGCCTTTGGTAACAACCGGCGGCGGCGGCGGGGCTTTGCCC
The DNA here is from genome assembly GCA_049285335.1 of Xanthobacteraceae bacterium. Lineage (GTDB taxonomy): Bacteria > Pseudomonadota > Alphaproteobacteria > Rhizobiales > Xanthobacteraceae > BOG-931. The sequence goes on along the minus strand of JBAPZR010000773.1, from coordinate 278 downwards.
TTGCCGACTCCGTAGGTTTGGGCAGAGGCTGCGACGCTAAAGAGAGTCACCGCCAATGCCGTCAGTAGCGCGAGTGCTTTCATCGCACTCTCCTCCGTGTGTCATGACAAACAGTATTTGATAACCGACGAGATGATGCAGCCACTAGTGCTGAAAAGACACTGTGGACATTTTAATTTGGACGCCGAGGTGGCCAAAAATAAGCAAATTATTGGAGCGCCGGGCTCCTCCTCGTAATAGACGTAGGCCAGCTTTTGGCCGCCGCCGTCCTTCACGAC
>JBAPZR010000772.1:0-1778 GCA_049285335.1 Xanthobacteraceae bacterium | reverse complement strand
ATGCCGCCGCGGCCGGCCGCGTCGCCGGGGTACCAGTTCTGAATGGTCGAATATTTGATCTCGGCGTCGTCGAGCGCGACCAACTCGACCACGGCCGCATGAAGCTGGTTTTCGTCGCGCATCGGCGCCGTGCAGCCTTCGAGGTAGCTCACGTAGGAGCCCCGGTCGGCAATGATCAGCGTGCGCTCGAATTGTCCGGTATTCTTCTCGTTGATGCGGAAATAGGTCGACAGCTCCATCGGGCAGCGCACGCCCGGCGGCACATAGACGAACGAGCCGTCGGAGAACACCGCCGAGTTGAGTGTGGCGAAGAAATTGTCGCTCACCGGCACCACCGAGCCGAGATATTTCTTCACCAGATCGGGGTGCTCGTGGATGGCCTCCGAGATCGGCATGAACAGGACGCCGGCCTTGGCGAGTTCTGCCTTGAACGTGGTCGCGACCGAAACCGAATCAAACACCGCGTCGACGGCCACGCGCCCGTAGCCGTTGTCGCCATTTTCAGATTCTTGGACTTCCGCGCCGTCACCGTCGGTCTTCTGGATGCCCAATAGCGCTTCGCGTTCGCGCAGCGGGATGCCGAGTTTTTCGTAGGTGCGCAGGATTTCCGGATCGATCTCGTCGAGCGACTTCGGACCGTCCTTCTTCTTCGGCGCGGAATAGTAATAGAGGTCCTGGTAGTCGATCGGGCCGTATTCGACCTTGGCCCATTTCGGCTCGCGCATGGTCAGCCAGCGCTCGTAGGCGTCCAGCCGCCACGCCAGCATCCATTCCGGCTCGTTCTTCTTCGCCGAGATAAAGCGCACCGTATCTTCGGACAGGCCCTTCGGGGCCTTTTCCGATTCGATCAGCGTCTCGAACCCATATTTATACTGATCGACGTCGATGCGCCGGACCTGCTCGACGGTCTCTTGCACTGCCGGCATTCGTCCCTCCGCTCACGGTTTCAAGGACCGCGGGTTGGATTTAGTCGGTATGGTCAGGTGGGCCTTGCTTCGGGTCACCTCCATCGGGCCTTTTTGGCGCGTAATCAATCCTGGCAGCCATCAGGCTGCGATGCCTCGCTGCTCCTTAGATAATGTACTTGCGAGCTTTCTCCAAGCGGCGAGGAACTTTTCGATATCGGCCTCGGTCGTGCTCCAGCCAAGGCTGACGCGCACGGCGCCCCGTCGCAGCGGTGCAGAAAATGATGGTGCTCGATCGCGCTGGATGGCATCAGCTCGGCGGCCGATTGCAGGTGCCGCAGAACGTCAGAGATCAAGGCCGGAATTTTCCAACAGCTCGACAAATCGAAATTGCCGAACCTGATCCATCTTTGGCCAGAGATCTCCAAGCAGCTCGCGGTATACGATCCCGGCAACGACTACGCGGTCAATTACATGTGGGGCACGACCGGCATCGGCTACAACATCAAGGACGCGAAACGAATATTAGGGCCGGATCTGACGATCGATTCCTGGGATTATATTTTCGATCCCGAAAAAATCGCCAAGTTCAAGAATTGCGGCATCCACCTGCTTGATTCCTCCGACGATGTCATGTCGGCGGGACTGCATTATCTGCATCTCGACCCCAATACCAGCGACCCCGCCGATCTGCAAAAAGTCACCGATCTCCTCCTGAAGATCCGACCCTACGTCCGCAAATTCCATTCGTCGGAATATCTCAATGCGCTCGCGACCGGCGAGATTTGCCTGGTCGTCGGATTTTCCGGCGACGTCAAACAGGCGCAAAAGCGCGCCGCCAAAGCGAAAGGCGGCGTCGAGATCGCCTATTCC
>JBAPZR010000771.1:0-2260 GCA_049285335.1 Xanthobacteraceae bacterium | reverse complement strand
TGATTTTCCGCAACTTGGTATTCTCGTCTGCCATTTGCTTCGCATCGGCTGCTAACTTTTTAAAGTCGCTTTCGAGGTCCGGCATAGCAATCTCCAATCAAATTTGACTGAACCGCGAGTCGATCGGAACAGGCAAACCTGTCACCACCGCCGGTTCAATTCACCGTGGAATGCGGTCTGCATCGTGGCGGCAGCGGGGGCCGTTGCCTCGGGCGCGGTTCCCGAATGGTCGAGAATCGCCGTGCGCCGCGCGGCGATGGCAAAACGCAGCTGATCGAGCGCAAAGGCGAACGACATCCGTACCGTCTCGTCGAACTCCTCACGTTCGCCCTGATGCACGATCGCGATGACAAGATTGTCAGCTTCGACTTGAAGCTGCTCGAGCACTTCGAGATTCTGTGCCCCATGCGCCTCGCGCACGAGATCCAGAACGCGCTGAAGAAGCCCCAGGCGCCGCGTGCGGGTGTTTCGGCGCAGGTAACTCGCCATCCCGGCCAGCGCCGAGCCGAATACCGGAAAGATCAGCATGCCGTAGAAGATTGCGTTGCCATATTTGTCGAAGAACGATTGCTCACTGTCGTTGAGATAAGTGAGCGCGCCCGGATGCACGACCGCGTCCGCATCCTTGTCAGTCGAGGGCGCCTCGATCTTGATCTCGCCCGGCACTGCGGCGGCAAGCGCCTGGCGCGATGAATAGATTGTCTTTGCCAGCGTGGCGATAACGGAATCGCTATCTGATTTCCGTGCCACAAGGTATTGAGCAAAGCTCAAGGTCTTGAGACTGTCGTCGGGCGTTGGCGGCGTGCCGCCGAACGTGCCGGCGTGGATATCGATCGAATCGAAAGCCGGATTGCGCTTGGCAATGGCGTCGGCCTGATCGATCTCGATGAAATTCGGCGCGGCGCCATTGACGGTTGCGGCCGCAATCACGCTGGAAATGATGGGACTGGTCGCGGCGCCGGCAACAAACAGCACATCGACCTGGTGCTTCCTGATCGCGGCCGGAATATCGCGCGGATCGATAGACGAAATCGTCACTTTGTCGCGCGGCACTCCGTAATGGCTGAGCACCGGTTCGAGCAGGCCCGTGGTCGCTTCGTTGCCGCTGACGACGTCGACGCGCTTGCCTGAAAGACCGGTGACTTTGCCGAACTTGCTGTCGCTGCTGTCGTTGTCGTCACTGGCGTCGCCTTTGGCTGATTTCGTGCCTTTACCGCCCTTGGCGTTCTTGCCGCCTGCCTTCTTACCGCCTGCCTTTGCGCTCTTGCTCTCGCCGCCCTTGCTCGCACCGGCTTTGGCGCTCGTCTTCTTCGCCGGCTTAGTAACCGCGCTCTCTTCCACTTTCGTCGCGCCCGCCGCGGGGACGATCAGCGCCATCACGTTTTGCCGCAGAATGGTGACAACCGGCCAATCGCGCGCGTTGTCAAGTTGGCTCGGCAGAACCGCGAGATCGGCTTCGCCCTTGCTCATTACCTCGGCGGTAGCTTGCGGGGTGGTGGTCGGAACGATTTGCAAATGCAAATTGCGGTGATCGGTAGCGAGCTGGTTGGACAGCGCGTGCACGAATCTGGCATCAAGCGGCCCGGCGGCGATCCGCATATAGTCGCGGGCCATCGTGAAATGGATCGCGGCCCAGACGCCAGCACCGAGCAGGAGCGTGCCGAGCATGGTCACGAGCCAGGTGTGGCACAAAAACATCCGCACCCGGCTTTGCACCACGTGTTCAAGCGACTCGTAACTCATGGTCCTACCTAAGGCGCGGCCCGGCAGAACGTCTTCGTTCGCCGTTCTAGCTCGTCGGAACAGCCAAAATCGCATGGCCATAGGCGACGGCGTGGTTAGTCATGCTCTTCGAGCGGGCCTAACCCTATTGCGCTCGGCGGACGGCGCGCAAGTCGCCGCTTTGGGCGATCAAGGCCACCGCTCCGTGTTCGTCCTTAACTGTGTTGCTGGCTGCATACCATCGGATTTAGCGACGGCAAGCACTCCTGAGATTGAAGAGGAGCGTCGTCCGCTCTACGTCGCGATGACGCGGGCAAAAGACCATCTTCATTTGATTGCTGATAACTTGTCGCTTTTGACGCTGGTCGCATTTTGGTCATAGTGCGACCAGTGATTCTGCGAGACATGGGGGATAAGCCGATGAACTCTGCTCGCCTCAAGCCGGTCAAAAGCATCGTTTTGCGACCAGTTACCGACAAGGGGCGTGATCCGAAGGCGGGTCGCCAATCGAATCTGGCTTATCGGGTCCGTGAACACC
>JBAPZR010000770.1:0-1626 GCA_049285335.1 Xanthobacteraceae bacterium | reverse complement strand
CAATCTTTTTCCATTCTCGGGATCGCGCGGGTTATCAATCAGTTTGAAGATCGGCCCATAACCCGGATCGGTTCTTTTCTGAACCTCGGTTTCGAGACGGTCTAGCCGCCGGCCAATCCGATTTGTCATCTCGCGGCGCCTTAGCGGGCGACGGCGGACAAAGCTCGATAATCCCCAGGCCGGGGCGGATACGCTCACGCAACAAAACTATAGGAGCTAATTAATGCTGCTGTACCGTATCTTTTTACGATCTTCTTCTCGAGCGTCGATCGGGCAATCCGCAGTCTGACAGGCGACGGACCAACAATCGTGCCAGCTTCCAGGAGGACAACCCAGTCTTTGGTCGTAGCGTTGTCCGGATTGAGCGGAATGAGATTGGTTGGCGCTCTTTTTCGAAAGACATCCATTCCGGTCCTCCGTCTGAGTTCGAGGGCTTAATTCTTATGGAGTTGGCCGTAATCGCTTAACTCGGCCCCCCAGGCGTCGTTCCAATTTTTGATCTAACTCAAAGCCGGGTGTGCGGTTGTTTGCTGTAAATTCCGGCGGCCGTGCTCCAAACAGCAGTGCGGCCTCACCTTGTTGCAAACTCGGCCACCGCCTTTGGTGGCCTTTTTTCACGCCCAACGGCCGGCATCGCTTGCCGCGGTATTACATCCAAGGTCTTTCTCAATATACGACGACAAGCAGCACCATCCACACCAGAACGACCGCGACAGCCGCCAAAGCAATGTTCGAGAACTCAACACTGCGCATAAGCCTTCCCGGGTTACTAGCATGACCAAAATGCGGCGAGCCGCCCCGACCGGCTCATCGCTAAACTCAACTCATCAAGTGTCGACCGTTGGCTGGGCCCGTACTGCGCGATTTCTGGGTCATTGCGGGACACTGTGCGCTTGCGGCTTGCATGGTGAGTGAAAAAATGCGGGGACCGGTATTGGCCGCCGACCCCGCAGTTCATGTCACTGGCTCGCAGCTCAGGGAAAGGAGGGGAACCGCCGCGGGCACACGAGCAACTCAGCATCGACGAAAATGGATGCTGGGTCTTTTCTGGGCGACGTAGGCTGCTCTATGCATCTGTAAAAGTGTTTGATAGGTTTATCGTGGATGGCTCTGCCTAGGGGAAAAGGCAGGGCAGCGGCTGGGTTCCTTGCAACGGGAGGAGCCTCATTATGTCAGCCTACAGGGACGAGTTCGCGAACGCTTCAAAAACTGCTCAAAGGAAAATCGCTGAAACGGAGGAAACAGCCTTTCAGTTCCAGAACGAGTTCGCCAAGACGTTTGAAGAAATGAGTCAAGCGGTGATTTTGCGCGTGAGAGCCGAGATCGCACTTGGTGTCAAACTAACCCAACGACTGGGCGGAGCGCGTTCACTTCCTGATGTCGTGTCGGCCTATCAGGAGTGGCTGAGTGACGAGATGAATGCGCGATCCGAAGACGCCCGTCAGTTCATGATCAACAGTCAGAAGTTCATTACCGCTAGCACACGACTTTTTTCGAATGGGTGGTCGGGCACGGGCATTCGTTAGATACGCTTGTAGCGAGAGCCACAACAAAAAGAACCCCAAGCCAGGGTACGCGCGCTTGGGGTTGCTTGAAGTTTACTGCTCAAATTTAGGCTTCTAAGGC
>JBAPZR010000769.1:0-2323 GCA_049285335.1 Xanthobacteraceae bacterium | reverse complement strand
TCATCGACGTTGGTACGCTGCCGACCTCGGCGAATCGCGCCATTATTTCGGGATTGGCGAGCGCCGCATCGATTTGTTTGTAAAGCTTTTCGATAATCTCGGCGGGTGTGTTCTTCGGCGCGACTACGCCATTCCACACACTGGCTTCGTAACCCGGTAAATACTCGCCTATCGTCGGGACATCCGGCAGCGCTTGTGAACGTGTCGCGCTGGTCACCGCAAGCGCGCGTAACTTACCCGCCCTGACCTGCTGGATCGTCGTGGGTATGGGGCTGAACACCAACTGCACCTGCCCGGCGAGCATGTCGGGCACGTAACTGGAGCTATGCACGGGGACCAGATGCACTCCAGTCATCGTCATGAACAATTCGCCGGCGAGATGCACTGAACTCCCAATGCCTGCCGTCGCCATATTGATCTTGCCGGGGTTGGCCTGGGCATAGGAGATGAATTCGGGAACACTCTTGGCTGGAACCGAGGGATTGACCACCATGACAAGCGGCGTACGGGCGATGCTTGCGACCGGCGCGGTATCGTTGATGAAATTTTACTGTAGAGCGTCGCATTGATTGCATTCGTCGACGTGGCCATAAGAAGCGTATAGCCGTCTGGGGGCGCCCGCACGACCGCCTCGGCGGCGAGGTTAGTGCCGGCTCCGGGCTGATCCTCGACTATGAATTGCTCCCCGAACCGTTCCGACAGCCACGGACTTAGCAAGCGCGCCAGGATGTCGGTCAGGCCGCCAGCAAAGAAGCCGACGATCAAACGCACCGGCCGCGTCGGATAATCAAGAGCCCATGCAATGTGTGACGCTGCCGAGAGCACGGCGGCGGTTGCTGCTAGATGCAGAAGTTTACGGCGGGGGAATTTCAAGGGATGCTCCTCGAGCATGAGCAACCTTTCCAGGCATGCCATCAATCTTAGCCGCAAGCCGTCCTAATGTCTGCTTATGGTTCAAAGCGGACATCAGAGATGAACGCGCCCCCTTAGAGTGTGCTAGTTTGAACTAGTGCTCGTAGCCTCGTGTGAGGCAATGAGACGGCGAGATTTCATTTCTTTCATTGGTGGCGCGGCAGCAGCTTGGCCCCTCGGCGTCCGCGCGCAGCCGTCCAGGCAACCAACCATCGGCTTTTTGGGTTCCGGCACATTTGAGAGCCAAAGCCAGTGGGTAGCCGCATTTCTGCAGCGGCTCCGAGAACTCGGCTGGATTGATGGTCGCAACATTACGACCGACTATCGCTGGGCGGAGGGAAGCAGATGCCATGAACCCCCCTCGGTCTGGTGCGCTCACATTACTATGATTCGAGCGCGGACTATTGGTCCAACGCGCGTTTGCATCAGACCGCCGCCCCTATGACTCTGAAAATCCTTTTGATAAGCTCATTTGATGGGGGGCTCCTCGCAGCACGGGAGCCACACTATGTTGACCAAAACTTCGAAAATAGTTCAGAAGCAAATCGCTGAAGCTGAGGAGAAGGTCGGTGAGGTCCAGAATGAGTTCGCTAAAACACTCGATGTAATGAGTCGAGCGGCCATGTCGCGCGCGACGGCCGAGATCGAACTTGGTCTCAAACTAAGCCAAAAACTGATCGCCGCTCGTTCGCCTGTTGATACTATGTCGGCCTACCAAGAGTGGCTCACCGAAGAGATGAATGCGCGCACCGAAGATGCTCGTCAGTTCATAACTAACTGTCAGAGGTTTACTGTTGAGGGCGCGCGCTTTTTTTGCACGGCGGGTCGAACGGGCGCATGAGCAGTAATTTTCGCTGAAGCAGCATTTCTCTAACCAAAGAATCGAAAGCGCCGCGCGAAAACGTAGTGCCTCCGTAATTGGGCGAAAGCTAGCTGTAGGCGTGTCACCACGCTTCGAGCGAAGAAGACGCCTTCGTGGCCCTTTAGTTCAGGCCTCACTATTTGCGCGTCCGCAACTCCGGCAGCTTCGCGAAATTCTGCGATCCGCCGCGCCTCGTCCTTAGTCAACAGCTTGACCGAAGATCTCCGTCCCGCTTCTTCCTCGCAATAGAGGTAGGCGAGCTTTTGGCCGGTGCTGTCCTTCACGACAAAGGCAGCGCCAATGTCCTCGACTGACCAGAGCGGGGGGACGCGGCGATTGGAAGGCATTGAGTTAGATCAATGCTGAGCCAGATGGGCTTTGCAACTCTCATTGTCACTCAAGGAGAGGGCGCAATGCGCAAGTCAACTGTCTCTGTGGTTTTCACGTTGGCCGTGTTCCTCAGTGCTTGTGGTCAAGGCCCACAGGGGCTTCAAGGCTCGAAAGGCGATCAGGGGCCGCCCGGCCCTGCGGGACCGAAGGGCGATGTAG
>JBAPZR010000768.1:0-5151 GCA_049285335.1 Xanthobacteraceae bacterium | reverse complement strand
TCCTCGAACAATGTGCCGCGCGATCAATAAGCAACGGCGCGTTCCAAACTATGCTGCATTCCATGATACATTCGCCATCGGTGAATCGGAGCGTTTCGAAATCGTTCTCGAAGAGACATCCGCGAAGCGGCGCCGCCGAACTTCGCCTGCATACTGTTTTGTGCGCCTTGGCGATTGTATTTTCAATCGCGCCGCAACAAACGAAAGCCGCTGGCGCCATTGCCATGCATGGCGCCCCCGCGCTGCCCGCGGATTTCGCGGCCGTGCCCTATGCCAATCCCGACGCGCCGAAGGGCGGCCGCCTCATCGAAGGCGTGCTCGGCACCTTCGACAGTCTCAACCCGCTCATCGTCCAAGGCCTCGCCGTGCAGCCGGTCCGCGGCTATGTGATCGAAAGCCTGATGGCGCGCGGCTTCAACGAGCCCTTCACTCTTTACGGCCTGTTGGCGCGCGACGTCGAAACAGACGATGCGCGAACCTACGTAACTTTTTCGCTCGATCCGGCCGCGCATTTTTCCGACGGCGTCCCCATCACCGCCGAAGACGTCGTCTTTTCCTGGCAGCTCCTGCGCGACCACGGCCGTCCCAATCACCGCACCTATTATTCGAAGGTCGAAAAGGCCGAGATTCTCGACCCGCGCACCGTTCGCTTCGATTTTCCCAATGCCCATGATCGCGAATTGCCGCTGATCCTGGGATTGATGCCGGTTCTGCCCAAGCACGCGATCGATCCGGCCACGTTTGAGAATTCGACGCTGACGAAGCCGATCGGCAGCGGTCCTTACGTCGTTGCCGATTTCGATGTCGGCAAGAGCGTCACCTTCAAGCGTGATCCCAATTATTGGGGCAACGCCCTTGCGGTCAATCGCGGACTGTGGAATTTCGACGAGCTGCGTTTTGATTTCTATCGCGACGAGAATGCCTATTTCGAGGCTTTCAAGGCCGGCCTCTACGATGTGCGCAGCGAGAGCGATCCGGCGCGATGGGAAACCGGTTACGACTTTCCCGCGGTGCGCGACGGGCGTGTGATCAAGGATACGTTCACCAGCGGGCTGCCGAAATTCAGTTCGGACTATGTCTTCAATACACGGCGCAAGGTCTTCGCCGATATTCGCGTACGACAAGCGATCGCCTTGTTGTTCGATTTCCAGTTCATCAATCGCGACTTCTTCTATAATCTCTACAAACGCAGCGCGAGCTTCTTCGACGATTCCGAACTCTCCGCCTATCATCGCCCGGCGGACGATCGTGAGCGCGCGCTGCTCGCGCCCTTTCCCGACGCCGTGCGTCTGGAGGTTCTCGACGGAACGTGGTCGCCTCCGGTCACCGACGGATCCGGCCGTGACCGCGCCGCGCTGCGTCAAGCGTTGAGCCTTTTTGCGGCCGCCGGATACGAATTGAGCGGCACCGTGCTCCGCGACCGCCAGTCTGGCCAGCGCCTGAGCTTCGAAATCATGGTGACGAGCCGCGACGACGAGCGGCTGGCGCTCGCCTTCGCCGCAAGCCTTGCTCGCGCCGGCATCAATGCGCAGGTGCGGCTTGTCGATGCCGTGCAATATCAGCAGCGTCTTGCGACCTTCGACTTCGACATGATCGAAAACGCCTGGGAGCAATCGCTCTCTCCCGGCAACGAGCAGAACATCTATTGGGGCTCGGCCGCCGCCGACCAGGAAGGATCGCGCAACTATATCGGCGTGAGGAGCCCGGCGGTCGACGCCATGATCGCGGCTTTGTTGAGCGCCCGCACGCGGCCGGATTTCGTCTCCGCCGTGCGCGCGCTCGATCGGGTGCTGATATCCGGATCCTATGTGGTGCCGCTGTTCTATCTCCCCCAACAATGGGTGGCGCGCCGCGCCTATATCCATCATCCGGCGCAAACTTCGCTGTTCGGCTTTCTCCCCGAAACCTGGTGGCACGAACCCAAGCAGGCGCTGCAGTAACAGCCACCAGCGGCAAGCCACAGCCTCGTTGACCCGAAATTAACGCTGATTGGGCAGAATGGACGCTCGATCCGTATCCCGCGTTGAGCCGGTCATGGCGCTGCAAGGTCCGTTTGCCGTCGTTTCGGACGCCCCGGCGCCGGATCTCGTGGAGCCTTTGCGCGCGGTAGGCGCTCATCCCATCGTCGAAACCACCTGGGCCGCGGCGCCGCGCACGCTGACGTCGCTCAACCCGCATGCTGTCATATTGGCTGAGCCCGGCGCGGACAAAGCGCGCTGCGCGCTGGCGGCGGCGCTCTCCGAGCACCGCAAGAAGAACGACGGCCTGTTCATGCCGGTCATCGCCCGCACCCGTGACGATGCCGCTCCAGCCTTTCCCGATGCGCTCGCGATCGCCGCCAATGCCCCGGCCGAGCGCCTGTTGCGGCGGGTCAGCGCGGCGCTGCGCGTACGGACGCTTCATGGCACCGTGCTGCGCCGCATGCGCACGCTCGCCTCGCGCGGTGCGCAATTGCCCGGCTTGCCGGCAGCCGAGCCGCTCGACGAAGCGAGCGTGCTGGTCGCCGGCCGCGGCCGTTTCTATCCCGATCTTTGCGTTGCGATCGGCGAACATGTCGGTGTCGTCGGGGCGCTGAGTGTCGAAGGCGCGGCGCGTGCGCTTGCGATGCGCGATGTCGGCGGGATGGTCATCGGCGACGGTTTCGGCATGCGCGTGGTCGAAGCGCTGCTCACGGTGCTCGCCGAAGAGCCGCGATTTTACGATATGCCGGTCGCGGTGCTCGGCAATCATCCTTCCATCATCGAGCCGTTCGCGCTGGCGCTGCCCAACCTCGATCGCGTCGCCGAAGGGCCGCAGCGGCTCGCCGAGCGGTTTATGCCCTTCGTCCGCATGAACGCGTTCGCGCTCCGCCTCAAGCGCGTGCTGGCCTCGCTTGACGCCAAGGGCGTCATTGATCCCGATACCGGCCTTCTTGCTCAGGACGTCTTCTGGCGCGATCTCAACCGCGCGGTCGAGGACGCGGAGAAGCGCGGCGCCTCGCTGTCGATCGCGCGATTTTCCTTCGACGGCGCCGACCGCCGCACCAGTCTCGACGCGGCGAGGCTCGTCGCCAGGCTGATGCGGCAAGTCGATTTCGCCTGCCAGGAAGCGGACAAGTCGATCTTCGCCGTCTTTACCGAGATGGATCTTCGCGCCGCCCATGTCGTGACGCGCCGCATTGCCAGCGTCTTGAAAAACACGATGGCGGGAGCGGATCGGAAGCGCTCGAGCATCCCCGCCGCCGTCACGCTCGCGACCTTGAAGCCGACCGATAATGTCGACTCGCTTGTTGCGCGGGTGATCAATCAGGCGGCGGGCTGACTCTTCCTGCCTCCGCGCGCTCTGGCGCGCATCGCCTCGTCCCCCGATATGGAGTAGGCTCGATGCCAGCCCATCTGGGTCGATTGAGGGCGTTTTCCAAAGGACGGTATTCATGAGTGACCCATCGAACGGTTCCCCGCACGTTCATGTCGATGTCATCTCCGATGTCGTCTGTCCTTGGTGCTATATCGGCAAGCATCGGCTCGAAGGCGCGATCACGCGCACGCCCGAGATCGCAGTCGACGTCGATTGGCGGCCCTATTTCCTCAATCTCTGGATTCCGCGCGAAGGCGTCGACCGCAAAACCTATCTCGAAACCAAATTCGGTTCCGTGCAGCGCTATGATGCCATCGCCGAGCGCGTCGGCGCGGCCGCGGCGGCGGAAGGTCTCGTCTACGCGCCCGACAAGATCAGCTGGCAACCCAACACACTTGATTGTCATCGTCTCATCCTGTGGTCGCGCACCGTCACCGATCCGGCGCGCATGAAGCAAAGATTGATGGAGCTCTATTTCGCCGAGGGCGCCAATCTCAGCAACCCCGAAGTCTTGATCCGCGCCGCGATGGATTGCGGCATGGACGGCGAGCTTGTCCGGCGACTTCTCGCCGGCAACGACGATGTCGAACGCATCGAAGGCGAAGCCAAAACGGCCAAGGATGCCGGCATCGACGGCGTGCCGAGCTTCGTGTTCGACTCCGCTTTCGTCGTTTCCGGCGCGCAATCGCCAGATTACCTCGCGCAAGCGATCGAGCGCACCGCGGAAGCGCAAACGGCGGCGTAAAATTTCGTTCAATAAGCCGGCGCTTCGATAAGCGCGCCGAGGACAGAAACCGCGATCGCGACTTTCCTTATCACCACCCCTCGCAAAAATTCTCCGGTATCAATGACAGACTAACTAACATCGGAGGTGGACGAGTGCTGTAGTGGTGCCGCCATATCGCACAGAAAATGACGCGAATAAACATCATCTAAGAGAGGATGTGTCCTCGTCTGAACCCGGAATACGAGCGGCTGTCATTGCGAGGAGCGTCTGGATTGCCTAGCTCACGCTCGCAATGACGACTACGCAGCCTTGGCGCCTTTCTCCGCAATTGAAACGAGTGCGCGCAGAATCCCCGCTGCGCCTTTGAGCCGCGCCTTGGGCGTATCCCACTCGTCGAAGAACACGACCTTCATGTCGGGCCGCACGCGCGCGCCTTCGGGATGCTTGGCGATGTAAGAAATGAGCCCATCCGGATTGCTGAAAACATCGTCGCGGAAAGCGAGCACCGCGCCCTTGGGCCCGACTTCGATGCGCTCGACGTTGGCGCGCCGGCACAGCGCTTTGATACCGACCACCTGCAACAGATAGTCGACCTCCTCCGGCAGCGGGCCGAAACGGTCGACGAGCTCGGCGGCGAAAGCCTCGATGGCGCGTTCGTCCTCGATCTCGGCGAGCCGCCGGTAAAGCCCAAGCCGCACCGGCAGGTCGGTGACATAGTCCTCCGGGATGAGAACCGCGGTGCCGATCGTGATCTGCGGCGACCATTTGTCGGCGACCGGTGCGGAAATGCCGGCCTTCATCGACAGCACCGCCTCTTCGAGCATTTGCTGGTAAAGCTCGTAGCCGACTTCCTTGATATGACCGGACTGCTCGTCGCCCAGGAGATTGCCGGCGCCGCGGATATCGAGATCGTGCGAGGCGAGCTGGAAGCCTGCGCCGAGCATATCGAGCGATTGCAGCACTTTGAGCCGTCGTTCGGCTTGCGGGGTGATCCGCCGCCCGCTCGGCAGCGTGAGGAGCGCGTAAGCGCGCAGTTTCGAGCGCCCGACCCGGCCGCGCAGCTGATAGATCTGCGCCAGGCCGAACAT
>JBAPZR010000767.1:0-2047 GCA_049285335.1 Xanthobacteraceae bacterium | reverse complement strand
GCTCGGCGGCATCGCGGCCGGCATTCGCATTGCCGAAATCTGCATGGGTGGGCTCGGTCGAGTCACGCTCATGCCTTCGTCGGCGACACCTCGGTGGCCGTGGACGATTGTCGTGCATTCCTCCGATCCCGTGATCGCCTGCCTCGCCAGTCAATATGCCGGCTGGCGCCTTGCCGATGACAGCGGGCCAAAGCCGTTTTTTGCGCTGGGGTCCGGGCCGGCCCGGGCGCTCGCGAGGCGCGAGCCGTTATTTGAAGCTTTGAACTATGCCGACGACGCCACGCGTGCCACACTCGTCATCGAAAGTGGCCGCCCGCCTCCGGCAAAGATCGTTGCCACGGTCGCACAGCACTGCCGCGTCAAGCCGGAAGATTTGACGATCATTTTCGCGCCAACCCAGTCCCTTGTCGGCAGTACCCAGATCGTGGCGCGGGTGCTCGAAGTCGCGATGCATAAGACCCACGAATTGGGCTTCCCGCTCGATCGCGTCGTCGACGGCATGGGCGCAGCGCCGCTCTGCCCGCCCGATCCCGATTTCGTCAAAGCAATGGGCCGAACGAACGATGCGATCATTTTTGCCGGCCGCGTGCAGCTCTATGTGACGGGACCGGCAAGCGAAGCGCGCGAACTCGCGCAAAAGCTTCCGAGCAAAGCTTCGCGCGACTATGGCCGGCCCTTTTCCGAGATTTTCAAACAAGTCAAAGGCGACTTTTACGCCATTGATCCGATGTTGTTCAGCCCGGCCCAAATCACGGTCACGGCGCTGGATACCGGTGAAAGCTTTCATTCGGGTGAAATCGATTTGGGACTGCTCGATGCGTCCTTCGCATGAGCGTTTCGCGCGCGGCCCGTCCAGGTCTCGGCCGGTCGTCGGCCTTGTGGTCGATCGCCGAGATTGGCATGCGCGAGAGCTCATTGGTGCGCTTTCCGCACGAGGTATCGAAACGGTGCCGGTGCGCTTGCACGCGTGCGCAATAGTAACGGCAAGTAAAACCGGATTGCATATCGACGGTTTCGGCGAAGCCGTTCCCGATGCCCTCGTTGTGCGCACCATGTCGGGCGGCACCTTCGAAGCGGTGACGCTACGGCTCGGCGTTCTTCATGCCTTAGGCGAGCTTGGCGTTACGGTCTGGAATGATGCGCGCGCCATCGAGCGTTGCGTCGACAAGTCGATGACGAGTTTTCTGCTCTCTCGCGCCGGGATCGCAACGCCCGCGACCTGGGCGCTGGAATCATTCGAGCAAGCGTGCGCCATTGTTGAGCGCGAAGCAGCCGAGGGGCCGCTTGTCCTTAAGCCGCTTTTCGGGTCGCAAGGCCGTGGCCTAACGCTCATTCGCAAGCCGCAAGATCTGCCGCCCATCGAGCAGACAGCGGGGCGCGTTGTTTATCTCCAACGCTTCATCGGCGCCGAGCGACATGACGGCTATCATGACTTTCGGCTTCTCGTGGTGCAAGGCCGTGTCATCGCGGCCATGCGGCGTCACTCCTCGCATTGGATCACCAACATAAAGCGCGGCGCGCGACCGGTCGCAGTCGCCGTCAATGACCAAATGAAGATACTCGCCCTGCGCGCAGCCGCCGCCGTTGGCGCCAACTTTGTCGGCGTCGACATTGTCTACGGCGCCGACGAGCGACCGGTCGTTCTTGAGGTCAATAGCATGCCCGCGTGGTCGGGATTGCAGAAGGTCACTCCGGTCAGCATCGCTTCGGCTTTCGCCGATGCGCTTGCTGGCGAACTTGCAACCCGCGGCGCGCGGGGGGCCATGGCGTGACCTCGCGCGCGGAGCGCATCGCGGCCGCCTTCAAATGGGCGTGTCTCGCGGAGCTCGAGGCCCCCAAACCCGGCAACGTCCACACTTTCGCCGACGGTCATGGCATGACGGTGGACCAGTTTGTGCGCAGCGCAGATGCCGCCGCGGGCCCGTTGTCGGCGGAAGGTGCACGGGTCGGCGTCCGCATCGATGCCGCCGTCGCGGCGACTTTCGCCGCGGTAGGCGCCAATACCAATCTCGGAATTATCTTGCTGTCCGCCCCGCTTGCGGCGGCG
>JBAPZR010000766.1:0-1641 GCA_049285335.1 Xanthobacteraceae bacterium | reverse complement strand
CGCGAAGACTCGCCTCGGTCGGCTTGATGTGCTGAAGAAGATATTCCGCGCGGTTAGCTATTCGCGGCCGGGCGAGAAAAAACAATTGGTGCGGCGGGTGGCGACGCAGTTCGCACGGTGCGCCTATCATCTGGAAGCGTTTCGAGACAAGTTGGGTGACCCGGCCAATCTTGCATTGCAGGAAACTCTCGCGCTGCGGCCCTCATTGATGGCGTGCGTCATTCATCCATATCTGAACGTGGATTGGCGGTTCGACCAGAAGCTGGACATGATCAGCCGTCACTACAAACTGCTCAACGGGCGGCTAGGGGCTTTACGTTTTCCCCCTCTCGCCTCAATCATTCTCGCCGACCTTGGATCCGCGACCCAGATTCGACTCCACAAGTCTTTGTTTTTTGAGCATGAAGGCGAGATGACCGTCAGTCTGTTCAAGAGCGACCAGCGTCTTTACTCATTGACGTTCACACTGGGGCAATTCGGTGCAGAGCTCACCGCCTATGTCGGCGGCTTGCAAGGCCATCGAAGCCCGAAGGCGGTCGAGATCTATCGTTCCCTGACGCGCACTATGCACGGACTGCGGCCGCGCGACCTCCTCGTGGCGGCATTTCGTTTGATGTGTGGCGCCGTCGGCGTGACGCGCATACTGGCGATCTCGGACCAAAAACGCATTTGCAGCAACTCATATCACTGTCCGCGGGAGCAAATCTTCTCGAGCTTTGACCGCGCGTGGATCGAATGCGGCGGCGTCCGGATGGACGATGCGTTTTTTGAGCTGAGCCCCTGCCTCACGCAGCGATCCGCGGAAGACATCCCCCCGCGCAAGCGTGCACAGTACCGCCGCCGGTACGCCATGGTCGACGCCATCGCGCAGCAGATAGACGACGCGGTTTCGCATGCGCAAAGGGGCGCGGTACCTTAAATATCCTTGCGCGCCTTCAGCGAGCGTTGCAGCGAACGCGCCGAGGAAGGCGAAAAGCCATGTATGGCCCAGTTGAGTTGCAGCTTGCGGCGCGCTCGAATCCAGAGGTTGCGCAGGGATGGGTGTTCCCACCGCGAGATCGGAGCCGAGAAACGGCCTTCCCCGATCGAGGACCGCTGATGCCGCTCGTAGACCGGGAACGGATATACGGCAAGATTCAGCAGTCCATGATCCCAGGTGCGATCCATGTAGACATCCACCGGCGCCTCGATGTTCGAACCATGACAGATGAGGCGCCCCGCACCCGTCTTCGAGAGAACATAGGCTTGGGTGCCGAGCGCATATCCCGTGAAACGGATGAGATGGCGGTATTTGTCGAAGTACGGCGAGGCGATGAATCTCCAGGGGGCCGGCATCTTCGCAAAGAGCCGCAGATATTCGATACCGCGGCTGGCCATTTCTATCGCGCTGAGGTCGCGAATGAATTCCCAGTCTACAACGACATCATCCTCGAGTACGATGAGTTGTTCGCAATCGGATTGCACCAACCACCGCCACAAGTCGAAATGACTTGAATAGCAGCCCAGCTCACCCGCCTGCAGCTTGCGACCATAAATGCCGGTGACCCGTTTCTCGTCGTAGCTGAGTCCGTACATGGGCATTGTGTGGGCGTCGAAGAACTCCCAATCGCAGCCCGCTGTCGCAGCAGAGCACACGAAAGC
>JBAPZR010000765.1:0-3642 GCA_049285335.1 Xanthobacteraceae bacterium | reverse complement strand
CAATGAACACATTGGGCGATATGCCCATGAGCAGCATCACCACGTCGGCGGTGACGCTGCCGAGGAACAAGTTGATCGGATGAAAGCGCGCCGCCGAAATCCATTCCAGCTCCTCGGACGAATGATGGACCACGTGATAGCGCCACATGCGCTTGCCGTGGAACAGGCGGTGCGTCCAATAAAGGACGATGTCCTCGCCGATGAGAAAGATGCCCATCTGCACGAACAAAGGCAACGCCGCGAGCGGGCCGTGACCGTTGTCGTAGAAGGCGACTAATCCGTCCGCCGTCGCTATTCCGAACAAAAGCGCGGCGCCGGCAATCAGCAAGCCAATGCGCAGATATCGGGTGATGACGGGAATGAAAAACCAGTAGCACAGGTCGGTGACGATATCGGCTTTGCGCCACCAAGGCCGTCCGGGATTGCAAGCCCAGAACCACGTGAGAACGGTGAAGACGGCCGCCAATCCGAGCGACATCGGAATATTCTTGGTAAGCGTTTGGGAAACGTTGACGAAGACAGCGAGTAATTCCTGCTTCATATTCCGGTCCGTATGTTGCCCTGCGGCTTGAGTGCGGGTGCCGCCACTCTGCTATCGGGCATGCGCCTTAAAACGCCGTGAATGCACGGCGCTTATTTGTCCCTACGCAGCTCTGATCTCGTATTTGATTGGACCGGATCGAAGTCGCCCGCAACGCGTCGTTAACTACGTTGCACGAAGCGAAATTACCCCCGAATTTCAGCGATCGACTTAACTGCGTTGAAATTTCTAGTCGATAGTGTGCGGCTCGATCCAAATGGTCCAGCAAGCCGTTGGATCCGCTCAAGAGAGCAACATTTGGATCTAAGGAGCCACCACTATGAAGACCGTTTTTGCGCGCTTCCTGAAGAATGAATCTGGCGCGACCGCCATTGAATACGGCCTGATCGCCGCGGGCATCTCGGTTGCGATCATCGCCGTCGTCCAGGGTCTCGGCCAGAATCTGAATGGGACCTTCACCACCGTTTCCAACGCACTCAAGTAATCTCTGCCTGCTTCAGCGCGATGATGCAAAAAGGCTCCGGCGACAGATCGGAGCCTTTTTCGTTTTGCCGGCCGGCGGCGGCGAGCATTTCAGTAACGCGCTTTCAACCTCCATTGCGTAATCCGGAAAGCGAACGATATCGGACGGCGTCATGTTGAGTGAAGCAATCAGGTTGACACTGTTTCCCGCGATGATGGCGTTCGCCGCTTCGAGCGACCTTTTGACGATGACGATCGCAAACCGGGTTTCGCTCATCCTGATCGCCGGCTTCATCCTTCTGGCCGGTCTCGGCGGCATGAGCGCAGTTGAGCTGCTGTCGCATGTCGGCGCGGCGGCCGCGGTACTTGCCGCGGCGTTTGTCTGCTTCGCCTTCGGCTGGATTGGCGGCGGCGATGCCAAGCTCGCGGCGACGTCGGCGCTCTGGTTGGGCTTTACTCATCTGTTTGATTATCTGATCTTCGCGTCGATTTTGGGCGGTGGCCTGACGCTCTTGATCGTACAGTTTCGGGCGTTGCCCTTGCCGCAGATTTTAGTCGGACAGGATTGGCTGGATCGGCTGCATCGACCCGACGGCGGCGTTCCTTACGGGATCGCACTCGCCGCCGCGGCCCTCATCGTCTATCCCCAGACCGAATGGATGACGCTTTCGGTCTTCTAGACGGCGGCCACAATTACCAACAAAGAGTTAAAGCGCGATTTGGATACGCCTTGTTAACCATGCCTTGACGATTAACTGGTGAAATCCATTCACCTCGACGGCGACTTCGGCCGGACGTCTCATGGAAAGCGAAGCGTAATGAAAGCCGCACGTGTTGTCGTACTAGGTGTCGCGATCGCCGCCGGCGGCGTCGCCGCCTATCTGGCGGCAGGCGGCAAGGCGCCTCCGCCAGCGCCTGTCGTGCAGCTTGAAACCGTCGATGTCCTGGTCGCTAAAACGGATCTCGTGCGCGGCCAAGTGATCGAAGGCAAAGATATCGGCTGGCAAGCTTGGCCGACCGATGCCGCGAATCCGGGCTTCGTGCGGAAATCGGGCGAGCCGAACGCGCTGACCAAATACGTCGGCGCCATCGTGCGCGTTGCCATGTTAGCCGGCGACCCGGTCCGCAGCCCCTATGTCGTCTTGGCCAAAGGATCCGGCTTCCTGGCCGCCGTCCTGGCAAAAGGCATGCGCGCGGCAGCGGTCGACATTTCGCCCGAGTCGGGCGCCGGTGGCTTCATTCTTCCCGATGATCGCGTGGACGTCATGCTGACGCGGCGCGACAAAGCCGCGGAGAAAGCGACGGGGGTGGAGAAATACACCACCAGCACGGTGCTAAGAAACATTCGGGTGCTGGCGATCGACCAGACGGTCGATCAGAAAAGCGGGGTCAAGACCGCGATCGGCAAGACCGCGACGCTCGAACTCACTCAGCAGCAAGCCGAGACGCTCGCGCTGTCGCGGCAGGTCGGCTCGATCTCTCTCACGCTGCGCAGCATCCTCGATTCGCAGGCGACCAGCGACAACGACGACGGGAGTGATCGCACCAGCATCACCACAGTGCGTTTCGGCGTTAGCGCGATTGGACTCGATCATTGAGCGCACGGATGGAGCAGATAATGACAGCACGGACATCGGCCCGCGTCGCCGGCTTCGCGGTTCTGATCGCCGTGTCGTGGATCGTTCCGCGCGCCAGCGCCGGAAATCTCGCCTTCAGCCCGCCGCCGGCCCAACCCATGCACGTCGTCGCCAGTGACGCCGCGTCGCAATCGATCGCGCTCGGCGTCGGCAAGTCGGTTGTCGTCGATGTGCCGCGCGACATCAGGGATGTGTTGGTGGCCGATCCGAAAATCGCCAATGCGGTCGTGCGATCGTCACGCCGCGCTTACATCATCGGCGCCAAATGTCGGTCAAACCAATGTGTTTTTCTTCGACGCCGAGGGTAGGCAGATCGGCGGCTTCGATATTGCCGTCAAGCGCGATCTGAACGGTATCCGCGATGCGATCCGGCAGGTCCTGCCGGATGCCGATATCGTAGTCGAGGGCATTGGCATCGTCCTGTCCGGCTCGGCGTCGAGCCCGCTCGAGGCGCAGCAAGCCTATGACATCGCCGGAGGGCTTCTTGGCCCCGGCAGCAAGGACACGCCGGCCGGCAAGATCGTCAACGCCATTGTCGTGCGCGGCCGCGACCAGATCATGCTCAAAGTGGTCGTCGCCGAAGTCGAACGCGACGTCATCAAGCAGCTCGGCATCAACCTGTCCGGATCGCTCGGCCACGGCACGGCGGTCGTGAATTTCAACACCAACAATGCGTTTACGGTCACCGGCGCCACGCCCAACAACGCCATCGCCGGCTCGTATAAATCGGTCACCGCGACATTGCTGGCCATGGAACAGGCCGGCGTCATTCACACGCTCGCCGAACCGAACCTGACTGCGATTTCCGGCGAGTCGGCCACCTTCGTCGCCGGTGGCGAATTCCCGGTGTTGAACGGGTTCAGCTGTTCCAACAATGGCGGCGGACCGTCGACGTGTCAGCCCTCGATCGATTTCAAGAAGTTCGGCGTCAGCCTCAATTTCACGCCGGTCGTACTCAGCGAGGGCCGCATCAGCCTCAGAGTGATGACCGAGGTGTCTGAC
>JBAPZR010000764.1:0-1954 GCA_049285335.1 Xanthobacteraceae bacterium | reverse complement strand
ATGTAATCGCGGCGCGCCTCCTCACCATCTACTATTTCGCATTCTTTTTCGTCATCCTGCCCCTGCTAGGGTTGTTCGAAAAAACCAAACCGCTGCCGAACGGCTGACGATTTTTGGGCAAAACGTCGTTGTTTCTGATTAGGAAATCGTCAGTTGAGCAGCGTTGCACAAAATTCAGCAAGATCGAAAAAGAAATCGCAAGCGAGCACAGCACGAGTGCGACCTTCAAAAAACGCGCCCCAATTTTCTAGCAGTATTCCTCCCCACGATTTTGAAGTTCCACTGAGTCTCCAATCCCATAGCATAGGAAGCTTGCATTACGAAGTGAGTTATTTTTGAGAAAGACCTACAGCCGGAAGACATTTTCGGCACGTCAAAGGGAACCAGTCATGAAGTAAAGCGTTACCGACGGCGGCGCGGCCTTGCCGTGTTGTTTCGGATTAATTTCGCGTGCTGAGGTGGTCGTCTCCAACCCCAAAGTAGAGATATCACCCGCAAATGTCGTGAGGCGCTGCGCCATCACGTCGCACGGTATGACGGCCGAATGTGTCCAGACCGCTAGCCACGTTAGGGTCGAATACCGTTTCTGTGCTCCGGTGCATCTACTCGTAATTTACGAGGACGGCGCGCGAGGTGATGGAGAGACCTTCGTGGAAGGGTTGCCTCGAGCGACGCTCCGGGGTTTCGCCCAAAAGTTCACATTTGTTCCGGCTGGTCACCAATATCACGAGTGGCATGAACTGCGCGCACCCTCGCGCATCGTCTATTTCTACTTCGAACCTGCGAAGCTAAAAATCCATCCCCAGACACACATATCGGATCCGTCCCTCGCCCCACGGCTCTATTTCGGGGATGAACGGCTCCGGAACACAACCATTAAGTTGGAGGGGTTAGTCGAGCACCCGACGTCAGAAAATCAATCCTATTTTGAAGCACTCGGCGCAGTGATCATGCATGAACTCTTCCATCTGCATTCCGGCTTACCCCACGGTCGATTTCAGGTTCACGGCGGGCTTGCTCTGTGGCAGCAACGAATTGCAGCTGACTATATTGAAGAAAACCTCGCACAGCGGACAAAGCTCGCAACCCTTGCTCATCTGGTTCGCATTAGCCCGTTTCATTTCTGCCGGGCTTTCAAAGTATCTTTCGGAATGCCACCGCTTCGGTACCAAGCCAAACGTCGCATAGAGTACTCTAAGCTGCTGCTGACAGATCCTGAACTGTCAGTGACAGATATCGGACTGACGATAGGCTTTAGTTCTTCAAGCTCGTTTGTTACAGCGTTCCGGAAGGCGACTGGGTCTACTCCCACCGAATATCAACGAAGCTTGGGCTAGCCCAATTGGATTTCATCGGTGGGTAGCGGAACCTTTAGGAGAATGATTATGTCCGCACAATCTTCATCAGCTACCCGGCGCAGCACCACCGCAGCAGAGACAAAGACGAGCTTGGGCAACACCTCACGCCCCGGTAGACCGGGGCCCGACGAGCTGGTTCCGTCACGCTACGCGCTGCGAGTCGGCGAGATTGACGTGCTCGTTGTCAGCGATGGAGTGCTACCGCTGCCAACCCCGATTTTGGCCACCAACGCCGACCCGGCCGTCCGAGCGGCTTGGCTTGACGACATGTTCCTGCCGCGGGACGTGATCGATTGGGCGCTGAACGTGGTCGTGGTGCGTAGCGGCGGCCGGACCATACTCATCGACGCTGGGCTAGGGGCGGACCCGGACTTGCACTTGCCGCGGGCCGGGCGGTTGGCCCTGCGACTGGAGGCCGCCGGCATCGATCTTGGGTCCGTGACCGACGTGGTGCTTACCCACTTGCACATGGACCACGTTGGCGGGCTGCTCGCCGACGGGGTGAGGGGCCGGCTGCGTCCGGACCTGCGGGTCCACCTGGCGGCCGCCGAGGCCGAGTTCTGGGCGTCGCCCGATTTCTCCCGCACCTCCATGCC
>JBAPZR010000763.1:0-1907 GCA_049285335.1 Xanthobacteraceae bacterium | reverse complement strand
GGGCTGAAGTCAGTCTTGAAGTCGCGCTCATCTCTGTTGCGTTCGCGAGACTGTGCGATGCGACTTGCCGATCCGCGTTTGCATTGAAAAGCGCATAAACGAACTCACGCGAGGCAGGGGAAATTTGCTGCGTCTTTCTAAAGTTTCTGAGATGGTCCGCCTGGATTTCGAAAAGACCCGTCTCGATGGTCGTTACCCGTCGTAGCCGCCACAGCAGGCTCGACAATCGGAGAACCAACTCACGCTCCACAGCCGATTGCGCGTCGTAATCGGCTGTAATGGCTAGTTCGAAGGCTTTGTAATCTTCAGCATCCTCCAGCGCGCCAATCACTGTCTCGGCCGTCAGCCCATGGCGGACGGCATTGCAACGAGAGGTCTGCTTTCCCGCTTCTGTCTTAGGACCTGTGCTCTTGAGAGAGTTGCGACGGTTGGCCTCGATCTGTTTGATTGAGGTCATTCGGGGCCAACGTCAAAAATTGGCTTCGTTTTGTCGTTCGGACCCCGTTTGGTTCGCTGATCGGGTACTGCCTTGCTTTGGTCTTCACCGCTCGCCATCGGTAGTGGATGGCTTTCCAGCCAGAGGGCACGAGCGGGAACGGTCGGATCAACGCCCACCTTTTTCCACCATGCCGCTTCGTCGCCGCAGCGGTGGATTTCGCGATGATGGCCACGACACAACGGGACCGTGAACTCATCGCTGACTTTGCGACCAAGCGTCCTTGATTGCGCAAATCGCAGGTGATGAGCGTCTGTGGGGCGGCGGCCGCAGATGAGACACGGCTGCCCGGCAACCAGTCTAACGTGATCCCGGTCGCGGATCCGTCGCGGCGCCGGCAACGAGAGCACGCTTTTGTCTATTGCGGCGGCTCGCCGCCGCTTTTTGCCCCGATCCTCACGCGGGAGCCGAGATTCAGGGGATAGGCTATCTGCGGCCTTGGACATAATACCTGCTAGCCTCGCTTGGAAAGCCTGCTCGACAAGCTCCGCATCGGCCGTGGTCAGAGTATTTTTGGACCTAAGAGCCCGGTGAGCCCAATTTGCAGCTTCCACGTCCGACTTAATCTCTTCGATTTCGGCCGTGAGTTGGTCGCGTAACGCAGCCGAGGCTTTTGGGTCGAGGACTGGTTTGGGAGGATTTGAGGCGGCTTCGGCGCGGCGACCGCCTGAGAACTGCTGAGTGGAATGTGTGTGGCCGCTATTGCGCTGCCCATTTTGATTTCCGGGAGGTCTCTCCGTTTTCGTTGGCGGTGTCGTCTGCGAAACTAGGTCTGGAGCATCAAGATCATCTTCACCGGCAATGCCGACCAGTGTGAACAAGGCGTAACGCCGAGCATAGGTCAACGCTGCTCCCATTCGGTGCGGGGCTGCGGTTTCGCTGATGGCACACACTGGCCAGTCTGAGCCGATCCATTCTCCGGAGGCATGCGCCAAAATCGTACTAAGCCGGACGATACCAGCGGACTCATCGATCGCCGTTGTTTGCACCGTCGCGATCTCATGTTGGCTCAATGTTTTGCGCACGATCTCCAAGCCGCTCGATAGGGGGGCATAACGGAAGGAGCGTTTGGTCGCGCCAGGTACCTCCGATCGGATGGTGCCGACGAGAGATTTCTCCGGATTGTCGAGCTCGGCTTGTGCCTTGGCCAGGGCCGCAGCGATGCTGCCGATCGACTCACTGGAGCGCTGCACGGCCGCCCTCCCCCTCGAGCAGATCAAAGCTGACCGCACCCGATTTTGACCGTTTTGCCCGGATGCCATGGCCGATGGCTTCCTTGGCGTCCTCCGGCATCAAGGCCTTCAGCTCAGCTTTTGACCTTTCATGATCGAGAAACGACTGCCGTGTGCTGCAGAAAAGACCGGCAAAGTCCGCCCACGAATTCGATGCACTCATGTCGACGATCCGGATC
>JBAPZR010000762.1:0-5314 GCA_049285335.1 Xanthobacteraceae bacterium | reverse complement strand
GCGATACTTATGCGCTGACCGACGTCTTCGTGCCGGACGATTGCACCATCGCCCATCATGCGCTCGATCCATCCGAGCAACACGAACACGGTCCGCTTTACGCGTTCACGATCTATCAGTTGTTCGGCTCGAGCTTTCCGGCCATCGCGCTTGGTATCGCACGCGCCACGCTTGATGCTTTCTTGGACCTGGCGCGAACCAAAAAGCCCGCGGCCAGCCAGTCGCTTCTTCGCGACAGCGCCGTCGTTCAGTCGCAGGTCGGCATGGCCGAAACTCAGCTTGCCGCAGCGCGCACGTTTTTCTTCGCCGCCTGGGACGAGATCTGGCAAGCCGCGCAAGTCGACGCGATGTCGCTCGATCAGCGCGCGCGGCTGCGCATGGCGTCCATCAACGCCAGTCAGCAGGCAAGGCAAGTCGTCGAGATGGCCTATCTTGCGGCCGGAGCCACGGCGGTTTTCGAAAGCAATGCTTTCGAGCGCCGCTTCCGCGACATGCATGCGGTTTCGCAACAGGCGCAGGCGCAGCTGTCGATCTACGAGGTGATCGGCCGGCATTTCCTCGGTCTGCCTCTGCAGACGTCGCGGATCTTCTGAGCACGACGGAGTTGACAGCGCGCAGCGGGACGGCGGACCATGATTCTGCACCAACCGGGACACACGGTCATGAACGAGGATGCGCGTATCGCCGAGCTCACGCAGAAAATGCTGCGGAAGAAGCTCTATGTCCTCTTGTCGAAGCCGCGCGTGCCAGCGGAAAAGCTTAAACCTGATCTGCCCGCTCATCTCGAATACATGGTCGCGCTGGAAAAACGGGGTCTCGTCTTCGCCTCAGGGCCGCTGACGGAATTCGGCGCCGAGCCCGCCGGCTACGGCTTGACCATCTTGCGAACCAAAGACGCCGGCGAAGCGCGCGCCATCGCTGAAGCGGAACCTTTCTTTGTTCACGGGCTGCGCACCTTCGAACTTAAAGAATGGACTGTCATGGAGGGCACGCTCGGCCTGCGCATCAACTTGTCGGATCAATCCGTCGAAATCGAGTGAAACCGAGAATTCGTCGCGAGTGCTGCACCGAGGGAGGAACATGAAGACGATTGGCGTCGTCGGCGTGGGCAAGATCGGCCTGCCGATTGCCGACAACCTGATCAAAAGCGGCCATCGCGTCGTCGGCTTTCGCCGCAGCTCGCTCGCCGAATTCGAGAAAATCGGCGGCGTGCCAGCGCGCTCGGCGACCGACGTCGGCGCGCAAGCCGATGTCGTCTTTTCGTGTCTGCCGTCGACGGAGGCGCTTGACGACGTCGTTCACGGCCCGGGAGGCTTGGTCCATTCGGCACGAGCGGGGCAGGTCGTCGTCGAGCTTGGCTCTCATCCAGTGCCCGACAAAAAGCGGCAGATTGCGTTCCTGGCAATGAAGGGCGCGACATTCGTCGACGGCGAGGTCTCCGGAACGCCGGGCATGGTGACGGCGCGCAAGGCCGTGATCTATCTCGCCGGTGATGCCGAGGCCTGCAAGACGGCCGAACAGGTAGTGGCGGGCTTCGCCGATACCTGTCTGTATTTCGGCGAGTTCGGAGCGGCGAGCCGCGTCAAGCTCGTCAACAATCTACTGGTTGCGATCAACATCGCCGCGACTGCCGAAGCCATGGCGCTCGGGCTCAAGGCCGGCGTCGACGTTCCGCTGATGATCAAGGCGATCGCGAACGGCAGCGGCGGCTCGACCCAGTTCGCCATCCGCGCGCCATGGATGGCGGAACGGCGCTTCTCGCCGGTGCAGGGCTCGGCCGGAACGCTGCGGCATTATTTCAGCATGATCGCGGATTTCGCCGATAGCGTCGGTGTGGCGACACCGCTGCTCGATTGCGTCGTGCCGCTATACGAGCGTGCGACGCAAATGGGCTTGGACGACAAGGACGTCGCCGCCATGATCGACGTTATCGGCGCTTTGCCGCGCGCAAAACCTCAAGAGAAATAAGCGTACAGGAGCTCCGCATGATCCGCGTCAGCAAGATTGCGCATGCCAGTTACGAGACGCCCGATCTCACTCAGCAGACCGAGTACTACACCGAGATTTTGGGCCTCACGCTCGTGGCGCGGGAGAAAGACACGGTCTATCTCGCCTCGACTGTCGATCACCACGCGGTCGTGCTGCGCCAAGGCCCACAGGCGCAATGCACGCGCATCGGCTTCCAAATTCCGCCAAGTGCTGACCTCGACGAATTTGAGAAACAGGTCGCCGGCCACGGCTTCAATACGGAGCGCCGCAAGGATCCCGAGCCGTCAATTTCCGACGTGCTGGTATTTTCCGATCCGAAAGGTACCGTGATTGAAGTATTCAAGCGGGACGCCTTCTCGAACCAGAAGTTCCAGTCGAAAGGAATTGTGCCGCACAAGCTCGGCCATGTCGCTTTCCATGTTACTGACGTCAAGCACGTTACCAAGTTTTACTGCGACGTTCTCGGCTTTCGCGAATCTGATTGGATGGCTGATCATTTTTCATTCCTGCGCTGCGGCCCTGACCATCACACGATAAATCTCATGGAGACGGGCTCCAACCGGCACTTCCATACCGCCTTCGAACTGCGCGATTGGTCCCACATCCAAGAGGCTTGCGATTTTCTCAGCCTGCACGGCTACAAGCTGCTGTGGGGTCCCGGACGCCACGGTATCGGCCATAACTTGTTCGCCTATCACCGCGCGCCAAACGGATTGATCACCGAAACATTCGCCGAGCTAGACCGCATGAATGAGGAGCTTGGATATTTTGAACCGCGGCCCTGGCATCGCGACAATCCGCAACGTCCGAAAGTGTGGCCCAAGGATCCGTCGGCGGCGAATCTGTGGGGCGTTTTGCCAAGCGACGAAATGATGAAGTGATGCCGCACGTGATGGCGCCTTGGCTGTGCAAAGCCGTAACACTCGGGTCGCTTGCCGCGGCAAGCTTGAGCGCGCTCGCAAACGCAGAAAGCTATCCGGCAAAGTCGATCACGATCATCGTGCCGGCGGCGCCAGGTGGCGTCACCGACATGCTGGGCCGCGTCTTAGCGCAGCATTTTATCGCTGACTGGGGAGCGCAGGCGGTGGTTGAGAACAAGCCCGGCGCCAACAATCAAGTCGCGGCAGAATACGTCGCCCATCAGTCGGGCGACGGCTATACGCTCTTCGTAGGCCCGGAATCGACCTTCATCGTCAATCCGACACTCTACGAACATCCGGCCTACGATCCGGTGAAGGATTTCACGCCGATCAGCGGCCTCGTCAGTGTCAACCATGGCCTGGTCGTCAATCCGTCCGTGCCGGCAAATAACGTCAAGGAGCTCATTGCACTCGGCAAGGCGAAGCCCGGTCAGCTCGATTACGGCACCTACGGAGTCGGTTCGAGCGGTCATCTCAACATGGAAATGTTCAAGGCAATGACCGGCGTGAATTTCGTTGCAGTGCACTACAAGGGCGCGACGCCCGCGCTCGAGGACGTCATCGCGGGGCACATTCAATTGATGTTCATAAGCCTCGGCAGCGCGCTGCCCCAGGCCAAGGCCGGTGCAGTCAAAGCGATCGCGGTGGGTGCGCCGAAGCGCATGGCCTTGTTGCCCGACCTGCCGGCTATCGCCGAAACCGTACACGGCTTTACCGCTGTGTCCTGGTTCGCGCTGTTCGGGCCGGCGGCGATGCCGGCGGATGTGACCGCGAAAATCAGCAGCGAGGTGCGCAAGATCTTCGCGGATCCGCAGGTTCGGGAAAATTTCCTCGACGTCCAATATTTTGAATCGATCGCTGGCTCGCCAGAAGACTTAAGTACCCGTATCGGCGCCGAAGAACCGAAATGGCGTAAGCTGATCCAAGAATCTCACATCACCGTTGAACGATAGCAGCAAGAAAGCCTCGTCATGCGCGTTATCACTCTCGAAGAACACTTCGCTACGCCGCTATTTCTTGACGGTCCCGGTCAAGACCTGAAAAACGCGGCGCTCAAATTCGAAGGCCGCGCGCTTAAGCTCCTTGAGCCGCTTTGCGATATTGGCGACAAGCGCATCGCCGCCATGAACGCCGCCGGGATCGACTTTCAGATGCTGTCACTGACCTCGCCCGGCACCGAGCAATTGGATGTCGCGGAGGCCCTCGCGCTCACCCGCGACACCAACGACGCGCTTGCCGAGGCGGTGAAGAAGCATCCCAACCGGTTCGCCGGCTTTGCCGCGCTGCCGACGATGCTGCCGGGCAAGGCGGTCGAGGAGTTGGAGCGTCGCGTGCGCGCCGGCGGTTTCAAGGGCGCGGTCATCAATGGGCACGTCCGGGGCCGCTATCTTGACGACAAATTCTTCTGGCCGATCCTGGAATGCGCCGAGACGCTTAACGTCCCGATCCATATCCATCCGACCAAGCCGCCGCAGGCGGTCTTCGATGTGTACTACGGCGGCTTCTCGCCGCTGGTCAGCGACCTGTTCGGCAGCCCCGGCTGGGGCTGGCACATCGAAACCGCAATACACGTTCTCCGCCTCATTCTCGGCGGCGCGTTCGACCGCTTTCCGAACCTGCAGCTCGTGATCGGCCATCTCGGCGAAGGCTTGATGTCGCTGTTCCAGCGGCTCGACGCCATGACGCCGGCGATGACCAAGCTCAAGCGCCCGATGACGTCTTATCTGCGCGAGAACGTGCACTACACCGTTTCGGGCTTTAATTTTCCCGCGACCTTCCTCGACCTGCTTTTGGAAGTGGGCGTGCCGCGCATCATGTTCTCGGCCGATCATCCCTATCAATCCATGGTCAAAGCCCGCGCCTTTCTCGACCAACTGCCGGTGTCGGAAGCCGATCGGGAACGCATCGCCCACGGCAATGCGGAGAAGCTATTCGGGTTGTGAAACAAGCGGGCCGGCCTGAAGGAGTGACGATGCGCTAGTGTCCCGATTTCGAAGTTCGCCACACTTTGCGGCACGTTCTTAGCGAACTTTGGAATCGAAAGGATACTAGCAAGTTAGTAATTCTTGTGTGGTTTCGCCGAGTCGACTTGCTGTTGCGAGCGCCAGCCTTCTTCGATCGAGTCGGGGCCGCATCTCCGGATGACGGAAAAAGTGCTCGCTGGAGCGGGAGGACTGACGGAAAAAGCAACCGCAAAGACACCCGGGAAGGGCGGTGCTAGATAAAGGCCACCCGATTTAAGTCGCACGACGCAGAATAAGGCCACTCACCCATGAACGCCCCCGTCGCCACCCACCCGACGCCACCGTATAAGCACACGCCGCTGTTTCCGCTCGGCAAGGACGACACCACTTACCGCAAGATCTCAGCAGAAGGCGTACGCATCGAGCGCGTCATGGGGGAGG
>JBAPZR010000761.1:0-1609 GCA_049285335.1 Xanthobacteraceae bacterium | reverse complement strand
GTTTATAAGCCTGTGATCCGAGTGCGGCACCGGACGATAGGCATTTTGCGCTGTCGCGGGCTAATGTATCCGTCATTTCGGAAAGAGCACGCGCGTGATCGCGTGCCGTTTCTTGCCTAGGGGCGATGGGTAAAGGTGGGACAGGCCTTTCGTCTTGCACCAGCGCATGGAGCGGTGCGACGGTCACCAGCAAGAAAGGTAGACACCTCATTACAGCCGGTAGTCTTCCAAGCATAGCCCTGATCCCGCAAGTGCGCTCGCCATGTCTGGTTTCGGAGGTAAAGCGGACATCGACTAGTCGTGGCGAAGCTAATCGACTGTAACGTGATGCGGATCACATAAAGGATAAATGCCGAAGGCCTAGCCTTGAACCGTATTAGGCCGGACTGGGTGGTCACCCCGTCCCCCGACACGTTGGCCGCCCAGAGTAGAAGCCTAAGTTGAGGCAACCTACTCGAACGCCCCGAGCCATAGACTGCTTGGGGCTTATTTTTGTGGCGACCACCCGTAACGAGGCGCGGCGCGGCGCGGCGAACTTCACGAAGCTACGATCATTCGCTTTTGCTGGTGGCCTGGAGAGGCGATGTGGACACGCCCGCTGTCTGGAAAGAGATTACAACTGGATTTAAAGGCCGCGCGATCGGCGGATCGTGGACGGTTGAAAACGGAATCGTAAGAGTAAGAACTACACTCGGCGAAAAGACCTCACCGCTGGAGGAAGCTGAAGGGGTTTGGGTAGCGTGGCGGCTATTGCGCGAGATGGCAGAGGAAGGGAAGGCATAACGCAAGCGACTGCCAACCGATGTAACCTTAATTTCAAATCACACTGGAAATCGAGCGCGGCGTCTGCTTCAGCGTTGTCGGAGCAGCCCACGATCGTGCACGCTGTCTCAGGGCCCGAACGGCGCAGCATTCGGACCAGCACGCTACTTCCGTGCCAAGAGAGCGCCATGTTCGAAGCCCCAATTTTAGTCGTGATCGCCGTGCTGACGATTGTTGCAATCCTGTGGTGGATTTTTCGCCGATGAGATGGGCGGGCGGGCGCCAAGCTTCTCACCAAAGACGATCGCGGCCAACGTGACGAAGTTACCGGAGGTGTTTGGTCGAAAAGGTTGCTTGCACCTTCCGCTTCCTACGCCAACCAACTAGACCCATTGTGGTAAGGTTGGTGGTTGTGTATCAAAATCTCGGCGCGTGCGCCGGGTCTGTTGCATTCGTTATCATCGAACTGTCATATATCGTTCTTCGCAATTTTCTGCGTCGCATGTCTTGCGGGACGGTCGAAATCGGGCAACTATCGGTAACTTCAGGTGAGTGAGGGGCTCGCCGAGGGATGGTATTGTGCATGCCGCTTCCATCCTAACCATCGCGCCACCTGGGCAGTCGAATTTTCCGAATAGCAGTGCCATTGCAGGGGAGAGGGACCATGGCGTCTGGGAAGGAAGCTCAGTCACATAACGATCAAATCGTCGCGTCTGCGCAGAAGGAAATCCGCCGCCTGGCGGGTAATGGTAATGCGTTACATCCGGAAGCGGCCTCTTCAATTAGTTCGGGCCTTTCGATCGTCGGCAAAATTATCGGCCATGGCGCCCTGACTATTTTTGGTCGC
>JBAPZR010000760.1:0-2934 GCA_049285335.1 Xanthobacteraceae bacterium | reverse complement strand
ATATCGATCAGATCTACATGGCGGCCTTGCACCACCTCGGCGAACACGGCGGCTGGCCGTTGACGATGTTTCTTACGCCCGACGGCGATCCGATCTGGGGCGGCACTTATTTCCCCAGCATCCCGCGTTACGGCAAACCGGCCTTTGTCGATGTGCTGCAGGAGATCGCGCGACTGTTCCGGGAGGAGCCGGCCAAGATCGAACGGAATCGCGCCGCTTTGATGGAACGCCTTGCGCAAGCGGCGCGGCCTGCCGGCACGGCGACGATAGGCTTGATCGAGCTCGACAACGCGGCGCGCCAGCTCGGTGGCCTGATCGATCCGGTCAATGGCGGCACGCGCGGCGCGCCGAAATTTCCGCAAGCCGCATTATTCGAGCTCCTTTGGCGCGCCGGTCTGCGCACTGGCGAGCCACGTTATTTCGCGGCAGTGGAAATCACGCTCGACCACATCTGCGAAGGCGGCATCTATGACCACCTCGGCGGCGGCTTTGCGCGATATTCGGTCGACGACCGCTGGCTCGTGCCGCATTTCGAAAAAATGCTTTACGACAATGCGCAACTTCTCGAACTGCTGGCGATCGCCTACGAGCGCACCGGCAAAAAGCTTTATCGCCAGCGCGCCCGCGAAACCGTCGCATGGCTGCAACGCGAAATGCTGACGGTGGCCGGCGCATTCGCAGCGTCGCTCGATGCCGACTCCGAAGGCGAAGAAGGAAAATTTTACGTCTGGTCCTATGACGAAGTGATGCGCCAACTCGGTGCCGAGGACGGCGAGTTCTTCGCACGCCATTACGACGTAACGCCCGACGGCAATTTCGAAGGTCACAACATCCTCAATCGCCTGAGGGCGCCCGCGGCGAGCGAGGCCGACGAGACGCGGCTTGGCGTGTTGCGTAAAAAACTTCTCGCGGCGCGCGCCACGCGCGTACGTCCTGGCCTCGACGACAAAGTGCTGGCGGACTGGAACGGCCTTATGATCGTCGCGCTCGCGAATGCCGCTTTGATGCTGGACGAACCGTCGTGGATCGCCATGGCGGAACGCGCCTTCGATTTCATCGCCCGGACCATGGCCCGCGGCGATCGTCTTGGTCACTCGTGGCGCGAGGGCAAACTCAAATTCCCGGGTCTCGCTTCGGATTTCGCCGCGATGATCCGCGCCGCGCTCGCGCTTCACGAGGCGACCGGCAAACGCGCGTTTCTCGATCAGGCGATCGCTTGGCAGCACGCGCTCGACCGCAATTATGCCAACGCCGAAACCGGCACATACTATCTCACCGCGGCGGACGCCGAGGGGCTCGTCGTGCGTCCTGGCGCGACCACCGATGAAGCAACGCCGAACCACAACGCGGTCGCCGCACAAAATCTGGTGCGGCTCGCAGTATTGACCGGCGACGATGGCTGGCGCGACAGAGCCGACAGATTGATCGCCGCGATCGCGCCGCAGGCCGCCGATAATCTTTACATGCACTTGGCGATGCTCAACGCGATCGACTTGCGCTTGCGCGCCGCCGAGATCGTCATCACCGGGGAGGGCGCCCAGGCGCTTGCACTTCTCATCGCCGCGCGGCGCCGATCACCACTGGATCGCATCGTGGTCGAGGCTCGATCGGCGGAAATGCTTGCGCCGGCGCATCCCGCGCGTGACAAGATCACCCAAACCGCCGACGCCCGGGCCTATATCTGCGTCGGCGAAACATGCTCGCTGCCGGTGAACGATCCTGCCGCGCTCGCCGCGACGCTCGAGACCGTGCGACATTCTTGATACGACCGCCTTTATGGCCAATTAAACTTCCAATTTACTCCACCTCGTACGATATCGTTGGTGAGTGCGACGTCTCTAGTGACGATCGTACCGCCCGGAGCCATGATGGGTGGGTTGATGTAACGTCCCGAACCGATGTCTGCGTGCAGATATTCTACTTTGACTATCCACGTCCCCGCGGGTCCTGTCCACATCGCCCATTCAGCGCCAGCACCGGCAACCCATCCGACTTGGATTCCTGAGTCGGAAGCGCATTCCACCGCGCCACAGACAAGAACACTCGTATCCGCAAAGGCCGCACCACCGGTTCCGTAGATCAGGAATTGGTTCCACGCGAAGCCAGCGCGAACACGGGCCGTGTCGAGCCAACGTTCGCTTGTCGTACTTGTCGCCGCCGTATTGAATGGCGCAATATCGTTTGCACTCCCCTTGATGCCGGTCCAAGAAAAGTCATTCTCGATCCCCAACACCGCGGCACTCAACTGATAGCTGCAGCCGACCGTCCCACCAAAGATGCCACCCTTCATATCGAATTTGTTGGTGATCGGTCGTCCGACATCAACTGGATTCGGGGAGGTAACAGCGGTGTGCTGACTCTGTCCTAACGATCCCCCGCCTTCCACCCCAAGATAGCAGCCTGTCCAGTTATATAAGGGCGCCGGTGCATTGATCTGCAGGGACGCCGGCACGTCGGCGGCGTGAACCTGACTCAAAACACTAGCCGCCAAAAACGTTACAAACCCGCAAGCGTACTTCATCAGCATCAGTCTCCCCAATACGCCGGAGAGAACCTTTACCTAGACACGAATAAGTTGAAAATTGAGAAAATCTCACGTTTAGCTCGGCCGACTCAAGCCTTCGCATCCGGCACAAAACAAGCTTGCAGCAGCGCGAGCCGTAAGCCTATGTCTGCGTCGCCGAAACCGATCCTGCCGCACTCGCCGCGGCGATCGAGACCGTGCGACATTCTTGACCGTCCGGTCCAATCCAATCCGATTTTGTGCTTTATCGTTGCCGGGGCGCAGCGCTGAGAGAAAACATCATGCGAAAGCGGCGGGATCATTTTAGCGGCGGCCTCGACGGCGCTATCGACAGGCAGCGCGAAGGCCGACCAGTGGTGCGGTTTTTCCAGTCACGACAACGCGGTCGTCGAATGCGGCTACACCACGGC
>JBAPZR010000759.1:0-2226 GCA_049285335.1 Xanthobacteraceae bacterium | reverse complement strand
TAATGAACCGTAACGGGCTAGTATGGCCTTTGGCAAACTTGAACGTTCAACTATTTCATCGACCCTCTCTTTCGCTTCTCTATTTAGATCATTCTCATCAACGTTTAGTAAAATGTAATCGCTTGTATTCGAGGGATCCGAAAGTACAGGCACATCAACCGCAGTAGCAACCTGAGCCGGCGGTTGATGGTAAAAAAAGGCGCGACCCACGAAATGCCGCATCATACGTCCGACCCGACCACGGATGTTGGCAAACGAGAAGAAATCAAAGTCAGTCCGATTTATCTTCTTGTCGTACAAGAAAACGTTCGAAGCAGAAGTATTAACTCCTTCGATCAGGGTAGAGGTGCAAATTAGAACCTTCAGCACTCCGCGATCGAACTCACGCACGAACATCTGCCCTAAGGATCGCGGTATCCTGCCGTGATGTGCTGCGATACCCTCCCTCACCGCCTTCGAGAGAATCCAATCGGGATGATAATTCTTGCCGATCCAATCTCCTAATTTTTCCGAGTCGACAGACCTGTACGTTAAAGCAGCCTCCAACAAAGCAACGGTCAAATCGCTAGCGCTTCCAGGATGCGCAGTGAAGACTAGAGAGGCCTCCTCGCCGACGCTCCGTAAATCAGCCAAAAACGCTGAAAGGTGCCCTTCACTGCCTGTTCGGTCAATAAGGTTTACCGATACAGTGCGGTAGTCCGTTTGAATAAATCTAAAAACACCACTCCATCTCGGCCCCAACGAAATTGATGTAATGTGCGGGCCCGCCATGAATACCTGTTTAGCTTTTGGAATGTTTCGATAGAGTGCGACATTCAAATGGCTCAAACCGCTCATCATCCCGAGTTGGATCTAACTTATAAAATTCATCTACGAATAGCAGATCAATTTCGGTTATATCTTGCCTTTCAAGAAGTCTTTCCTGCGTCAACACATACGCTGTTCGGGGAGCCGCTTCCCTCACTTGGTTTCGATAGGATATGATGTGATAGTCGGGAAGATGGCGCGCTATTCTTCGCCTTGTTTCATCTATCAGGGCAATTGTAGGGACAACCATTATCACCGTAGTGGGCCGTTTAAGTTTAATCAGCGCGTCGACAATCAGACTTTTTCCAAAGCTAGTCGGCGCGCTAAGAATTACATTATCGCCATTCAGCAACGATAATAGGACCTCCATTTGTTTCGCGTGAAGAGTGACTTTATGCTCTAAATTTATCGTGTGAGCGGCAATAAGGGTTCGGTTTATAAGCCTGAAAGCCGAAGGATCTATGTACGGGAAAAGCCCACAATCACGAGCCAGAAATGAAACTGGATCAGTCGATTCTGATTTTATCGCCTCGCGTCTTAATGCATCTAACAATCTAATTGCTATATCGAGGGCCTGAAAATCCTCGCGCCCCGCTTCGAGCAGCCCGTCTTCAGCAAACGAAATAGCTTCAAAGAGCTCGTCTCCATTTATTTGCGGCTTATTGAGCGCGGCGATTACTTCGTCGAAATTCATAAATATGGTCTCAATAAGGAATCAAAATTGTCAACCACTGTCTTTTTCGTACTCAACGGAGCAAATATTAGACGGAATTGCAGCTTCAGCGATTCAGCCCTTTTTGCAAAAAGGTCGTGTAGCCGTTTTGTCTCGCGAGTTAGCTCTTGAACGTATTCCTTGGTTAAATCGGTATGGCTTGCACAGGCTCGGCTATTGTACGCAATCAAAACTGGGAAAACGGCTTTCTTGAGCAGCACATCGGCGGATGTCTTCTGCCTGAGTATTTTCTTTATGTCACTAAAGAATGGCGCCTTATCGTCGACGTGAGCCGTGATCATTGCCTTCTCTGCAGTTATGAAGTCGGGTAGGATATGTTCAGTGATTGATTTCACAGCATCCTTGATCGCGCGATTTGCTTGACGATAGAATTTGGACTCACCCAGCCAGATTTCAAAATCATTTTGCTTTGGTACAACATAAATTCCATCAAAGCCTTTTGCTGTGTCGTTTGACGCCGTCTTAAGGGTAAGTTTGCAAAGAATGGGAAATGTACTGAAATGCTCTACACACGCGATGTGAAGCAGAATTTCTCCAAGCTCACCTCTATTTGTACGTTTATGGGTGCTGTAAACGTGTCGGCAAGCTACCTCCAGCATCTCAAAGAAATTGTGCGCTCCGAACGCGAGCTGCGAGACTTGGTCCAGGGCGACGTATGGTAGCCACTCAAATAAGTTCTTAGCTAA
>JBAPZR010000758.1:0-3904 GCA_049285335.1 Xanthobacteraceae bacterium | reverse complement strand
CGGTCTGACGAGAGGTCAGGCTGCACCGCTTGCAGACTTACTTGCAGACTTACTTGCAGACTTACTTGCAGACTTACTTGCAGACTTACTTGCAGACTTACTTGCAGGCTTGCTTGCAGGCTTGCTTGCAGACTCACTCGGCGATTTGCTCTCCGGCCGGCGCATATGCGCGACCAAGAGCGTCAGTGCGGCCGGCGTAACGCCATCGATGCGGTTTGCCTGGCCGATGGTGCGCGGACGGTGGAGCTGTAGTTTCTGCCGAACCTCATTCGAGAGTCCCGGCAGCGTCGCATAGTCGATGTCGTCCCCGAGAACGAGGCTTTCATCGCGGCGATATGATTCGACATCGGCCGCCTGCCGACTGAGATAAACGTGGTACTTCGCATCGATCTCAATCTGGGCCGCGATCCGGGAATCAAGTTCGCCGAATGCGGGCCAGATTCTCGCCACATCGGCGAGGGTGATTTCCGGATAGGACAACAATTCGAACGCCGAACGGCGCTGTCCGTCCTTGCGCAAGGCAAGACCTTTTAGCGCCGCCTCGTTCGGCGTCAGCGTCATCGAGCAAGCCAGGCGATGCGCCGCATCGAGCGCTGCCATCTTGGCCCGGAAAATTTCAGCGCGCGCTGATCCGACGCAGCCGAGCGCGATGCCCCTGCCCGTCAGCCGCTGGTCGGCGTTGTCCGCCCGCAGGGTCAGCCGATACTCGGCGCGCGAAGTAAACATCCGATACGGCTCGCTGACGCCACGCGTGACGAGATCATCGATCATCACGCCGACATAGCCTTCGGCGCGGTCGAACAGGATCGGCGCCGCGCCGCCGGCGGTGGCCGCCGCATTGAGCCCCGCGACGAGACCCTGCGCCGCCGCCTCTTCATAACCGGTCGTGCCATTGATCTGGCCGGCCAGGAACAGGCCACGCAGCCGCTTGGTCTCGAGTGTCGGATGAAGCTCCCGCGGGTCGACGTGATCATATTCGATCGCGTAGCCGGGCCGGGTGATCCGCGCGCGTTCCAGACCGGGAATGGTTGCGATCAAAGCCGCCTGAACCTCTTCCGGCAACGAGGTCGAAATCCCATTCGGATAGACGGTCGTGTCGTCGAGCCCCTCGGGCTCGAGAAAAATCTGATGACCGTCGCGCTCACCGAAGCGCATGATCTTGTCTTCGATCGAAGGGCAATATCGCGGCCCGGGGCTTTTGATCTGGCCGGAATACATTGGCGAGCGATGCACGTTGGCGCGGATGATTTCGTGCGTCGCCGGCGTCGTGCGGGTGATGCCGCATTGAACCTGAGTGTTGGCGATGCGCTCGGTCAGCATCGAGAACGGCTCGGGCGGATCGTCGCCCGGCTGCATCTCCACCCTGCTCCAGTCGATCGTCGCGCCATCGAGCCGCGCCGGCGTCCCAGTCTTTAGCCGGCCAAGCACAAAGCCGGCATGCTCGAGCGTTCGGGATAGACCAAGCGCAGGCGCCTCGCCCATTCGTCCCGCTGCAATCTGCCGGTCGCCGATATGGATGAGACCGCGCAAGAAGGTGCCGGTGGTCAGAACCACGGCCCCCGCTCCAATCGCTCGACCGTCACCAAGACGAACGCCTTGCGCCTGCCCGTTGCCGAGGAGATCGTCGACCTCGGCTTCGATCACCGTG
Organism: Xanthobacteraceae bacterium; assembly: GCA_049285335.1. GTDB lineage: Bacteria > Pseudomonadota > Alphaproteobacteria > Rhizobiales > Xanthobacteraceae > BOG-931. The sequence continues at coordinate 2,256 of JBAPZR010000758.1, read as the reverse complement.
AGATTGGGCGTGTGGCGGATCGCATCTTGCATCGCTGTCGCGTAGAGCTTGCGGTCGGCCTGGGCGCGCGGACCGCGCACTGCCGGTCCCTTGCGCCGGTTGAGCATGCGAAACTGAATTCCAGCGGCATCCGCGACACGGCCCATCAGACCGTCGAGCGCATCGATCTCACGCACGAGATGGCCTTTGCCGAGACCGCCAATCGATGGATTGCACGACATGGCGCCGACGGTCGCGAACCGCTGGGTCACAAGCGCGGTCCACGCGCCCATGCGTGCTGCGGCAGCCGCGGCCTCGCAACCCGCATGGCCGCCGCCCACCACGATCACATCGAAACGATCGCCCATCGGCTTGCTCCAAATCGCAATCGTTTTAGTGAAAGCGAAATCGGCGGTCAAAACCGGCGACGTTTCACGTGAAACATTCGCGCGCTACGCACACCAACTGGATCGCGGCGCGTTAACCGCTCGTTTACCAATTTCCTTAACCAATCATTTACCAACGCAGAAGTCGCGAAAGATCGCGTCGAGCACATCCTCGACATCAACGCGGCCCGTTAATCGCCCGAGGCTCGTCGCGGCGCGGCGCAATTCCTCGGCGATCAACTCCTCGCGCGGGTCTTTGGCCGCAGCTTCGGCCAAGGCAGAGCCGATCGCGACCACCGTTTCCTCAAGCGCTCGGCGATGGCGGGCGCGTGTCACGACAGACACCTCGCCACCGGCGAAGCAAACGGCGGCGAAACGCGCTAGCGCCGACGCAACCGCATCGAGCCCCTCTCCTCGCATGGCGGAAATCGAAAAAATGAATTCGTATTCGCTATTGTTTGGCTTCTCGTCGATAGCCGCTTTTGCCCCACTTGGCACCAAATCAATCTTGTTCTTGATCAGCCAAAGCGGCGCATCATCCGTGCGCGGCGGAACCTCCTTACTTGTTCGGTCGTCGGCCGATACGTCAGCGACCCACAGCACGAGATCGGCGGAAGCCGCGCGCTCGCGGGCGCGGCGCATCCCCTCCTGCTCGATGGGCTCTGCGCTCTCGCGGATGCCGGCGGTGTCGAGAAGCGTGACGGGATAGCCGTCGAGTTCAAGATGCACTTCAATGATATCGCGCGTCGTGCCGGCATAGGGTGAAACGATGGCCGCTTCCCGCCGCGCCAACCGATTGAACAGGGTCGACTTCCCGGCATTGGGCGGCCCCGCAATCGCCACGACGAGGCCCTCGCGCAAACGCTCGCCGCGATGCCGATCGGCGAGCACCGTCGCAATTTCATCGCGCAGGCTACGTGCGATTTGAGCGGCCGGGGCGACTAAATCTTCCGGCACATCGGCTTCGTCGGAAAAATCGATGCGTGCTTCGACAAGCGCCAGCGCCCCGACCAAGCGCTTGCGCCAGTCCTCGGCGCGATCGCCGATCAGCCCTTTGAGCTGGCGGAAAGCCTGCCGGCGCTGCGCCGGCGTCTCGGCGGCGATGAGGTCGCCGAGGCCTTCGACGGCGGTGAGGTCGAGCTTACCGTTTTCGAAGGCGCGACGGGTGAACTCGCCAGGCTGCGCCAGCCGGCAGCCCTCGATCTTGCCAAGCGCGTCGAGCACCGCGGCGATCACAGCGTGACCGCCGTGAAGTTGCAGTTCCGCCATGTCCTCACCGGTCTCGCTGTGCGGCGCGGGAAACCACAGTACAAGTCCCTCGTCGATGATGTCCCCGCTTCCCGGTTCACGCACCCGGGCAAGTGCGGCTTGGCGCGGCGCGGGCACGCGGCCGATCAGTTTTTCGAGCACGAGCCGCGCTAGCGGGCCGGACACGCGCACCACGGCAATCGCCGCCGGCGGCCGTCCGGACGACAACGCGAATATGGTGGAACGATCGGTCATGGCGCGGCTTGGCCCTTCGAAAGTCCAAGGTCGGTCGAGCAAGGCTTCGCGGCCTGCGGGCTACTTGCTACGGTATGTCCATGTCAACGTCGCCACAGAATGCATCGGTCGCGCACCGCAATCGCCTTGCCGACGAAACCAGCCCCTATTTACTTCAGCACAAAAACAATCCGGTCGATTGGTGGCCCTGGGGACCGGAGGCGTTGGCGGAGGCCAAGCGCAGCAACAGGCCCATTCTGCTCTCGGTTGGCTACGCCGCCTGCCATTGGTGCCATGTCATGGCGCATGAAAGTTTCGAGGATGAAGCAACGGCGCGCGAGATGAACAATCTGTTCGTCAACATCAAAGTCGATCGCGAGGAGCGACCAGATATCGATCAGATCTACAT
>JBAPZR010000757.1:0-2743 GCA_049285335.1 Xanthobacteraceae bacterium | reverse complement strand
TACCTCGACGATGTCCGGTGAAGCTAAGACCGAATTGGTAAGCGCAGCGTTAAAGCTAAAGGTCTGCAGTTCGTCCCGTCACATTTAGACGCTTGCTCTGGATACACGACTGTTGTCCCGGCGCTGTCCGCCATCGCTCGGTCCGTATGCGCGACAACCGTCACCACAGCCATTCCGGTGGTGAATGCGAAGGCCAGAGCGAAAACTAAAGCTATCTTCTTCATGATCGATCCCCACTTCTAGCGATGCTTTATTTGCCGGAAACGGCCAAGGCCATCCGTGACAGGGATCACGTTTTGGAGCTTTTTCGGGAAAATGGGACCGCCTTCGCGCGATTGAAAAAGCTGGGGGTCGGACCTCAGGAAAGACTCGTTTCGTCGAGTCCCCAACATGCCATTGATCAAACAACGGCTCGGTCAGATGTCCGACATAGAGAAATCAGGGTGGGGGAACGATCTCTGACAGGTCCGGTGAGATCAGGCTGCGTCTTTGAGCTTCGCATCATCCAAGAACGTGCGGACTCTACAATCGACCCACTGCTTTTCCCGTTCGCTGATTATGCCCGCTTTGTGAAGGTTGTCAGCCTTTATGGCCATGAGGGCAGCCGACGCCACGTCTTTGATTGGAAAGATTACTTCCATATCTAGTGCGCGTTCCATGGCACAATAACAACCGCTTCACCGCTTAGTTAGTTCCCTGGGGCTCGGGGTAGGACGGCAGGAAGCGTCGTGCACCGGATCAATGGACAAAGAAACCTCTTGGGTCATTCCGATAAGCATACTCGTTTCCATAGCCATAGTTGTTGCGCTGACGGGCAAGCAGCTTGGGTTTGTTCGTTTTTGCGGTGGAAACGACGGGAGTGGCATCCTTTGCTGGTGATGCTTCTTTAGTGGACGGTGAGCGCCACGGCGCGGTTTCCTTGGCCGTGACTGTTTGAACGATTATAGGGCGGGAATAGTGCCCTTTTTCTCCTGCTGAGGTGTAATTGTTGGAAAAGTTGACCAGGAACGCCACGACGGCCGTTAGGGTCGTGACCATACAGAAAAAGTAACCGAGCAAAGAAATCAGCATAGCGACTAGCCCCGACGCGAGTGGCAACACCAGTGAGCGCTATCGAAGCAACATCACGCTGAACATTCGGATGTAGTCCTTAAGGGGATTACGTGCCGGGGACCGGCTACCGGCAGCCGTGACAGTCAGTTCCGAAGTTTTTCAGGCGGGTTCAAGCGGGTAGGAAGGGGGGTTGGGGGTGGTCGCGAAAGCACAGCAGGTAGCCATATCAGGCAAAGTTGCCAAGATTAAGCGTACGGGCTTCTCCCTTCAGGTGATCTCACATTGGCTCGGCGCAAACGATACGTCCGTAATCGTCCATAATCTTTGGGAGCACTCATCAGACCGACATACTCACAAACCAAGTCTTTTTGTTCGATCACAGTCAGAAGAGCGGCGAAAGTTTCCGTTACATAGACTTCTCCAGGCGGAGTCCTCGGCTCAAGCCTTGCCGTGCGATTGATGTGACTTCCTGTAAATCCGGGCGATTTCAGAATGGGGTCGCGAATTTCGAATAACGCGCCTGCATCTAAGCCCAATCGCAAGCCAAGGGTCGCTGGCAAACCGAGTGAAGCGAAGTCCATTGTGCCTAGCCCAGCTTGAATATCCAGGGCGCAGCGTGCGGCCGAACAAAGATCGCTGAATACGACGAAGAGCCCATCACCCCACGTATTTCGGGTGACAATATGCTGGTATTTGTCCAGGACATCGGCAATGCGCTGCATTACTAAAGTGGAAAAAATCAGCATCTGACGATCGGTCAGCCGGCTAAAGCCGTGGAAATCACCGAACAATATCGCTTCGATCTTACGTGGTGGAGACAAAGGGTCGAATTTCCGAATGGGCACCTCACGGTCATCATTGGTGAGATTGCCCTCACTCGACACCGTTATTGTTTGCAGTCCAAGCTTCCTCCATTCCCGAATGTCCCTCCAGGTGCCAGCCTGATCATCTGTTTCTCGGCCGTCCCACACAGCCAACTGAAGGATGTCCGCGCAAAGTTGCTGCGCTCGAAGTATAGCTAAACCCATAGCCAGATGCGAAGAGTATGCAAAGACTTGGGGATCGCCAGCACACTCGCCATCAGTTGCATGAATGACCCCGACTTGCTTTAGGCAATTATCGAATCTGATGAGCCACTTCGGGCCACCGTTGGCAACTGATTCTCGAAGAAAACCGTCCGTCCCGCACGGAAGAATGACATTGACCTCGGCTCTGCGCGCCAGCAGTCTTTCAACAATCAACGTATCGGCACCGCAAGCCAATGAACCATAAGCGTAGCCGACGTCGTGATTGGCAAGATCTTCTTGAATTCGCCTAGTTACCCCTATTTCAGCCTCAGCTGGAAAGCGACCAACTGCGCCGTCGGGAGTGATCATGTGTCCGGTATAGTGAATCACACTGCGATTTCTTAGCGGCGAAATAATATCGTGCCCGATTTGCTTATGGTCGCAGATTTGGATGAGCTGCTTACGAGTTGATGCAATCGCGGATGCACTGATGGATAGAGATGCAGCGTATTCAATCGCCGTCTGGGCATCATCTAGATTGTTGAGCAGAAGGCTTGCAGCTGCTCGATCGGCAGCGAGCTGATAGGCCTCCTCCTGAGTGTGTGGATTCGAACGGGAGCATTCCTCCACGATATGTGCAGCAATTTCAGCAGCACGGACGGTATCGCCGTTGAGTTCATAGA
>JBAPZR010000756.1:0-2127 GCA_049285335.1 Xanthobacteraceae bacterium | reverse complement strand
CCGTCGGCCCGCCCAGCGACGCGCCGCAATGCGCCGCGAAGCAGAAGCCATGACAGCTTCGCATGGTTCGCGACTGCAACGCGCGACATCGGCTCCGTTTGCCCCTTTGCGCAGGTTCCGCGGGGGGCGACCATAACCAAACCCCGGCACCCCGGCCAATCGTAAAACAAGCTGCTGGTTTTACTAAGTTTTTGCAAGACGCGCGGCGTAGAAACCATCGACACCTGCAAAGCGCGAATCGCCGTCGGGAAAGTGGCAGGGCAAGGTACGTAGATCGCCGTCCTTGCTGATCAATTCATCGTGGCCGAAAACGTCCCCGTTGGCGACGGCAACGCGCCGCATCGCCGGCTCGCGTGCGAGCAGATCGGCTACGACATTTTCGTTTTCCTCAAGCTCGAGCGAGCAGGTGCAGTAAATCAGCGTGCCGCCCGGTGCTGTCAGCGCGACCGCGCGATCGAGCAAGCGGCGCTGTAGCCGCGACAGCTTGACGATGTCGTCGGCCTCTTTGAGCCACGCCACATCGGGATGCCTTCGAATGGTGCCGGTTGAGGAGCATGGCGCATCGAGGAGGACGGCGTCGAACGGCTCGGCCGTCCATCCCCCGATATCGGCGCAAACGATCTCGGCCTCGAGCGCCAGCCGCGCCAGATTTTCGCGCAGGCGTTGGAGCCGCGCCGGCGCCCGATCGACAGCCGTCACCTTCGCGCCGGCAAGAATCAGCTGCGCGGTCTTGCCACCCGGCGCCGCGCAAAGGTCGGCAACACGCCGGCCGCGAATATCGCCCATAAGACGCGCCGGCAGCGCCGCCGCGGCATCCTGCACCCACCAGGAGCCCTCGGCAAAGCCGGGTAACGCACCGACGACGCCCGGCGCGACCAGGCGCACCGACCCGGTCGTCAGCACGCGTCCGCCGAGTTTCGCCGCCCAGTATTCCGGATCGTTTTTCACGGTCACATCGAGCGCCGGTTCCTGGCTGTTGGCCGCAACGATCGCGCGCGCGGTGGCGTCGCCATAGGCCGCGGTCCAGCGCGCCATCAGCCAATCCGGCGCGTCGAGCGCCGACGGATCGAGCGCCGCCAGGCGCGCGGCGCCTTCGCGTGTCAGGCGTCGCAACACGGCATTGATCAGACCGGCAAAGGGCGCAGCACGCCGTTCGATCTGCGCGACCCGAACGGCAAGATCGACGGCGGCATGGTCCGGCACGTTGAGAAAGAGAATTTGCGCCGCGCCAAGAAGGAGCGCGATCTCGACCCGCGGCGCCTGTACCGGCAGGCCGCGATCAAGAAACATCGCGAGCAGACGCCGCAGCGTCCCAAGCCGCCTGAGCACCACGCCGACCAAAGCGCGCACGAGCGCGCGATCGCGCTCCGCAAGCGCAGTCAAGGCGTTTGAAGATTCGAGAATATCGTCGAGCGCGCGGCGTTGGCGCAGCACGCCGTCGAGAATGTCGGCGGCAAGAAGGCGGGCAGCGAGGCCGGGCACATCGGCGGGTTTCGTCGGCCGCGTCATCGGCTTGCGGGCGCTTCTCATCGCGAAAGTTCCTCGTTGCAGAGACAAGAGGGCTACGCCAAGTTAGTAGCGATGCCAACCGATCCGCCATTGCCGAAGCCACCCGCCGGCGAGGCCGGCCAAGACTGCGGACAGGACCAAACCGCCAAGCGCCCGCTGACCGAGGCTGCCCGGCGCGCGCTCGACGAAGCCGCGGCGCGCCGGGCCGACCGCGACGCCGCAAAATCAAGTTCGCCCGACGAGATTTTCGGCCGCGGCGGGCTTGATCCGACGCGCTACGGCGACTGGGAGGTCAACGGCTTGGCGTCGGATTTCTGATAGACAGTAAACACGAATCAGGGATCAAACCTGTTGCTGATCCCTGATACCCGATGCCTGAATTTCTGATCGTTAATTATCGCGTCACCACCACGCGGGTGCCGACGCCGACGCGGCTGTAAAGATCCATAATGTCTTCGTTATACATGCGGATGCAGCCGTGCGACACGAACCCGCCGATCGTGCCGGGCGCGTTGGTGCCGTGGATGGCGTATTCGCCGCCGCCCGACAGCGTCATGGCCGCCGCTCCCATCGGGTTATGCGACGAGCCGCTCGGAACCACGGTCGGCAGCGACCGGT
>JBAPZR010000755.1:0-2073 GCA_049285335.1 Xanthobacteraceae bacterium | reverse complement strand
GCGTGATACCAATAAGCAAACACAGCCAGCGACATTGCCATTGGGAGTTGGCTGGGCACCTGGGAGGCGCCCAGTCGGCGTAGTGGTGCGATGGCGTCGGATGTCTACCGCGGTGGCCGGATGTTGGCACGGCGCTAGATGTTCTTAACGCGCGTTATGCGCGAGGGGAGATCGATCAACATGATAACGGGCCTGTTCCTTACGCGCTCTGGTGGGCATTATCGCCATCATGGTATCGCTTCTCGCCATTATCGGTTTTGTCGCCGTCATCTTATCGGCTCTGCGGTGGGCATCAATGTCGGTCTTATTGCACTCGCTGCATGATGGATTGTGCAGTTGCCGTTCGTTGCGCTTGCTACCTCCCAGGAATAATCTATTTCGGCGCACGCGGCCGCGATGTCGGCCACAGTTCTTCTGCGCCAATCTCTGGTGGTCCGATGGCGGGATTCCCCAGTGCCATGCGCGCTGAGTCGGCAAAGGTCTTGCCCACCGGCATCAAGTCGAGGTCCTTGCGCTCATTGGGCGTGAAGAAGCCCACACGTCAATTCGTCTTGAACTTCATAACTGTGAGGTGGCCGTCGCTAACTTTGTTGGCCATCTCGACCAGTCTATTCCATAGCTCGGCGTCTTCTTCGTTCATCTCGGTCCTCTTTCATGAGGGATTAAAGGCAGCAAGGCTGCCAGTACGCTAGCAACCTTGCACGCATGATCGTGCACGCTATCGCCCAGTTGCCAGTGCTCTGTGATGTCCGCTTGTGGCACAAAGCAGACATCGCAGTGCGCTTTGCCAACCGAATGGCCGAACATTTATTTCGACCAGACTGCAACTGTAGTCGCGATGGTGGTTGCGATTCTTTGAACCGACCATTTATTTTCTCCACTAGGAACAATGGTGAAACAACTAGGCTTTGAGTGATTCCAGGTCGTGCAAAAACCCTTCGCGCTGAGTTTCCATATGCCGGTGCTCGTGTTGCCGCGTTCCGCAAGAGGTTCACGTGTCATCTTTCCGTCGGGCGTAAAGGTCATTTTGAATTTAGTGCCGGAAGGCGTTGTGGCCGTGAAGGCTTGGCCCGTGAAGAAGGTTGCCTGAATCTCGCTCGGCGCCATGGACTCTGCAGCAAAAACGACGCTTGCCGGGACGAGCGCTAATGTAAAAGCAAACCGACCAAGGCGAAGCATGGCAAAGTCCCGTTTTTCGAGCCGGTCGAAGATAGACCCAGGCTATATCGCACCCGACCTACCGCAAGCGTTTTGAAGGCCGCTGCGCCTGCGCGGCCCGCTCGCGACATTGCGGATGCTAAGGCACCTTGCACGCGACCATAGCTTCCGGCCGCGTCCGGTTGGCAACAGACGGCGGCGTGAAAATCGCCAGATAGGCGTTGCTACCTGTGAGTCGATCGAGGCGGTTTTCGCGATATCCTACGGCTGCGAGTTCACAGTGTAGGAGGTCCGGTGGAGTACCATGCTCCGACGTCGGCCCGTAGGCGTCGACAATGCCGACGCGCGCGCCAGACTTGAGCGCAGGGACGAGATTGTACAGCAGACCATAGGGCTGGGCGATCTCGTGATACATGTGCACCAGGATCGCAACGTCGAGCGAGTCAACCGGCAATCTTGGATCGTGTGGTTCGCCAAAGCCGATTACGACGTTTTGCAATCCCAAGTCACGCACCCGATCGCGCAGACTCCGCAAATATTCGGGTACGACATCTTCTGCGATGATGCGGCCGTGGGGACCGACAATAGGGGATAGCCGTACGACGTAATACCCGCTGCCCGCTCCGATGTCCGCGACGGTCATTCCCGATTTGATGCCGAGCAGTTGCACGAGCTGGGCTGGCTCGCCGACGTCGTCGCGTTCCTTTTCGTCGTGCCAAATTGGGCTAACGATGTTCGCGATCGGCCGATCGGGTTTTTGGAAAGGCGACGGCCGGCAAGCCCGACCCCGCCAAGAATTCCTGCGCAGAGACTGATATCGTGAACGTCGCCGCAAAGAACGCGGCAATTGTCATTCGCATCACATCGTCACCGGGTTCTCTGCTCAGATTTGCACCAAGACGGGAGGTTTAGGGG
>JBAPZR010000754.1:0-1891 GCA_049285335.1 Xanthobacteraceae bacterium | reverse complement strand
GTCCAAGGTCGGGGCCGGGCTCTCTGGGAGAACCGGCCCCACTTTTATAGTAGTTCTAACATTAGCGATTTGATTTAAAGCAAATTGAGTGCGGTGGATGACGTTTAGCAACGTAAGTCCTTGTTTGGTTGGGAAAGAGTTCAACATTTCCACCTTCGATAATTCTTGGAACTTTCTGGGCGGTGGCAAGTTTTGCTTAGCTGGAAGTCAACGTGGTTCAGGGGAGAACGCGATGACTACACCAGAAATGATTGTTGTTTGGGCGATCCTCGGCTTAATCGGATTTGTAGTTGCGTTGAAATAGCGATGCAGGGTGTGATGGCGTGATCGATCACGACATTGGCGCACCAGCGCAGGACGGCAACGACGACTAAACTACATCCACAGCATCTCGTTAGGTGGGAGGTCAGCAATGGCCTCGCCCATTTTAATATCTGAATAGTTCTGGCCATCGGCGCACCGTCGCCCTTGCATCGCGTACCAACAACGCGTTCTCATCATAATTATCATCGAACATCCACAGAGCGTAGCTCTCCCGAATGCGCCTGTTATTGGCTTCCATCTCCTCGGCTGTGGGCATGTTCTCGTCAGTGATAGTCGGGTAGATCAATTCACCATCTTCCTAATCTCCCCCATACATATTCATGGAGGGTTCTCCTCGGGCCACTGGTATCCAAGGCCCAAAGGCATCGTCCAATTAGAAACGTCGATATCGTGCCATCGGCGCTTTCATCTCACTGGCAGGTAGTGGTTCGACTGGGCCGTTCAATAATGGAGGCGGGGCTTTCGATCTTTCGATACATCGCTCTAAGGCCTCGGCGAACGTCAGACCGTCCATCGTCGCGATAGCGGTCGCACTTAGCTTCGGCGTTTCATAAGGCAGGCTTTCAATCGCCGCCCTCATCTGCTGTAGTGTTAGCTGCACCTTGCCACGATAAGCCATCTGCAAGAGCGGCAGCGCCATGATGCCCTCGGGCAGGTCGGGCTCTACCCTTTGTAGCTCAATACGGTTGAGCACCTCGTCGACTGCGTCCACCATTGTTTATTACTTTTTCTTAGAAAGTGGAGGGTGTGGAAGGTATGGAGGGTGTGGAGTGCTGGTAAACCCAAACAAACTTATAGAAACGGAAAGAAAACATTGGGGTCCATACCCTCCACTTTTGCCCTCGAGCCCTCCATCCATCATCGAAACCTCCGCCAGCTGGCGCCCGGCTTGATAGCGACAACGTTGTCAGCCTTGGGCTCCGCCACCTTGGGCCTCCGTTTAGGTGGTTCATCCACGCCCCAGTCGTTCATATCGGTGTCCCATTCGGTTGGGCCGTAAAGCTTCGACCAAACCTCGCGGCACTCGCTGAGTGGTGGGAATGTCCAACCATTGTTGGAGGCGCAACGGTACTTTGTGCAGACAACGCCAATCGCGTCTTGATTGATGAGAAAGTTGCGCAAGGCAACGTCACTCAACTCCCAGCGCAATCGCGGAACGTGCGAGATTGCGTCCTCGATCAAATCTTTTGTAAGGGATGTATGGGGCTTACCATCCACAGGTAGCGGAAGCCTGCCACAATGCAACAGCTCCACATACCACTGCTCCGTTGGCGGGAGATTGTAGCTCTGTTGCTTTTGTAGAGTCGAGTTCGTTAGGAGTGCCTCGGGGATCTCACGGGGATGCCAGCCCTCTAAATCCATCGACCGAAGTTCGTAGAACATCGCCTCGGCACCGCCGTTTTGGATTTGGTCGTGCAGCGCTCGGAAGTACCCGCGTTGCCCACGCCTTGTGGCGCTAACAGCAAACGCAGCGTATCGTCGTTCGAAGCGACCGGCCGGAATAACCTTCTCAGCGAAGTCAACCTTTAGCTTTTCTAACCACTCAGGCCGCCGGCCAACTTCATTC
>JBAPZR010000753.1:0-4357 GCA_049285335.1 Xanthobacteraceae bacterium | reverse complement strand
GAATTTGACCGGTCTAACGTCAAAATTAGGCTACTCGAATCCTGGACAACGTATCTTTTGCTGATTGTTTCGTGGGCATTATTTTTCATTGCGGCGTGGCGGCTGCCGACGCTGATCATTTATGGCTTGAGGGCTTGAGCCGTGCTGTCCATTTGGAACACGATAATCCCTGTCTAGACGCCGACGCTGAACAAGACACCGCGAGTACCTCTCGAGCACAATGAGTAAGTGCAATGCGGATTTTGCGTTTTTTCTTGCTTGTCGCATCCGTCCTCGGGACGGTCTACATTTTTCATGCCCTTCATATCGGAAGTGTCCCGGGAACGGAACGGTCGATAGCTTGGCTGTCTGGGCTAGGGCTGGTCTTAAATATCATTTTTCTTCTTTTCTGCGGTCCGATCGCCACCGGAAATTCGAGGTTCACGTACCTTCTTCGTCTTTGGTACGATGCCAAGATGCGTGAACTCAGAGAACGCGCCGGCGAGCCGCCGCGATTAGACTGAGGGGATAGCCGGGCAGTCGTTACCAACGGGACGGCTGAAATACCGAACGGAGAGAAATATGCGCTGGGATGATTTGCGCCGCAGTACCAACGTCGAGGATGACCGCGAGGCGAGCGCGTCGCGCGGCATACCCGGCGGTGGTGGCGGTCTCGGCATCGGCATGGTCATCATTCTGGGCTTGATCGGCTGGGCGCTCGGTATCGATCCGAGCGTCCTCATTGGGGGCGCCCAGATCCTCACCGGTGGTGGACAGGCCACGCAGCAGACGGGCCCAGCGCCCGAGGTTGAGACCGGCACGCCAAACGACCAGACCGGTCAATTCGTAGCCGCAGTGTTGGGCAGCACGGAAGATGTTTGGACGCAGATCTTCGCTGCCAATGGGCGTACCTATCATCCGCCGAAGCTGCGGCTCTTTTCCGGCTCCGAACCGACCCCCTGTGCGTTTGCGAGGTCGGCGATGGGCCCATTTTATTGTCCGCGGGATCAGCGCGTTTATCTCGACACCTCGTTCTTCAACGATCTGCAGAATAAGTTTGGCGGCTGCTCGAACAGCAAAGCCTGCCAATTCTCTGAAGCCTATGTCGTCGCCCACGAAGTCGGCCATCACGTGCAGGACGAACTCGGCATCCTGCCGCGCGTGACTCAAGCACAGCAGGCTGCATCGAGTCAGGCGGATGCGAATGCGCTTCAAGTCCGCGTTGAGCTACAAGCCGATTGCTTCGCCGGCATATGGGCCAATCACGCCCAGCAACAGCACAGCTTCCTTGACCCCGGTGACGTCGATCAGGCGCTACAAACCGCCTCAGCCATCGGCGATGATCGGCTACAAAAAGAAACGCAAGGCTATGTAGTGCCGGATGCCTTCACCCACGGCACTTCGGCGCAGCGCAAGCGTTGGTTCTTGAACGGTTTCAACTCAGGCAAGATCTCCGACTGCAATACCCTGTCTGGGGACTCGTTGTGAGCTGACTGGCACACAAAGCGGGCATCCCCGCCGCGCTCTGTAATGTCCGCTTTTGAAACACCGGACAGACGCGCCTCAATGTCTGCTAATGGCCCAAAGCGGACTTGGGCAGTTCTTGTTTATATCCCCGCTCGCAAGCTAAGATCCAAGGTGGTCGACGGGAGCTCAAGGGAAAGCCCGTCTTCAGATGTCCCGCACGATCTGGCACAGGATCATCTTGATATGGAGCGCGGCGTGGATCATACCGATCGTCATATTATGTTCGATTGAGCTGCCACTGCGGACCTGCGGCGCGTCCTTCTGCTGCATTCGTTCGGCACCGACTATTCACCGTGGGATGAGACGGCCACAAGTTTACGCACTGAACTCTACAAGCTCTCACCGGACCCGATCGATCTTTACGAAGCATCGGTCTTCACGGCACGGTTCGACAAGCCCCAAGACGAAGAGCCACTTGTTGAATATCTTCGCGCGCTTTTTTCCGAGCACAAGCTCGATCTGATGATAGGTATGGGCGGCCCGGCAGCTAGCTTTGCTCAGCGTCAGCGATCATCGTTATTCCCATCCACGCCGATCCTGATGACAGGAGTGGCAGAGCAACGCATCGACAAAGCTAAGCTTACCGCAAACGATGCAACCGTTGGGCTTGCTCTCGATCTTCGGCAATATATCGACAACATCTTGCGGCTACGGCCCGATTAGTGGTCGTCGGGAACTCGTCGCTTGAACAATATTGGCTCACCTTTCTACGTCGCGAATATCAAACATTCACAAATCGGGTGAATTTCACCTGGACCAACGATTTGTCTTTGACGGAAGTTTTGAGCAAAGCCGCAAGACTGCCACCGCAAACCTCAATCTTCTATTTTCTATTCACCGTTGATGCGCAGGGCGTTCCGCACGTTCAAGGTCAAGCGCTCGCCGCACTCCGCGAGGTCGCCAACGCACCAATTTTTGGTTTCGGCGATTATGAGTTAGGTCACGGAATTGTTGGTGGCCCTTTGAACCCAACCGACGCTTTGGGCCGTCAGGCGGCTAGCGTAGCCGTCCGCATTCTGAAGGGCGCAGCACCAAGCGGCATAAATACTCCCCCCATGGGATTTGGAGCCCCAGAGTACGATTGGAGGGGGCTGAAGAAATGGAATATCAGTGAAGCCCTTCTCCCGCCAAACAGCATTGTGCGCTTCCGCCTGCCGACAGCGTGGGAGCAATACCGATGGCAAATCATGCTGATTGGTACCGCACTTCTGCTGCAATCGGCGTTAATCGCCGGTCTGGCCTTTGAGCATCGGCGTCGCCGCAATGCAGAAGTTCTCGCGCGCCGCAGTATTGGAGAACTTACCAACATGAACCGCATCGCGACGGCGGGCGAGTTGTCGGCGTCGATCGCGCATGAGATGAAACAGCCGTTGGCTGCAATGGTCACGAATGTGCGAGCCGGCTTGCGCTGGCTGGGGGCGGCCGAACCAAATCTCGAGGAAACGCGCGCGGCGCTCCAAAACGTGGTCAAAGACGGCAACCGCGCCGCCGAGGTAATCGACAGCGTCCGGGCCATGTTCAAAAAGGAACAAACAGAGAGAACTCAGCTCAATCTGAACGATCTCATCACTAGCGTGCTGTATCTGCTGCGGGACGAACTGCGGCCGCAGAATATCATTTTGCGAACGAATTTGGACCCGCAGCTTCCGCCGGTGCTGGGGCACAGGGGCGAGCTGCAGCAGGTCATCTTAAATCTGGTCAGAAATGCAGCCGACGCGATGAAAGACGTCACATATCGACCGCGCGTGCTGACGGTGAAGTCCGAAGTTCAACCGCCAAACGACGTGCTGATATCGGTCGCAGACAGTGGAACCGGTATCGATCCAAAGGACATCGACCACATCTTCGATGCGTTCTTCACAACGAAATCAAACGGAATGGGGATACTGGCGATTAGGAGCGCGACGGACGCCGTTTGGCCGGAGCGTGCATTACTACGCTCCGCTCGCGCCTTTTCGCTAATGATCCAAAGCGGGCATGGCACGCTTATTTGATTTTTACGCGATGAGGCGGTCCTTTTTGACTTGTATCAAATTCAAAGTTCTCGCCTACAACTATCCTGGATGGCCTGCTACGAAGCAGGTCGCCCTTCAGTTGTGTAGTTAAAAAAGAACGCGCCATGGCCCTTACGTTTGTGTTGTTGTTTCCGCGTTCGTTGCTGGCTTAGCGTCCATGTCCGCTCGGAAACCTGTCGCGGATAGACTTCTTTGGGAAACGCTGGACCGATGGAAGCGTTCAAGCCCTGAATTAGATCGCATTAAATTCCTAAAGACGGTGCCTTTCTTCAACGAACTGTTGGATCGGCAGCTCAAAGCCGTTTCGAGTATTCTGTTTGAACGCAGATATGAAATCGACGAATTAATTTTTGAGGAGGGGCAGCCAGGTGCAGCGCTATTTTTGATTCTAGACGGCAGTGTTGCAATTGAAATGCACCGCGAAAATCGTGCGACGACCTTAGCCATTCTTGAGAGAGGTGCGTTTTTTGGAGAGATGGCCCTGCTGGATGAAGCGCCGCGATCGGCGAATGCCCGTTCGCTCGAGCGGACCCACACTCTGGCACTTTATCGCAACGACCTCAGCCAATTGATTCAGCGGGATCCCCAGACTGCCTGTCAAATATATCGTGCTCTGGCCCGCATGGTCGGCGATCGGCTGCGCTCAACTAACCAGTTGATCCAGAGAGCGATTACCACAGATAAGGTTTCAGTCGAATGAGTCCCGATCAGGACTTCGAAGAGAAAGAACAGGGACGCAAAGTTCGCCGCCGGGTTTTTCACCTCATTTTTGCAGTTCTTGTCCTGATCTCAGGAGGATTTCTGATCTGGAAGTTGAGCGGTCTCGTCGCGCCAAT
>JBAPZR010000752.1:0-3154 GCA_049285335.1 Xanthobacteraceae bacterium | reverse complement strand
GCGTTTGCCCTTGCAGACGTCGCAGGTGACATAGACGTCGGGCAGAAAGTGCATCTCGATCTTGATCACGCCGTCGCCCTGGCAGGCCTCGCAGCGGCCACCCTTGACGTTGAATGAAAAACGCCCCGGCTCGTAGCCGCGCGCGCGCGATTCCGGCAGGCCTGCGAACCATTCGCGGATCGGCGTGAACGCGCCGGTATAAGTCGCCGGATTGGATCGCGGCGTGCGCCCGATCGGCGACTGGTCGATGTCGATGATCTTGTCGAGATGCTCGACGCCTTCGATGCGTTCGTACGGGGCAGGAGCGTCGCTCGCATTGTTGAGCCGCCGCGCCAGCGCCTTGTAGAGCGTGTCGACAAGGAGGGTGGATTTGCCGCCGCCGGAAACGCCGGTGACGCAAGTGAACAGTCCGAGCGGGATTTCGGCGGTGATGTCCTTCAGGTTATTGCCGCGCGCGCCGACGATTTTGAGGACGCGGTTGGAGTTTTTCGGCCGCCGCTCCGGAATGGGCACGACCAGTTCGCCGGAAAGGTATTTCCCGGTCCAGGATTGCGGCGCCGCGATCAGATCGGCGATCCCGCCCTGAGCCACGATGTGGCCGCCATGGATGCCGGCGCCGGGGCCGATGTCGAGCACAAAATCGGCGGAGCGGATGGCATCTTCGTCATGCTCGACCACGATCACGGTATTGCCAAGGTCGCGCAGCCGCTTGAGCGTTTCCAGAAGGCGCGCATTGTCGCGCTGATGCAGCCCGATGGAAGGCTCGTCTAGCACGTAGAGGACGCCCGTAAGTCCCGAACCGATCTGGGACGCAAGGCGAATGCGCTGGCTTTCGCCGCCCGAGAGCGTGCCGGAAGCCCGCGCCAGCGTCAGATATTCGAGGCCGACATCGATCAGAAATCTCAAGCGCTCGCGGATTTCTTTGAGCACCCGCACCGCGATTTCGTTCTGCTTGGCCGTGAGCCTCGCCGG
The DNA here is from genome assembly GCA_049285335.1 of Xanthobacteraceae bacterium. Classification (GTDB taxonomy): domain Bacteria; phylum Pseudomonadota; class Alphaproteobacteria; order Rhizobiales; family Xanthobacteraceae; genus BOG-931. The sequence continues at coordinate 2,182 of JBAPZR010000752.1, read as the reverse complement.
CAGCTCGGTGAACCATTTCGCCGCGCCTTTCACCGACATATTGGATACTTCGCCGATATGCAGTCCGTCGATCTTCACGCAGAGCGCTTCGGGCTTGAGCCGGTAGCCCTTGCAGGCGTCGCACGGCACGTCGGTGAAATAGCGGGCGATTTCCTCGCGCGCCCAATCGCTGTCGGTTTCCCGGTAGCGACGTTCGAGATTGGTGACAACGCCTTCGAAGGGGCGTCGCGTGTCGTAGGCGCGGATGCCGTCGTCGTAGGAGAAACGAATTTCGGTGTCGCCTGAACCGTGGAGGATCGCGTCCTGCGTCTTTTTCGGCAGATCCTTCCACTTGGTGTCGAGGGTGAAACGGTAATGCTTGCCGAGCGCGAGCAGCGTTTGCACGTAGTAGGGCGAACTCGATTTCGCCCATGGCGATATGGCGCCGCGCCGCAAGGTGCGGTCCTTGTCCGGGATGACGAGATCGGGATCGATGTGTTGCTCGACACCAAGCCCGCCGCATTTCGGGCAGGCGCCAAACGGATTGTTGAAGGAGAACAGCCGTGGCTCGATTTCCGGGACGGTAAAGCCGGATACCGGACAGGCGAATTTCTCCGAAAACACGAGGCGCTTCGCGTCGGCGGCGGCCGCCGCCGCGAGCTTAGTTTTTTCGCTCGATTTCCCGCTTTCGAGGCGAGAAGCAGACTCTGGCGGCGCGCCGTCCGCCAGCTCCGCAACGGCCAAGCCATCGGCGAGTTTGAGCGCCTGTTCAAGCGAATCCGCAAGCCGCGTCGTGATATCAGGCCGCACAACGAGACGATCGATCACGACGTCGATGTCGTGCGTGAACTTTTTGTCGAGCGCAGGCGCGTCGGCAATCTCGTAGAACTTGCCGTCGATTTTGACGCGCTGATAGCCCTTCTTCATGAAGTCGGCGAGTTCCTTGCGGTATTCGCCCTTGCGGCCGCGAACCACGGGCGCGAGCAGATAAATGCGCGTGCCTTCGGGGAGCGCCATGATGCGGTCGACCATTTGCGACACGATCTGGCTCTCGATCGGCAATCCGGTCGCCGGCGAGTAGGGTACGCCGATGCGCGCCCAGAGCAGGCGCATATAGTCGTAAATCTCGGTGACCGTGCCGACGGTCGAGCGCGGATTGCGCGACGTCGTTTTTTGCTCGATGGAAATCGCAGGCGACAGGCCGTCGATCTGGTCGACGTCCGGCTTTTGCATCATTTCCAGGAATTGCCGGGCATAGGCCGACAGGCTCTCGACGTAACGGCGCTGCCCTTCGGCATAGATCGTGTCGAAGGCGAGCGATGATTTGCCTGAACCCGAGAGTCCGGTGAACACCACCAGACGGTCGCGCGGAATATCGATATCGATATCTTTAAGATTATGCTCGCGCGCGCCGCGGATCGCGATGACACGGCGGTCGCCCGTGCCGCGACCTTGCGTGGCCCGCTCTGGCGCACCGCGATTTTGCGACGCCTTGGGCGCCTTATCGAACAGGTCGTTCATTCACTCATCCGCTCGCGGCGCACTGCTCTTGTTGGAACCAACATCGTCGGAACCAAGACGCGTTCGCACAAATCCTGAAAGCAGTTTGCATTGCCGCTTGAGGCGGCGCCATCGCGCTGACGCGATTGGCCGCCTCCGGGAACGAGTGGATCGCGGAGCCCGGCAACTGCGGTCAGGTGGTGCTCCGAACATAGTGAGAACGCTAGGCTTTTGCCAGGGCGGCGAGAACAGTTATGCCCGCAAATGTCGTGCACTAATGGCCGGGCAAATCTCGAAATTTCATCGCGATCGGCCTGGCAATACTGCGAGGCAGCGCCCGATCACGACGCGGGTTCTCCTCGAGGCGACATTCGTTGGAGCGAGAGTAGGTATTCGCGCTGCGGCTATCAGCGTGGTGGGAGGACAGGCCCCGGTGCAGCAGCCGTCCAATTGAACCGGTAATTGAGGCCCACGATCAGCGCGTACATATTGGACTGGACGCTCACGGGAGTTTGCACAAAGTTATAATTTTGGGTGCCGAAATCGTAGAAGTCGAATTCGATCTTGCCCGAGAGATTTTCAGTCATGCCGTATTCGACGCCAACGCCCGCGGTAAAGCCTGCGCGGTCGGCGCTGATGGTTTGCGAACCGGCTGTAACGCCGACCGCGGTCAAATAATCCTGGGTGTAACTGACGTGCATCC
>JBAPZR010000751.1:0-16453 GCA_049285335.1 Xanthobacteraceae bacterium | reverse complement strand
CACCCACGTTCGACATTGAGACTTCCCTTTATTTGGCGAACGCTAGTCAACATGGTAGAAATCGTGTCGACGCTGTAGCTCAAGGGGGAGAGAGCGTCCTTGTTTACCGGGGCGGGGGAGGTTGCGGGTTCAAGTCCTGCCAGCGTCACCATTAGCAATCAATAAATGCCTGTGTACAAGGTGATAAGCCCGAGTGCGGTTCTTGAGGGCGAGCCGCAGCATCGACTCTCTCATGTCACAAACTTGGCCAACTTTGCGCCGACCTTCAAAGAATCAAAAATGGGGGATGGAGCCATGCGCGGGTTCCACAATGGTTCGATCCTCAGACGCTCATCGTCTTGGAGTCGGCTTTTGATGAAGCGTGGCTTACGCTCAAGTCGATTGGCAACACGACGGTGAAGCCAGACGAGTTGGCGCGCTATGTCTTGCGGCTTGCCATGGAAGGCGAACGCGATCCTGTACAGCTGCATGATGGCGCACTCCAAGGCTTGATACCGGCAACCGCTTGGCGCGGGACAGGTGAGACGATTGCAACAGTTCCGATGTGACGGAAAGGTGCCAAAAAAAGAGCCCTAAGCAAGGGTACACGCGCTCGGGGTTGCTGCCGCGCTTAAGCTGCGACACCACCTCACTTGAGGGGCCACCCTGAGTACGTCCCCTGCGACGTTTATCCAAAAAGAACAACGAAAATTATCAGAGCGGCCGCGACAGCGAGTAAGCTCCACCCAATTCGCTCCGCAGCGATCTCTGTGTTCATGGCATCATCCCCCCTCCACCAAGGCGGATAGAAGCTCAGCTACCGATAGACCAATGAGTCATTTTGACTCAGCTGTGATCGCTGCGCCGACCGCCTGCGGCCGATCGAGGATTCGACGGATTGAGAGTGCTTTTTATGATGAGGTAAGCACCAGCTTCATCGTTATTTTCTATATCTTCTTTTGCTTCCCGCAGCACTGTCCGCAGCCGTGCGATTTCGGCATCCCGCCGCGAAATCGCCCGCCTAAGTTCGTTCCATTTGGTGTTATCTGTCTGTTTGGTCAATTACTTTCACTCACCTTCTGACAACACCCTTGTTCCAAACATATCAGTTACAGACATAAATTTGCCAGCAAAATTCATTATTCTTGAGGGTCCTGGTACATCGAGATCGGGACCGAACCAGCTTTGCAAAGTTCACCGCAATCCGCCGCGCTCTGCGGCATCAGTAACGGTTCGTGGTGTGAATTATTTTGTGCCAGCAAGCGCCGTGGTAGCCTCCCACATACCATGATGGATTGCATCCCGGCGGTGCAAAATACGCCTGCACTACGGCGTAACCGGGCGGTACAACAACATACCCCGGCGGTACACCGTATCCCGGCCGCGCAATGAACACCCCCGGCGCAACAACGTATTCCCACGGGAGAATGCTTTGCGCCATAGCCAACGACGTTCCACCTGCGAGAATCGTCGCGGCAACAATCGTGAGACCCTTCAAGGTCGTCAGCATCTTCCCAAAAACATACACCCACACTCAACGGCGGCAAAACAGCGATTGAGAGACCGACTGTTGTTTCGCGCCTCATCCTTCGTGAGTAGCTTGGCCGAAGACCGTAGACGCTGGTCTCCGCTAACAGCTCTTTGGCGCGTCGGAGCATTACCAAACCAACGTCAGCAAGATAATCATCGTCGAATAATCGCACCTCCTGTTCAACGGGTGCCGGGTAACTGGCCAGCACTGGCACTCAGTGCTGGCCATCTTTCACGAACGCCAATGCCCACAATCAACGCTCGCGACGTTAACCAATCATTAAGAAATCCTTCTCGGCCATCGCATTCGTGTCCAGTCCGAGGTGTATTTTCAAATCTGCTGCATCTTTGAAATGCGCCGAAGAAAGTCACAATGCGAGCAACGCCGCATTGGGTCAGTATTGCCCTATTGGGCCTTATTCTTAGTTCATGCGCCTGGGAAATCACGCCGCATGATCGCGCGAATGTCATTTCACAAATGAAGGATAGGGCAGCCAGTGATAGCGCGCGATGCCAATCGTCAGGTGCAGCGCTGGGGTCGCGTGCGTACGAAGAATGCCGAACATCGCTAGAGAAGCGTTGGTTCGCCGCCGAACGCCGTCCAGGCTAAAGCGAGCTTTTGTCGCTGTGATCCGAAACGATAAAGTAGGCGGCCTCCAAAAAGATAAAGGACCGGCACAATGGCCGGTCCCTTTAAATCGCTTGCTCAGCCTTTGGTAACAACCGGCGGCGGCGGCGGGGCTTTGCCCTTGCCGTAGTACGGTCCACCGTAGGTTTGTGCAGAGGCCGCGACGCTAAAGAGAGTCATCGCCACTGCCGTCAATAGAGCTATCATCTTCATAATCACATCCCCTTGTTAGCGACACTGTTCTGGATTTTACGATGTGGCGCTCAAATTTAAATACCGTAAATCTCCTTAAGTGTTTCCTTGGTTAAACTGGCGCGGCGGGAAACGGCGCAAGGCGACATTGAGTTAGATCAATGCTCAGTCAGATCGACTTTGCGACTTCTGATTGGCGCTTTAAGGAGAACCCGAGCAATGATTAGATTGACAACAGCATTGGTGATTCTGGGCGTCGGCATGGCAATCGCAACGACGGCAATCGCTATGGAGCCACAGGGGTGGTGCAATTGTAATCCCGAGGCCCCGGCGTGCAGGGTATACTGTGGTTCTGACCCACAATGGACACCGGCATATGTTGCGCCTGCACACCCCAGAAGCGTGTACATGTACGTGCCACGACACAGCACCCGTGCGCGCAGAACGGGCACAAACGGCCGCTATTAGAGGCACAACAAAAAGAACCCCAAGCCAGGGTACGCGCGCTTGGGGTTGCTTGAAGTTTATTGCTCAAAGTTAGGCTTCTAAGGCTGAGCGGCCAGGGGGGGGCTGGGGGCTGAGGAAGGCCGCCCAGCCAGGCCTAGTTGACAATTAGGTATGAATACGTCGCGCAAATTCAACGTGACGGCGTCGCTGCGGCCTCTGAATAGTTGCCAGCTCGCAACACCCCGGAAAATTCAATCGACGCCATATGATTGGCCCTTGCATGCACACAATTCGCGGTAGGATTTGCTCGTCCCGTCGTCGGGGGATAGCGGGACATCTCTGCTACGCGAGGCCGTCCGGGGTGGGCGGCCTCGCTCAATTTCAAGGCTTGCGCAATAGCTCGGGCAGTTTCGCAAAGTGCGCCGCAATTCGCCGGGCCTCATCCCGAGGGTGCGTCACTTTGGTCGGAATTCAAACGCTGGGTTTGAAGAACTCTCCACCAAACCCTTCGACGAACGCGTGAGCGGTCGATAGATCGGAAAAGCACCAACGATAATAATATTGGCCTCGCCTAGTTTTGATTCTATGTCCGTATCGCGGCTGAATGTGCCGCGACTTATGAAACTGCATAATCTCCCGGCCCAATTCGATGTCCAGTGCGTCCCCAGCGACGGCAACCTCAACGACGTACGGATATTTTATCTCGTTCGCCATTGCTTTACCGTTACGACGCATCTAAGCCCCTCAGCCGCCCAGCACGGATGAGTGAAAAATACTCACACACTCGGTCTAGCGAAGTGATTTCGGTCACACAGAGGCGCTTTTGCGGCAGGCAAGGCACCCGCTCAAGATGCAACACCAGCCGCAGCGCGATCACCGCGTCGTTGATGTGGCCGCACGCTCAAGGAGCGATGGGCGACGTGTGCTCGCGAAGCAGCTTTGCTCAGTCCCTACAACGGACTTTGGATTTCGATGTCGGCCGAAGCGTTATCGGTGTGGCCAAAGACCGCAAAAGCGCCTCTGTGTGCGGGTGCCTTGCCTGCCGCTCAAGATGCAACACCAGCCGCAGCGCGACGGTCGCGACCACCATCACGCCTGTCAGCGCGAAGGCAAGCGCGAGGGCTATGAAAATTCGTTTCATCGTCGGACCTAAGATGCTGGACTGGAGGCGTGCCTATAAGTTGGGGGCGGCATAACCGGGCTGCGCCACGCTCCGATGGCGGCAACTATAGTAATCGGTCATATCGCCCGCAACTCCGGCACCGGTTGCCGCCTCTGCGCGGCCTCCGATAGCTCAGCAGTTTCGTCATGCAGTTTCGCTAAGCGATCTCGCCAAGTTGGTCGCAATAAGCGCGGCTTCAACACGAGACGGGTCAACAGCGATGGCGCCCATAGAGCCCGTAATATGGATAGCAGTAAGCGCTGTAATATTGACACGGAAACGCCCACGCATAAGTGCGAACACAACCGTAAAAGCCCCAACCGTAAGAGCCGCAGCGGTAAACGACAGGTGCCGCTGGGTGGCCTCGGTAGTAATGGTGGTGGATTGCTCGTGTTTGTGCGACATGCGTTTGCTCGCTCTCGCGAGGCTTTGTTGGTTGGGTTTCCTTCGCAGGCGTGGTCGCGGGCGAAGGTGCAGGCGACGTAGTCTCGTTTCCCGGAGCGGCGCTTGGTGTTGTCGGCGCGACCGGTGTGTAACTTGGTTGAGGCACGGTTCTGTTGGGGCTGGGCGGATTGACGACCGGAGCCGGCGGCGATGGCACCGGCGGCGGCGGCGGGGGCACGAACTGCTGCTGAGCTTGTGCAAGTTCGATTAGAACGCTGCCGCCAAGCACGACTGCGCACCCGACCCCTAAAAGCTGCGCCAGGGCCAGCCGCTTGAATCTCCTCGTAGGCATTGCGGTCTCCTTTTCGAGCTTGCCGCGCTCGCCTTATTTTAGGGCCTTCTCGTGCGCTCCGGTAGCTTCGCAAATCGGCCCGCGATCCGCCGTGCTTACGCTCTTTTTGACGCTTATGCCGGTGTCTACGCGGAACGAGTAGTCGTATGAGCGATTGGACTTAGAGGCTCAAGTAGGTGGGAGAATTGTGCCATGTCGAAGCGCTCTTCGAAAAGCAAGCGTCGAAGTAAGGCTTTACCCGCACTGGGGTTCGCCGGGGTATCTCTCTCGATGGCAGGCGGCGCGTGCGCCTCAACAGGCGAAGCGAGCGCCAATACATCGCCGACCGTACAGAGCCACGAAGTCTTTCTTGGCGAGGAGGAAATCGCCGACGTGAGCTTGGCGACCTTCTATGTCTTCGACAAGGAAAATACTGGCGCCCCTGTGCCTGGCCAAAGAGTGGCCTTCGGCTGCGGTGGTTGCCGAGGGTGTGGCGCGGCGGTGGCTGTGGCTGTCGTGGCTGTGGCGGCATGGGCGCCGGGTGCGTCCACCCCGGCGTCGTGGGCCGCGGCATCGGTGTCCGCCCCGGTGGCCCCTGGGGCTGTCACCCCGGTTTTGGCGGACGCTGCAGATGCGGAGGCTTCTTTAGAGGCTGTGTCGGCTGCGTTGCCTGCGGAGGCTGCGGAGGCTGTGGAGGCTGCGCCCCATCCTGCTGGGTATGGTCGCCCGCTTGGGGCTGGGTCTATAGCTGCTGGGGTAGTTCTGCGCCGCCGGCTCAGCCACCCGGCGTCGCATCTGAGCAAGTCGCACAGACTGCGGAGGCTGCGAAGGCAGTTGACAAAAGTGCAGCTGGCGCACGTACGAAATAGCGTTTCGGCGGGCCTCAGCGTCGATTGAGCTTTTCGCTTAACTTCGGGCAGTTCCGGAAGGCTGCAGCAATCCCGCGCGCGTTCGAAGATTCCGAAAAAGATGGAGGACCGGCGCAGCGGCCGGTCCCTTCCGATCGCTCGCTCAGCCTTTATCCACTTGTCCACCGCATTCGTCAGCTCGGCTGCGAGAGCACGTCACGGAGTCGCCGGAGTTTCGCCGTCGCGCTGACCGGATGCGACCCGCGCACGGTCGCCGTCACACCAAGATTTACAAAGTTACAGAACCGGCAATTGCGTATGGAAACGCGCAACACGCCAACCCGAAAACAAAAGAACTCGGCGGACTCGCGTGCTAGTCCCCACAACCGAGAACACGCGCGGCAAAACTGCCAGGGAGTATGGATTCGCTAAAGGTTGGGCATGCCAAATCAAAAGGAGATAGCGATGTCCAAATTTCAGCGAATCTCGATCACTGCACTGGCGATGCTAGCGTTCGGAGCAGCAACAGCATCCGCGGGACAGCTGCCACAATACGAAGTGACCGGCTTCCCCATCAGTCCGCTGCAGATGTCAGTTGTCAGACCGGGCCCTATCCAGGAAGAGCCGCCGGGCCCTGCGCTCACGCTCGGCGGAATGCCGGCTTCTCCGCATCAGATCGCTGTCATTCGCGGACATCAGTTCGCCCATAGACTGAAAATTGATCCATCCGATCGCAGTTAGCACTCGAACTTGTTTTGCGAACTTCCGCCTCCCCGCCGCACGCCCCCGTGTGGCGGGTTTTTTTGACTGCACCCTGGCGCGTTTCCGCGAGCATGGGGATTGGAATAAAGCGCGGCGCCGGGCGGTTTATAGCGAAGGATATGACCTCGAATGCGCGAGCCTCATTGATGAGATCGCTGTTCATACTCAGCGCAATCGTGGCGACCGTACTCGCCACCGCCGCTAAGGCTCAAAATTATCCGTGGTGCGCGCTCTATAAGGAGGGCGCCGTGAATTGCGGGTTCACGACTTTTCAGCAATGCCTCGCTACCGTCATTGGATCGGGCGGATTGTGCACCCAAAATACGACTTATCAGGCTCCTTCGGGAGCGCGGCCTAGCCATCAACGAAATTCGTCGTATTGAACTGAATGAGTTCGGTGCGGCGCATCCATTGTGACATGAGCCGCCGAGATTGATACGCCAAATCGGGCGACCCTGCGGTCCGGCATCGGCGCCTTATCGTCATCGGTAACATTGCCCGCAACATCCGCTCGCCATAGTCGAGGCCGCAACGTAAAGTGCCTCGGTTTTCAGCCTACTGCTCTCCTTTATCGGATCAATCGTGAAACGCCTCACCAACGCCACTCAAAATTCGCTGCGTGGACTCGCCGATGGGTTTAAAACCGAGCCGGCATTGCGTGATGAAGCGATTCTTTTCGTCGCGGCGGTACCGCTCGGCCTGCTCGTGGCACCGAGCGCGGTCTGGTACGTCGCCATGATCGCCGCCTTGATCGTGGTGCTTGCGGTCGAATTCCTCAATACCGCAATCGAGAAACTCGCCGATCATGTCACGCCCGAGCAAAACACGGATATTCGCCGGATTAAGGACTTCGGTTCTGCCGCCGTGTTCTGCAGCCTTTGTCTCGCCGGACTGATATGGTTCACCGCATTGGCGGCGCGCTTCGGACTCATTTGACAATTCAGCGATCCATCATTCCGCGGGTCAAAAGACGATGACGTCAGGGTGATGGCCGCTTCGCCAGAGGGAATTCCGTGTCGGGGCTAAGGCAATCGATCATCCGCGGTGGTTTGGAATCTCTATATTTCAGCGGCGCTCACGTTGCGCTGAGGCCATTGGTCGGCGGCGTTGGCGCCATTGTGGCGCTGCGCCACGTTCGGCCGCCCAGACCCGGCCGGTTTCAACCCAATCGCTCGCGCGAAGTCAGGCCGCAATTTTTCGCTGGTTTGGTGCAGCGGTTGCGCCGCTCGCGGCTGGATTTGATCAGCCTCGACGAGATGCATCGGCGCATGGTCGAGGGCGATTTTAAGCGCCGTTTTGTCTGTCTTACTTTCGACGACGGCTATCGCGATCTGCGCGAATGGGCCTACCCCATTTTAAAGGAGGAAGGCGTGCCGTTCGCCGTTTATATCCCGACCAGCTTTCCCGACCGTCTCGGCGAATTGTGGTGGCTCGCGCTTGAAGCGGTGATCGCGCGTAACAATCGCGTCGGCCTGATCATCGGCGGGCGCGATCGCACATTCGACTGCGGCACGGTCGCCGAAAAGCAGGCGCTCTATGATGAGCTTTATTGGTGGCTGCGCGGCCGCGCCACCGAGAACGAAATGCGCGGCATCATTCGCGGCCTCGCCGCCTATTATCATGTCGATATCCCGGTGCTCTGCGCGGAATTATGCATGAGCTGGCCGGAGCTCGCCGAGCTCGCGGCCGATCCGCTGGTGACTATCGGCGCGCATACGGTCAGTCATCCGGCTCTCTCCAGGCTTTCGCAGGATGCGGTGCGGTCGGAAATGGAATTGAGCCGCTCTGTTATCGAAGCGGCCCTTGCGGTAAGGCCTGCGCACTTTTCTTATCCCTATGGCGACCGCGCTGCCGCGGGAAATCGCGAATTCGCAATCGCCGCCGAAATCGGCTTCAAGACGGCAGTCACGGCACGGCCGGGCGTACTGTTCGCCAGGCACAAGCGCTCTATGACGGCGCTGCCGCGGTTTTCACTTCACGGCGACTACCAGCAGATGCGCTACGTGCGGGTGTTGATGTCTGGCGCGGCGACGCCAATGTGGAGGGGTTTTCTACAAGCCAGTGCGGCGTAGTAAGGATCGATTTCGGATCTCGCTCACGACTTCGTCGTGCTGCGCGGGGCGCCCATCCAGCTCACGAGCGGCATAGCCGGCACAACCCAGCCGAGGCCGGCAATCACGTAATACGCCACCGAAAGATACGCGTTGTCGCGGATGGCTGGAACCTGCGCCAGCGCCATCGCGATAAGCGCCCAAACGATCACCAACACGAATAGTGCAACGGCGCCAAAGAGCTTTCGGAGACGCATTGTCATGGAACGGAACAGTCCCGGTGCGACATTGCTCAGCTGTGACATGGTTGCGAGGGCAGGGGAGACCACTATATGGTCCGCCAGCCTACGACAAGCGACCCCGGCAATGACGGCTCAAGTTCAAGTTTCCGATCTGCGTGCGTTCGATCGAGGGCGCGCGATCACGCTGTGGCTTTACGTCGTTGCGGCGCTCGTGCTGGCGATGGTGTTGGTCGGCGGGGCGACACGATTGACCGAATCCGGCCTGTCGATCACCGAATGGAAGCCGGTCATGGGCGTCGTGCCGCCCTTAAACGAAGCACAATGGCAGACCGAGTTCGAAAAATATCAGGCCATCCCGCAGTACCACGAGCTCAACGCCGGCATGAGCCTCGCTGCGTTCAAAACGATTTATTGGTGGGAATGGACGCACCGGATTCTTGGGCGAACGATCGGATTCGTATTCCTCCTGCCGTTCCTTTGGTTCCTTTGGAACGGCCGGATACCGCCGGGACGGCGCGCGCCACTATGGACGATTTTCGGCCTCGGCGCTTTGCAGGGGGCGGTCGGGTGGTGGATGGTCGCTTCGGGCTTGGCGGGTCGCGTTGAAGTTTCGCAATATCGTTTGGCCACGCATCTCATCCTTGCCTGCCTCATCTATGTCGCGCTCGTTTGGACGGCGTGGCGGTGGGACGATCACCAAATTCCGCGGCGGTCACTCGCGCCGACTTTGGAAGCCGCTCAACGCGGATGGGTCCGCGCCGGAGCGGTCGCGCTTCTCGTTCTCATTCTTACTCAGATCTATCTCGGCGCGTTGGTCGCCGGTCTGCGCGCCGGCCACGTCTATAATACATGGCCATTAATCGATGGCGGGCTGGTGCCGGAGCCGTCGCGGCTGTTTTTCGACGTCCCGCTATGGCGCAATTTCTTCGAAAATCCGCTGACCGTGCAATTCGATCATCGCATGCTCGCCTACACGATCTGGGCGCTCGCCATCTTGCACGCATTCCATATCGCGAGAACGGTCAAGAAGGGTCCGGTCCTCACCGGCGCCGTGCTCCTTGCTGCCGCCGTGACGTTGCAAGCCGCACTCGGCATATGGGCGCTCTTGACAGTCGTGCCGCTGCCGCTCGCGCTGATGCATCAGGCGATGGCGATGGTGACATTGACGCTCGCCGTCATCCACGCTTCCGACGTGATGGCGGGTGATGCTTTGTCCACGCGTCCGGCATTGTCTTCATCGTAATTCGAGGAGGCGACAATGAATTCAGGTCGTCTATCTCACTGGCAAAATGTGTATCGGGAAAAGGCCGAAAACCAGGTCAGCTGGTTCCAGGAAACGCCCGGTATTTCGTTGGAATTAATCGAGGCCGTCCATCCGAAATTCGATTGGGCCGTTATCGATATCGGCGCCGGCGCGTCGCGTCTCGTTGATGTCTTGGCCCGCGAGGGCTATCGGGACCTCACCGTACTCGACGTCTCCGAAAACGCGATTGCGATGGCAAAGGCGCGGATGGACGAACCCGCCGCGATGGTGAAGTGGATCGTCGCCGACGTCACGCAATGGGAGCCTGCCCGGCGTTACGACCTGTGGCACGACCGCGCGGCGTTTCATTTCCTCATCGAGGCGGCGGACCGAACCGCTTATGTCGAACGCTTGACCGGCGCTCTCTTCCCTGGAGGGCACGCCATCATCGGCACCTTTGCGATGGATGGACCGGAGCGGTGCAGCGGCTTGCCCGTTGTCCGCTACGACGCCGCACTCCTGTCCACGACGCTTGGGAACGCCTTCGCACTCGTCGAAACACGCCATCACGACCATCGCACCCCGATGGGCGGCGTTCAGCACTTTCAGTTCAGTATATTCCGCCGCCAGTAACGGCCGGCTCTTGCTCGCTTACGCCGCCGCCAGCGCCTGATCGAGGTCGGCGATGATGTCATCCTTGTCCTCGATGCCGATCGACAGTCGCACGACATCGGGGCCGGCGCCGGCCTGCGCCAGTTGAACGTCGGTGAGCTGCCGGTGCGTGGTCGAGGCCGGATGAATGATCAGCGAGCGCGTATCGCCGATATTGGCAAGATGCGACAGAAGCTGCACGTTGGAAACAAGCGCGACCCCGGCTTCATAGCCGCCCTTGAGCCCGAACGTGAAGACTGCGCCGGCGCCGTTCGGACAATATTTTTTGGCGAGGTTGTGAAAGCGGTCGCCCGGCAGGCCCGGATAGCTGACCCACGCCACTTTCGGATGCGCCGCGATCCATTCGGCGACCGCTTGCGTATTCTCGCAATGTTTCTGCATGCGCAAAGGCAGCGTTTCGATTCCGGTGAGGATCAGGAAGGCGTTGAACGGCGAAAGGGCCGAACCGATATCGCGAAGCGCCAGCATCCGGCAGGCAATGGCAAAAGCGAAATTACCGAAGGTCTCATGCAGGACGATGCCGTGATATTCCGGCCGCGGCTCGCACAACATTGGATAGCGCCGCTCGCGCGACCAATTGAAGGTGCCGCCGTCAACGACCATCCCGCCGATCGAGTTGCCGTGTCCGCCCAAGAATTTGGTCAACGAGTGCACGACGATGTCGGCGCCATGATCGATGGGCTTGCACAGGTAAGGCGTCGCCAGCGTATTGTCGACGATATAGGGGACGCCGGCTCGGCGCGCGATCTGCGCCACCGCCGCCATGTCGGTAATGACGCCTCCGGGATTGGCGATCGATTCGGTGAAAATCGCTTTCGTCTTGGGACTGATCGCTTTTTCGAATGACGAAATATCGTCAGGATCCGCCCAGACGACGTTCCAGCCGAAATTCTTGAAGGCATGATTGAACTGATTGATCGAGCCGCCATAGAGCTTTCTCGACGCGACGAACTCGTCGCCGGGCTGCAGCAAACAATGAAAGACCAAAACCTGAGCGGCATGGCCTGACGCGGCCGCAAGACCGGCGGTGCCCCCTTCGAGCGCGGCGACGCGTTCCTCGAGCACCGCGGTGGTCGGGTTGCCGACGCGGGTATAGATGTTGCCGAAGGTTTGCAGGCCGAACAACGACGCGGCGTGATCGACGCTTTCGAACACATAGGACGTCGTCTGATAGATCGGCGTCGCGCGCGCGCCTGTTGTCGGATCGGGTTGGGCGCCGGCGTGAACGGCAAGCGTCGCGAAGCCCGGGATGCGTTCGGTCATGGTGTTTTCCTCAGGGCCGATCCTTATCGGAAAAGCAATGATGCGGTCTATAGGACCGGGGGACTCGGTCAAACTGCGGCTCAGCCATGGTAGGTGACGGCCGAATTGACATTCGGGAAATGGATCAATAGCTCTGTTTCGGGTGTCGCGCTGGAATTTCCTACCGCACCAAGCCGCCCGCGCGTTGCACAATTGGAACTGGAAAGAAGTGATGGCCGCGACATGACCGCCTATGACCGCATGATGTGCGGGCGTTGGCTGGCAGTATTAGGGCTCCTTATCCCAGTTCTGTTGGTCTTCAATTACCTGCGCATCCCTGACAATCCGCTGGTGGACGATGTGCTCAAGGTCGAAAATGACGTTTGCGTGGGCAAACGGGAGCCAAGCATCTGCTGGGCCGGTTCGATCCGTTCCTCGATTTTTGTAATTTCGACAAATTTCGCGTGCCGCTTATCACGCCAGTTGATCAAAGTTCCGATAAGCGCCCGCTAACGAAAAGGCCCGGCGCCGGCCGGGCTTGACGTAGCGATGCCTTGATATTTTTACGCAGGACGAATCCGCGCTGGCGGTACGACAATATCGACCAGTCCGGTCGCCACGTCATAGATGAGGCCGGAAATAAGCCACTCGCCCGGCAACGCGGGAATCGCCCGCAGTAAAGCAACATCGACTGCAACGGCTGCGCGGGGATCGGTGACCGCTTTCCTCTTGAGTTCCGCTTCCTGTATTTGAAAATAGCCCGTTAGCATGGCTGGATCGCCGGCGAGGCGAGTGATGCCGCAATCAGTGTGTTGGAGTACGACGAGGTGAAACTCGCCACCGCCTCCAGGAATCTTTCCTGCAACCTCACCGATTCGCCCGAGTAGACCCAACTGCTCCAACAATCCTGGGGTGATTCGACCACCGATGTTCCGCATCACGACGGCCTCGCCAGGCTTAACTCCGAGTACATGAGCCGGATCCACGCGCATATCTGCGCAACCAATGATGATTGCCTTAACATTCGGCAGCGCTCGCGGAAGCGAGGGCATCAGTGTGCCCGCAGCAGACTGGCGAGCGGCAATGTCTTTGTTCCGCTCTAACATGGAGTCGAGAGTGCTCATTCGGTTGTCCTCAAATTTTGGAGTGATTTTACCCCAACGCAAGTTGGAAGGATCGGTTCACATCTGGAATAATTACGTCCTCGGCTGTCTTTTCCGTCCCCTCTGCGCTCGTGTGTTGCGAGAGGGTAGCGAGCCGCCGCGCCTCGACGGCAGTGCATTCGCCGTCGATGCAATTTTTTGTCTTCGAGCAGACAGACAACAATGACGTTCGTTCATCTCACTAGGGGCCACTAAGGCCCCCTACCCACCGCCACTGACAACGGTCCGGGTCATACGGATAATTCCAAACAGGGCAAAACAGCAAAAGGGCGCCCGAGGGATCCAAATAACTGCGCGAATAGTAGAGTGGCGTTTGGGCAGCGACTATGGAGCGGCCCCAGTGATGGACCGGTTTTGCGACTGATGTCCGTTCGTGTTTGCGAGCGGCTGAACGCGGCTCGTTCACAGGCGGCGTAACGCCAGATCCCGGAGCGGTTGGTACTGGTGGAGGGACGTTAGATCCCGGAGTGGTTGGTACTGGAGGTCCCGGGGTGTAGAGCGGCTGCTGCGCTTGTGCATGAGCGACTGGAACGCAGGCGCTAAGCATGTATCCGCCCACCAAAAGCTGCGCCAGTGTGAAGGGGAATCTTGTGTCCATGACGAACTTTTCCCTCGAAGTCCGACAAGCATAACACAGAGAGAAGACTCTATTTTGCGTACTTGAGAATTTCCGGTAGCTTCGCCCTTTGGCGCTTCGACGTTTTGCCTGACAAAGGCACGTACCCAGTGACACATCCGTAGCGACCGACTCGTTGCGGCTCACGAGGGGGTCGTTGGACTCGCCTGCAAATCATCTCGTGGCTTCGGGCGATGCGACTGTCTGAGGATTTGCCGCCACCTAGAAAAGGACACTCAATCTAATCAGGGCAGGACGCGCCCTTCCGTTTCACCGATGGCAGCGCCACGCGCGCACAAAAAGCCGCGTGGCGGATCGACGCCGCCCGGCTTACAGTCGCAGGGGTCGAAGTCGATGGCCTGCGCCAGACTTTGGTCATGACCTACGACTCACTGTTCTTGAAAAGCCACAACGCATAAAAGGCAGCTAATAAAGCGGCCGCGATGAGGATGTAGTCAACCCACGACACGCCGTACGCTCATCCTAATGTGGTTTAAGCGGCGCGGCGGCGTGACACGCTTCGTATGCAGCCTCGCAAATCGACATTGCGACTAGGAATGCACCGCGGCGCGTGCCCACCGATATCAGCGGGTCGCCACTCGTTTTAGTAATGCCGCCAATACCGGCGGTAACGCGGATAGTAGGCATATAAATGCCGGTGGGGCCGGTATCCGTATCCATAGCGGTAGACGTGGCCGTAGTACGGACCGCCCGCAGCACCGCCGGCTACTGGATGCTCGCCGCCCGTCGGCAGACCATTCTGCGCTATCGCTACCGAAGTCGCACCCGCGAGCAACGCTGCGATAATGGTGAGATATTTCAAGGTTGCCATCTCAATCCTCTAAGCGCTTACGCCTATGCTCACCCGGATTTCATAAACGCCCGTCTGTAGCCGCTCGTTCCGTTAGACGAACTCAAGTTCGGCTGTCAGCGACTCCAATCCTCCTCTGCGCTTAACCGCCGGCGCTGCGGGATCCTTAATCTCTTGAGCCAATGCAGCCGGCTCCGGCAGCTTTCGCCACCTTTGCTGTGTCCGACGCTTTTCAATTTTGTTTGCCGTTCACCTGTTTCCGTACTCGGTGAAAACGTAATCGCGGTTTTTCACTATCGAGTGGCACGCGAGCCCGCACTTGGCGTCGTGTCCCTGCGGCGGTGATTCCGACTCGTTGCGGGGCCTCCACATATCGGTCGCCGCGTCATGCTCGAACGCGGCCCACCCCCATCCGCCGCTGTCTGCGAACCTCTTACTGTCCTTCTCCATGAAATGGGAGTTCAGATGGGTGCCCGGCACCATAGGCTGACCGGGGTACGTCTCTTGTTTTTTCGGTTGATAGTGGATTTTCGCCAAAACGGAACCATCTGGGAAAGGCTTGCCGTTGCCGGGCACGCCTTCCCTAAAGGCGGCAATTGCGACTGGATTGCCCAGGATCACCGCGAACACGCCGCCGTTTTCGCTCATCGCGACGACCGACCAGTCTTCGTAACCCCTGAATTCAGAGAACGCGAGCCCACCCGGCACTTCCACGGTGTACTTGTCCTGAGCGGAAATTCCGATGCCGACGGCCAAGACTGTGATCGATACTGCAATCCCGAGACTGATCAGCGCGCTTTTTCTCATTTTCGCCTCTCCCGCATCCGCTTTTCTGGCGGCGGATATCCCTTTGCCGGCTCGGTCCCAGAATGCGGCAAAGAATTCAGAGCAAACAACGGCAGGGCTTACCTTGACTTAAATCAACGTGAGCAAAACGGCGGCGGGCTCACTGCGGCAGACGGCGCCCGCTCGAGCTCAAAGACAAGCCGAAGGGCGATCACAAAGCCGGACAAGTCTGGCCGCCAGACATAAGAGCCTTCACGACGAAGCACGCATTGAGACACTGGACAGTCTGGGGCGGCGGGAAGCGGCTTTATGACCGGCGGGATATGAAGAAGCGGGCTTGCCCTGGGAACGAACCGCCTCGTCGAGGCGTTCCTTCGGCTGCCCACTTAAACGTTGGGTAGGTCTAACCTTGTGAAACGCACGAGCCTCGATGCACGGGGTCGCTCCCCATATGTGCGGTCGAGTAGGCGGCCCATTGTTAGGCGGAGGAGCCGGGGGTCGCTCCCCTGGCTCCATCTAGAGCGCCATGCCGATTGGCGGAAATCGATGAGGTTACGCACCATAGCACTGGCCGCCATGTTGATGGCGGCAACCGTTCCATTACTGATTGTTCCAGCCGAAAGTCAGGGCGGCCCCGGTTATCAGTATTGCGGCTACGGTTATGGGGATTCCGGCTTCGGTTATGAGGCTTACGGCTGCACCCCGGTCTATAGCTACGGTTGGAGATACCAGGCTTACCGGGAGCACGGATACGCCTCTCAGCGGTATGTTCGCCGCCACGCCGCCGTTCGTGGCGTGGGGCGTGCGCGATCCTTCAACTCTGCAGGCGCCGCCTCCTCATCGGGGACGGCCACGACCGGAAGTCCCCCTCTTTCTTCACCTTCAGTGTCCTCGCCATCTGTGTCTCCGCCCTCGACGTCAACCGTGCAAGCGGCCCCCGCGGCTAACCAGCCCTCGACACAAGTGGGTTCAACAGCGACAGAACTCCAACAGGCGAAGGTGGCCGCTATAAACGCGAAGGCTTCGGAATCAGAGATCCAGCGTAAACTCGCCGATACGGAAGCGAATCTAAACCAAGCAAAGGACCAAGTCGCGCAAGCGACCAAAGAAGCGCGACAGGCAAGGGCGGACGCCCAAAGCGAGCGGCAATCCACGCAAGCAGATCTAAAGCAAGCAAAGGACCAAGCCTCGCAAGCGACCAAAGAAGCGCGACAGGCAAGAGCGGATGCCCAAGCCGCGCAGCAGTCAAAGGCGGAGGCCGAGAACAAACTCGCTGAGTCCGAAGCGGCGCGAACAGCAACCGAAGAGCGAAAACAAAGTCAGACCGACCCGCTCGGCACGTGGCTGCGAGGGCTCGGCGGGTG
>JBAPZR010000750.1:0-2602 GCA_049285335.1 Xanthobacteraceae bacterium | reverse complement strand
GGACAGCGGCATCTGGGAGGTGCGGGGTCCTCGGCGGCATTTCACCTTTTCAAAAGTCATGTGTTGGACGGCGCTCGACCGCTTGATTGCGCTCGCGAAGATGGGCGTCGTTAAGCTGGGTGATAAGCTCGCCGCTTACGAGGAGGACCGCGCTGCGATCGCTGAAATCATCGAAGCTCGCGGCTTCAACAGCGAGATCCAGGCCTATACCGGAGAGCTCGACGGCGTTCAAGTCGACGCCAGTGTGCTGTTGATGTCCAGCGTCGGCTATAAGAATGCTGACGACCCTCGCGTAAGATCGACTTACGCCCTCATCTGCCAGCGATTGGGTCAAGACGGCCTGCTTCAGCGCTACGAATCCGGTGTTGATGGTTTGAGCGGCAACGAAGGGACATTTGGGATCTGCAGCTTCTGGGCTCTCGAACAAGTGGCTCAGCGAGGCGAGCTAGCCCAGGCCGAAAGGCAGTTCGATCACCTCCTGTCGTTCGGCAATGACCTTGGACTATTCGCCGAAGAAATAGACTCTCGGTCGGGTGAAGCGCTTGGAAATTTTCCGCAGGCGTTCACACATGTCGGTCTGATCAATGTCGCTATCGCCATTGAAAAAGCACGGTACAGTCAGGCTGACGGAAGAAGGCCAAAATGACGCCGTATATGATGGAATCGCTGGTGCTGTGGGGGTTGGTCGCGACGACTGCCATGACCGCCATCCTGCAATTGAGCCAAGGGCTCGGGCTGTCGAGAATGAGTCTGACATTCTTGATGGGTTCGGCGTTCAGCGGAAACCGAAGCGTGGCGACGGTCCTCGGATTTGTACTTTACATCATCGGAGGCTGGCTTTTTGCATTCCTGTACTTTTTGTTCTTTACCAGCATCGGAATTTATACCTGGTGGATGGGATCCATTCTCGGGCTTATTCATGGCGTGTTTCTGCTCGTTTGCGTCATTCCTTTACTGCCGTTCATCCATCCCCGAATGGCATCCGAACACCATGGTGTCACGGATCTCCGCCAGCTTGAGCCACCGGGTTTCTTGGCGATGAACTATGGCTATCAAACACCGTTCGCAACGCTGGTGGCGCAGGCGGTTTATGGCGGCGTCCTGGGCGCGTGCGTTCAGATCCAACATGCAATGATAGGCTGATTTCATTGCAAGTTGGGCGGATAGTCCTTTGGGTTGCCCCGAACTCCGCGATTTCACCCTGGATGGGCACGAAGATCCAAAATAGATCGGAGCCGATTAGCGATCTGTCGCTGTGCAGACATTGTGTTAGCTACCGACTGATACCAGCTCTTCAACATGATTCCCAAAACCGTTCTGATCTCCGGGATGGGGATTGGCGGATCGTAAACCACAAAGGCGAGCGCGTATCCGGTTTTGGAACGAATGTCTTTCGCGAACTCACCGGCGGGCGTTACGGTCAGACATGATTATCAGGACGCCCGGTAACCAATCTGCTCACCAAAGACGAGGCGCGGCGGAAATAGATTGATCCCTCCAATCCAGCTGACTTTGATGATGAACGCTTTAGCTGCTATCTCCATGCGAATTTTGCGCTAAACGAGATTCGTCGGGTCACTCGCGCTTCTGCCGTCGAGGAACAGACGCGCGTGCGCGAGAAATAAATCCGGATACTGGTACTGTGCCCCATGCCCCGCGTCGGGATAGATGATCAGTTGCGCGTCCGGGATGTGCTGAGCGAGGGTGTACGAATTGATCGTCGGGACCATCACATCGTTGTTACCGTTCACGACCAGCGTCGGCTGGGTAATGTTCCTTAGCTCCGCGAACCGCTCGCCTTTCGCTCGCCCCCAGGCATCGAGCGCGACAAGCTGGGCCGTCCTCGTTTGAACAGAACTCGGCTTGTCGATTTCGCTCTTGCGTTGATGGCGGCGTTCCCAAAATGCTCTGCCGGCCGCCTGACTTCTGGGCGAAGGGGAGAAAAACAAGTACAGGAAGGCATCAAGCCCTGGCTCGCCGGTCGCTGGATCAGTTGATGTCGCGTGCTTTGGGACATTCGCGTCATGTGAGGGCTCACGACCGCGCGGCCCGGTGCCAAGCAGCATGAGGCGCCGAACGAGACCCGGCTTTTGAAGTGTGAACGCCTGCGCCACGTAGCCACCAATCGAGAATCCGAGAAGGTCGATCTGTGTAAGGCCGAGCGCACGGACGAAAGCGATGGCGTCCTCGGCCATCGCCTCGATAGTCTCGGGCGTATCGCCGCTCGAAGCCGCCACGCCTGCGTTGTCGAACAGGATCACGGGGCGATCTCTGCCGAGCCCATCGGTAATGACCGGATCCCAATGATCGAGACCGCCGCGGAAGTGCTGCATGAAAACCAATGGCACACCACCTTGCTTTCCAAATCGTCGGTAGGCGAAGCGGATTCCTTTCGCCTCGACGAATTGTGTCGGTGCTGTTACGTGCGTGTGCGACATCACTGGCTCGCAAGTATAATCCGAGCGACATCAGCGGGCTCGTCGATCTGGGGCCAATGCCCCGCTTCAAGGACATGAATCACAGCATTCCTGGCCTGGGATCGCATGTACTCGGCGACGGTGACATGAAGATAGGGGTCGGACTTTCCCCAAATGAGTAAAAG
>JBAPZR010000749.1:0-1644 GCA_049285335.1 Xanthobacteraceae bacterium | reverse complement strand
TAAGCCACCGCGTGTTATCACTTCTTTGGTCGTCCGTTGGGGCTTCCTAGTCGTTTCTGTCATGGCGACTAAAACAATGGCCAAACCGATACAAATTAGAACGTGCGACATTACGGATCACAATATTCGTTCTAGGGTGCTGGGCCCAGACCACACGTTGGCTTGGTCAGCACGCCTCGCCATTGTCGCTGCCTGACCCGTTTCGATGCCAACGGACCCAAATAGCGATAATCAGGGCGAAGAGCGCAACATCAATCAGAAACTTCTCTTCGGCGTTCATCCTTGCGTCCCCCGACGTGTAGCAAGATCGCAACGACGATCATGCCAAGGATTGCCCAAGCGAGAATGCAAATTTGTGTCGTGGTCATCGCGCCGTCCCCTGGTCACGTTGGCCTAACACGTCAAGACTAAACTTGTTAGAACTCGCCGGGGCTCACGAATTGTTTCATAGCGCATGCGATCGCAAGTCGTTTTAGCGATGAAATCCCGGTTTAGTTGATTCGAGTTTCGGCTGCAAACTATTTTGGAAATCAATCACGCCCAGCACCGAAACGAACCAGGATTGCAACGACTACTAGCAAGAGGATTATCCAACCAAGAAGAAAGAACAGAGAGTTCACTGACTCGGTTCGTTAGTGATTGGTCACAAAAAAGAACCTCGAACCAAATAGGCTCGAGGCTCCTGAGTTGCCTCAAGTTAGACTTAATCTGGCCGAGGCGGTTGGGGTGTCGGGGGATGGGGTACCGCCTCAGCCAGCCTAACAAATAGTACATAGGCAAAACGCTCTGCATCTGCAAACTCCGTAAAGCTACGTAGGTTGTGAATTAAGACACTACGCTACCGACTTTTGACGAGGAACAGATTGGAGCCAGCACGGTTGATCTAAGCTGATGCCTCGTCGCAATTTCCGGGAGACTAACAATGAAAAGCGTAATCATCTCTATGTTGCTGCTCGGTGGGTTCATCGTTTTGAGCACTGTCGATGCAAGCGCATACGTCTGCGCACGTGGAGTGTATCGGGCTGGCTGCGTTGGACCGCGCGGGGCCGTGGTTGTCAGGCATCCGTACCACCGTCCCTACTACGGTAGAGTTTATCGCTGATGCGCGTCTGCGCGTAGATCAGACCTTTTGCGTTTGTGCTTCACTTGTGAGTTGTGTAAAGAGGGCAATCTGGGCTCACTTCCCGAACTTAGCCGCTAGCGTCCATCGAGCGCTGGTATCGGTTGCCGCGCGGTGGTTTTTTTTCGAAAGCTGCGAAAATGCCCCGTCGACCCTGGGCCGAGGGCGAAATTAAACGCGCTAACGACATGCGCGCGGCCGGATATTCCTACCCCACAATCGATAAGGCGCTCGGACGTCGTCCCGGGGCGACGCAGCGAAGACTTGAAATTGCAGGATACGGATCAGGGCGCCACAGCACATCGCATCGCATTCCGGACGGTTTGTTGGCCGAACGAGACGCGCTAGCCGCAGCGCGCGAGTTACGCGCGCTTACGGAGAATTTCTGTGGCGATCCGCCGCCCGGATACTCGGCGTTACATGGCAAGACAGGGCTGCGATGATGCTGGGCGCGGCTTGCGGAGGATGTGGCATGGACAAGAAGAGAAAGACCCGTCAAGAGCACGCAAGTGATTATGTCAGCA
>JBAPZR010000748.1:0-3030 GCA_049285335.1 Xanthobacteraceae bacterium | reverse complement strand
GCCTCTTCATCTTCTCGCAATACCGCGCCGGACCTTTGTCGTGCGAAGCGGCAACGGCAATAAAGCACATTCGGCAAACGCTCTCTTGCATGGTGAAGCGCCGATTTTCTGTGTACTCGCCGCCGTGCTGACCATCGGCGCTTCGATCCTGTCAATGATGGGAACGTATCTTCTCCCGCTCTTGGAGGCGCGCGGCGCCGACCTCGCGGTGGCCGTCAGCCTTGGGACCCTGGTTGGACCCTCTCAGGTCGGGGCACGCGTCATCGAAATGTTCGCTGGGCGCCACTATCATCCGGTCTGGACGATGATCGCATCGACCGTGCTGCTCGCAATCGGCATGTTATGGCTGTTGATCGGCCTGTCTGTTGTGGCCGTTGCGATCATCTTCTACGGTGCCGGAAACGGTATCGGCTCGGTAGCGCGCGGAACTTTGCCGCTTACCTTGTTCGGACCGGAGCGTTACGCCACCCTGATAGGTCGGCTCGCATTTCCCATTCTAATGGCGATGGCTCTTTCTCCTTACGTGGGCGCGCTCGCTTTCAGGGCTGGCGGGGCAACCTTCACGCTCGCCATACTCTTCGGGCTTGCGGCGACAAACGTGATCCTGGTTCTCGTGTTGAGGCACCTTTGTATGAACCACGCGGCTTACCGTGTCTAAGACGGCAATTCCGCGCTAAGAACGTACATGATCCATCCTAGCAGGGTGACGACAAGCGCAAGGCTGCAGAGGCCGAGCGCCTGCCCCCTGCTCATTCGTGGGCGCCCGGCCATATCGAGACGATATTTTTGCATCCGATTATGACCCAACTCTGTACTCCAACGATTTGAAGCTCTGCTGTCGTACGGCTTCCGGCGCATCGGCTAGCTTCCGAATGCCGGCCCAAGTCTGCTTGTAGTTGGGAATAATGAGTTCGTTGACTCCAGGTGAAACCACGTTGCCTTGGACACCGCTTGGGTTAGCGAACTGCATGAACGTTTCTTTTCGCCGCGCCGTAGGCGTCGGATAGACCATCGCCTGAGTTGAACCGTTGTCGTTATATACTTCGACCAAGTCGCCCGCCTTCACGTTGATCTCGGCCATGTCTTGCGGGTGCATCTGGATCAGCGGGAATGGCATGCGATCCATCACGAACTCGTTGTCTTGGTCAAGATAAGCGTTCTGCCAAACGATGTTCGTGCGACCGTTGTTGATAAGGTAGGGCCATTTCGCTTTTTCTGCTTCCTTGCCGGGCGCCTCAAGCCCCCGCCACTCGGTTTCCATAAAAATTGCCTTCTCGTCCGGCTTGTTGAACCTGCCGTCGGCGAATAACCGTGTGGTACCGACAATCTTGTTGTCCTTGAAGTCCACGGCAGGTTCTTGGAAGCCGTTGGTGCCCATGGTGCGCAGTCGCTCATAGGTGACGAACTGGCCGCCTTTCTCGTGCCCGTGATAGCCGTCCATAAATGCGTCTTCTTCCGTTTTCCAGTCGAAGCCTTTGAATTGGTCCGCGTACTGTGTTTTGCCCTGTTCGCGTAGGACACGCTCCATGTTGTTGGCGATTCGCGCCGCGATAAGGCAGTCCGTCATGGCCTGGCCGGGCGGGTCCATGTAGCGCTCGGTGAGGCGCATGCGGCGCTCGCCGTTCATGGACGTGAGGTTGGCTTCGCTCGAGGTCGCCGCCGGCAACCACACGTGACAGGCTTGGCCGATTTGGGTCGGCACGATGTCAACGTCCACTGCAAATAGGCCGCCCTTGTTGATCGCAGCCACGATGGACTTCACCATCGCGTCGCGATCGCCATAGGGCACGGTGAGCATCGCGTCCTTAACGATATCAGTACGCTTCTTGTAAGCCTGCTTGAACTTGAAGGCGTTGAGCGTGGTCTTATAATGGTCGCAGCCCCAAATGTGGTGGACACCACCTTTGCCGGAGATCAGTAGTTGATCGACGTAAGGGGCTGGGCGCGGTCCAGGATAGTCCGGGCGTGAATAGCCCTCCTGGTGACCGCCCATGCGGACGCAGCCGCCACCGGGCCGACCGATGTTGCCAGTGGCAAGTGCGACATTAACAAGCGAGCCGTTGGTGCGATAATTGTCATTGCCCCAGATCAAGCCCTTCTCGTAAGCAAACATCGTGCGGCGTCGGGCGCCGCCTTGCTTGGGCTGGGCAATCCATTCGGCTGATTGTCGAATCTGATCAAGCGTCAGACCAGTAATTTGCGCAGCATCCTCAAGGCTCGTTTTGTTGGCAGCGACGGCCTTCTCGAAATCCTTGGTCGAACCGGCGATGAAAGCCTTGTCGGTCCAGCCCTTGTCCGCGATGTAGGTGAACCAACCGTTGAACAGCGCAAGATCGGTGCCCGAATTGATCGCAAGGTGCATGACACGGTCTTTGCCGGCCTCGACCTCGCAGGCGTTGACGGTCACAGTGCGGCGAGGATCGACGATAACGATGCGACCATGCTCAACGGGCTCAGAACCGAACTGCGCTTTTTTCTTTTGCACAGAGGTGCCGCGTAAATTCGGCACCCAGTGATTCAGGAAATAATTTGTCTGGGTCTCCAGCGCATTCGTGCCAACAGCGACGATGGTGTCTGCAAGTTGTGCGTCTTCATAGCAGTTGTTCAATTCACCAACACCCATGTCGCGCGTAGCATGAACCTCAGAATTGTACGCAGGGCGGTTGTGGATACGGATGTTCTTGACCTTCATGGCGCCGAAATAGAGCTTGCCGGTGCCCCAGGTGTTCTCATAGCCGCCGCCGGCGCCGCCGTGGTCGAATGCCGAGACAAACAAGCCATCTTCGCCCTGTTCATTGATTACGGCGACGGTGACACGGGCCACGAGATCAAGCGCATCATCCCAACTTGTTGGCTGCATCTGACCATAACGCCAGACGACGGGATCGGTGAGACGTTGCAGTTGTGTGTTGCGCGCCCGCGAATAGCTCATTTCCGCGATTCGGGCACCGCGTACCGAACCAAGCCCCGAATTCACCACGCAGTCATCGTCAGGCTTGATGACGATATGGACGTCTTCGCCGTTTTGCT
>JBAPZR010000747.1:0-2606 GCA_049285335.1 Xanthobacteraceae bacterium | reverse complement strand
ATATGTGAGTTCACCACTAGCCCATATGCGCGAAGCCACGACGGTGCCGATGGCAGTTGCTGGGTCTTTAACGATTGCGCGCCTGACGATTTCGGTTGCTGATCGAGGACAGCACGCAATCCCTTGCCGCACTGATGAATGACCGAGCGATTCTCGATGAGATCGACCACTCGCTACTGACGCATAGTCGCGAGATCATTGCTGACAGCAGGCGCTTGCTGGCGACCCTGGAGCAGAATGGGGCCTCGCGTCACGTCCACGATGGTGCGGATCAATGACGTGACCGCGCGCACCTCCTCGCGCTTCCAAGTTCACTCTAGCGAAATCATTGGGTAAATCCAGCAACGTATACTAGCAGAGACAAAGCCCCCCGCACATACCAACAGAGATTTTCCGGTGTCGCGCAAATAGCGCCGAATTGAACAGAGACCGACACGGGCGGAGACTCGTTCGAATGAGGTGCCTCGTGCAGCAGACCGAGGCTACCTACCGTCTATAGAAAATGGCTCCTCACGCGATCTGTACCGTCGGTGCTATACTGCGCCCCATGAAAGTCGAAGAAATCGCCGAAGTTGTTGCCAAGCTGCCGCCGGATTCGATTCCGCCGCTGGTTCACCGCATTCGAGGCGGGCCGCCACACCGTCGTTTTTGTTTCGCCGAGGCGAGATCTTCAGCGGAGTCATTCCATGCGGAGAGTCATTGGCAACCGTTTTTGTAACTTCAGGTCGTTGTCCGCTTTACCCCCAAAAGCAGACATCGTTCAGGCCACGTTGCGCTCTGGTTGAAAGACCGTTTCCGCAAGGACAACAAAGAGTCCGGAGAACGCAAAGGCCATCAATGATGCTTGGAAGTCATTTGTGTAGTGGTGCGTCTCCAGTGGCGCGCCAACCAACGAAACGAGTTCGGAGAATCCCCGCGAGTGCAACAAAGCGAACACGGCGCTCAATCGTATGAAGATCAAGAAGCCAAAGAACAAGCCATTAAGGATCTGATCGAGCATTGGGATACCTTCGTCATAATGGCTCTGCCAATGAATCAAACAGGAACTAATTGAGAGAAAATTAAGATATGGATTGGAACTGGAAAAACGACTTAGGACGACTGAATGTTCGACGACGAATAAGGAGAAGTGAGCATGACCGTGCTGTTTCCCCCGTTTCGGGTCGGCGCGGCTGTGGACTACTCCGCTGCCGCTCGTTTGGCCGCATCGACATCAGCGGCCAGCCGGTCCATGCGCCGGACTGAAGCGCGGATGATGTCCATCTCGCCTTCAAAGTCGCGCGCCTTATCACCCCATGTCTCGGCGAGCAGCCGATGACCCGCGTCCAACGATTCCTTGTATAGCTTGCGTGCCAACGCCACACGCTCCTCGAGAGCACGTTCCGCGCTTGCCAGAGACCGGCGCAGGTTTTCGTCGAGCGCAAGGCTCATCATTTCGGCGGTATAAGCGTGACCGACGTGGCAACGAAAGCGCGACAGCTTGCCTTCGTCGATTTCCCACATCACGCCGCCGCAATCCGGACACGCTAGAACCGAACGGCGGCCGATACCATCCATCTCGTCCATCTCCGCGCGCCCACCTCTTGCGATCTCGACCTCGAATTTGAGACTTGGTGGGACCGGTTTCGCTTCCCCGGCCGGCTGATGAACCAAACGATCAAGCAATGCCGGCATATCCGCCAACGGGACAACGTGATCGGGCTGAACGCGGTTCGACGCAGTGAGCGGCATTTCCGAGAAGGCCGCGTCTGTCGGGTCCTGCACCACTGAAATGCCACCGGCACGCTTGACCGCCCACAGGCCGGAAGCGCCGTCTCCCAGCGTCCCAGTGAGCACCACCCCGACCGTTCGTGCGCCGCAACACACGGCCGCGGAGCGCAGCATGGGGTCGATGGCGGGACGGGCATGGTTCTCACGCGCGCCTTCGCCCAATGCCAACCGATGCCCGTCCACAATGAGATGCCGGTTCGGCGGAGCAATATAAATTCGGCCTTTCTTGAGCACATCACCGTCGCTGGCGAATTGAGCGGGCAGAGGACCGGCCTCGCTGAGCACCACATCAAGCGCCGAACGAACGTGGCTGGCTAAATGGATCGTAACGAGGACCGAGGCCGGAAATTCAGGGCGGAAGTGTTTAGCCAGAAACGTAAGGGCTTGGACGCCGCCCGCGGACGTTCCAATGGCAAGAATATCTCGGTTGGTCATGCATTCTCCACCGCCCGCCAAATAGCCTCTATCGAAAACGATCCGCGCTGCCGATGGTTCCCAAACCTAAAATGCCTCCTGCCTTCGTATCGAATGACGGAGCTTTTCGGCTGGCACCGAGCTATCCATCAGACCCAGTCCCATGGACGATGATTAGAGGGATGGGGATTGCTTGACAGCTTGCGATCCTTGAACACTTCAGCGACCGGCTTCGGGAATGCTACGAGCGCGCCGCCGAAGCTAGGGCGCAGGCCCATATCGATCTTGTTGACGCGCAGCGCTTGCGGCGTGAGCGCGGCCTCGATCGGATTTTTTGGCGTGGACGCGGTAGTAAAGATCGAAGAACCCCGAACTCGCCTGTTTGCTGGTGTCAGTGCGTGATGAGACGGATCAAGCGCGCT
>JBAPZR010000746.1:0-1698 GCA_049285335.1 Xanthobacteraceae bacterium | reverse complement strand
AGAGAAGCGGGCCCGTCAATCCGGGCCACCAGGGCACCAGCCCCGGTAAAAGGACGAACAGCACGAACGGGATGTCTGCGAACGCGATCAGGATGCCGTTCATCCAATAACCTTGCCGATCGTTGCGCCAGTTGAAGGCCAAGGCGATGACGATACCGGAGATCGCAAAAAACAGAATGTAGAACGCGGTCTGAAGCAGTCGACCCTGCACCATGCGCCACCAGTTCTGAATGACGCCGGGGATTGGCTTCACGCCCGGCCGGTTGAAGCCGTAGAAGGGGCCGCTCGCGAAATCGAGATAGAATTGCGCCCGGTTGCCGGCGAGCGCTTTGCGCAAGCCGTCGAACACCTCCATCGGCAGGCCGCCCGGATTGGCTGGTGTCTTCACCACGATCGGCGGCACAGCGCTGATTAGCACGAGCTTCGCGACGCGACCCTGGCATTGACCGTGCTTCGCAACGTAGTGCGTCGCTTCGCCGCCGCCCGTGGAGTGACCGATATGGACGGCATTTTTCAGGTCAAGATGCTCAAACACGGCCGCAGCGTCGGCGGCGTAGTGATCCATGTCATGACCGTCGCTCACCTGCGCCGAGCGGCCATGGCCGCGCCGGTCGTGGGCGATTACGCGGTAGCCCTTGCCGAGAAAATAGAGCAGTTGCGCATCCCAATCGTCGGCGCTCAGCGGCCACCCATGGTGGAAGACGATCGGCTGGGCATTCTTGGGGCCCCAGTCCTTGTAATAGATTTCCACGCCGTCCTTGGTGGTGATCGTATTCATGACATAGGCTCCTTTCCGGCTGTTTGAATTCTGCAGGAATGGCTTCGGCTCGCGCGGCTTTTGACCAGCGTCATCTTCTCGTCGCTGCGACGAGCGCTCTTTCCCGCATCGTTTGATTGTGCGAAGCCTGCTGTTTGCTACGTCGCAGGAATTAGCGCGTAGCCGGCATCCGTCGCCGACGTACTAAGTCCAATGTGTGGCTTGTGCTTGATACATTGCTCTTCGTCGAAGCCGCATTCCTCGGCGAAGTGCCTGCCTTACGTCGACAGCCTAAATTTCCAAAGACACTTTCAATGGGACGTTCCATCAGCCATGCTGCGGTTCCATCACTTTATTTTGTTTTAGGTCACAGCGTCGCGCTGACAGCCGAAAAATTTTAGAGCGCTCACGCGCGTGATTCTCGGACCAGTGTCATTGAACCGTAAACGCGCTGCTCGAGCTCATGAGACGGACGATCACAACGCGGCGCAGAACAGCGAAAGGGCTGCCCGATCAGCACGCCAAAAGCGGACATCGGTTGATACTCGATCACTTCGTCGGCGCGGGCGCGAGATGATCGAGCGGTGTCGTACGAGGCAGCGATCGACCAGTTGGTCAAACGCATGCGGTCGTCTAGTTCGGCCCTAACCCAACAAGCGGTCAGTAATCCCAGAAGGCCGGTACCCAACGAAAGACGTCGCCCGCGATCGCCACATGGCAGACGGACGGGAACGACAGATGAGTGGCCACCAGCGGCTCGCCGGTCGCCGCTAGCTCCCGCAAAAGACGGACCCGGACGCGGGCCGCCTCGTCGGGGTCGTGTTCGAAGCCGTTGTGCCACTCGGGCTGTTCGAACCCGACCGGGAACACGGCGTCGCCGGCGAACGTCAGCCGGTCACTGCCGGACCCCAGGCGGACCACGCCGTGCCCGCATCCCGTCG
>JBAPZR010000745.1:0-2192 GCA_049285335.1 Xanthobacteraceae bacterium | reverse complement strand
ACGCATAGCCGGTCGGCAGGCGCTGCGAAGCGGCTGTGATCGCCTTCCTCTGCGTCGTGATGATCGAGAAGTGTCGCGCGCCGTCCATCGTCAGGAACGCGATGAGCCGGCAGCTTTGATCGACCACGGCGAGACTGACCTTGCAACCGAGCGCATCGGCCTTCGCCACGCCGGCGGCGATCATTTTCAGGCTGGCTTGGTGCGTGAGCCGGTGAGTGGTAACGAAATCCGCCATGCGGGCATCCCTCGCCTCGATAGACTTGACCAACTTCCCATGACACAAAATCCGCGATGCCGTTAGTCGGAATGACGGCGAAGAATGCAGGTAGAGGCTACAAAGTGGAGAAAGCACAACTGCCAATTCGGTGGGACCGCGCCGCCGACGTGGTCGTGATCGGATCCGGCGCGACGGGCCTTCCGGCCGCGATCGTGGCGCGCGAAGCCGACGCGTCGGTGATCGTGGTCGAGGCGGAGAATCATATCGGCGGCCATGCCATCACCTCTGGTGGCAACCTGCCGCTCGGCGGCGGCACCAGCTACCAGAAGAAATATGGCATCGAGGATTCACCCGATCTTTTGTTCCGGGATTTGACCGATTGGTCGATCGTCGTGCCCAACGGTTTTCCGCCGTATCGTTACAACGACCGTGAGATCATCCGCGCCTTCGCCGACAACAGCGCGGCGGCCTTCGAATTCCTACTCGCGCACGGCGTCAAGATGGTGGAGAAGGCGCCGGACAACGGCAGCGGCCACGAGATCGGCGTTTCAGCGCTGCGCACCATGCATTGCGCGGTGATGGACTGGCCGATGATCCAGACCGGCAAACCCACCGATCCGAGCGTGCAGGCCACGACCTCGTCCGGCAACGGGCTGATGCAGCCGCTTCATGCGGCCGCGCGCAACGCCGGCGTCGATATTCTGCTCGAACATCGCATGACGGCCATTCATCGTGAAATGCCGCATGCGGGGCGTGTGCTCGGGATCGCCGTCGATCACAACGGCGTCGCGCGCAACATCCGCGCCAACAAGGCCGTCGTTATCGCTACCGGCGGCTCGTCGGGAAACGTCAACTTCCGCCGCATGTTCGATCCGCGGCTCACCGAGGAATATTGCGGGCTCGCCGGAATGCCGTGGTCGGATCAGGACGCCAGCGGCGAACTCGCCGCCATGGCGATCGGCGCCTCGCTGTGGGGATTGTTCAACTTCACCGGCGAATTCGGCTCCGGCCTAACTAAGCCGGGCGCGATCGGCTGCCAGTACAATTACATCAATGTGCGCTGGCATCCGGGCAGCGAAGTCTTCGACAAGGCGCGCGCGGTCGGATTGAAGGTCGCCGACTGGCAGAACCTCATTCTCGTGAACATGCTCGGCAAGCGCTTCTACGACGAGTGCGGCCCGCAATTCAGTTATTCAAGCTATATGAGCGTCAATCCCTACGAGCCGTATAGCTATCTCAACGCCAAGAACATCGAATACAATCCGAATAATTTCATCAATGCCGCGCTTGCCGGCATCGGCGACGGGCATAACGGCGGCGGTCCGATCTGGGCGATCTTCGACGCCGACGCGGTGGCGCGCGAGAAATGGCAGCCGGCGCCGCCGCATGTCGATGGCGATGCGGGTTTGTTCTTCACCGCCGATACGCTTGGCGAATTGGCGCAAAAGATCGTGATGAAATATCAGCGTGTGCCAATGCCGCCGCAAAACCTCGTCGACACCGTCGCGCGCTATAATTCATTCGTCGACGCGGGTAAGGATGCCGACTTCGGCAAGCCGAAACCCCTTTATAAGATCGCCAAACCGCCGTTTTACGCCGCCTGGGCGACGCCGGCCGTTCACGACACCCGTGCCGGGCTTCGCATCAATGCGCGCTGCCAGGTGATCGATATCAACGGCGCGGTGATTCCCGGCCTCTATTGTGGCGGCGAATCCGCCGGCGGCTTTTCCATGCACGGATTGCCGCGCGCCATCTGCCAGGGATTCGTCGCGGGCAAATATGCGGCGGCTTGAGTTACCGCGCGGCGCGACCGATAAAAGATCGGCTGAAACGATGATTTCAGGTTGATTCGTATTTCGCTTTAGCTTGTCGTTTGAGCATGAATTTTTTCCGAAAACCGGTACCCGCCCCGGATCAAGTCCGCGGCAGGCTTTTTCGGAATCATGCTCTAAACCGTTGTCTGCGCCATGCCGAG
>JBAPZR010000744.1:0-1640 GCA_049285335.1 Xanthobacteraceae bacterium | reverse complement strand
TGCGCGCTTTGGAACCTCTTCGGCTCGTGGTGAGCGGCACTCGATGTCCACCGCTTCGAGCGTGCAGCAAATGACCTTGCCGGTCTGTGCTGGCGCGCGCTCATGATTGTCTTTGGGCCATTTTGCGCAGCTCACTTCTTGGTTTAAGGCACATGCTTCGCGCGAAACGATCACAATTTCTGCAGGCTGATTGGTTCGGTCGTTGTGGAGGAACCTGCCGTACGCGAAATAGATCAATTAAACGTGGCCTATAACACAAAAGCGGGTGACTCCTATTGTTCTTTATCTCCGGCGTACCCAGTCCCCATCCCCGACGATGCCCGACCTCGGTCGGGGTTTGCATTTCGGCGGTAGATTATGGCGAATTGCGGCCGTCGCTGAGGCTCCAAAAATTTTCTTTCTGAGGTGGCGCGTAGTGCGATGAAAGCTTCCGCCACCTCGGATCACTGAGACGAGGCGTCGCGGATTTTATTTTTCGCCAATAGAACACAACAATTTACGGCGACCGATCCCGTTAGGTTACTAAAAGTTCAGTTGGTCGAAATCGCGCCTGCTGTCAAAGTCGGAAGCATTGTGAGTGTGAGTATGCGGCCCCGATCTCATCCCCCAACCCCCAGCACCCGAGGTTGGGGCCGCCATCTTAGAGGTTGGGGCCGCCATCTTATAAGGACGGAGCGGAAGGCCCGGGATGGCTCTCGCTCCGTTCGCCTCTTAGAGCCTTGATATTGTGCTGTGGCTCACTGCGTAACTTCGGGCAATATCGACCAACGCCTCGCCCCGAGCTCTACGCTCCAACGCTCGACTTGCGCCCAAACCGAACGCCTCTGGCCTGCACTCGCTTACGACCATCGATTGTGCGAGCCAAGATCAGATGCCTCTCAAACTCTGCCCATCCCGAGCCTGGTCTATAATGGGCGGGTGGATCGCGCGAACGCCATACGGCTTTTGAAAGCTTTGATCACCGCTGGCGCAAATTCCAATGTGCTGATGGCGAACACTTGGGTTGACGACATAGCCCAGAGAGAGGTGTCGTTACGGCGCACAGAACTCCCGTCGGCCCTTGCATACGCTGCGGGTCAAGGCTGGATCGCCGACGGTCCGCGACAGGGGTGGACAATCATCACTCGTGAGGGTGAGAGAGCCGCAAGACTTCGCATAGTTTTGAGCTGACTTAGCTCGTTCAGAAATCAGTTATGGCCGTCGCATTTAGTTATCGTTGCCCGAATATGGGCTTAAAGGTGCAGGGCTGGATCGCAGAAGATCCAACCGAACGACCTGCTGAAAACTATGAACCTACAGCGTGCACGGCCTGCGCACACATGCATCTTGTTAATCCAAAAAACGGAAGGGTCTTAGAGGCCAAAGGGTAGTTCGCCCACAGGCGGCTCCGGGGGCACGCAGCCTGTTCTTCTACAGACCAGGGCGACGATGATTAGGCAGCAACTTTGTTTTTAATTGCGCCAACGATCGCCGTGAGTATGGCCCCGCCAGCGCCACCGGCGATCACTTGTGAGATAATGCCGCCAACGCTCAGATGGCCAGTCGCCGCTGCGGCCACGACCGACGGAAGCGCTAAAGTAACAACTTGGCCAAGTACCCCGCCTCCGACCAAACCCGAAATAATGTTGCCAATCGTACCG
>JBAPZR010000743.1:0-10361 GCA_049285335.1 Xanthobacteraceae bacterium | reverse complement strand
CCGCCCACGGCGTGGCTCGACGCGATCAATCAGTTTCAAAATCAAGAGCGCAGCATTGAATATATCGAGCTCGGTCGCGCCCAAGCCGGCGACATCGCGCCCCCGAGCGAGGAGCAGCTCAAGAAATATTTCGACGAACGCCGGATCGTGTTCCGCGCGCCGGAATATCGCAAGATCGATGTCATCACCGTTACGCCGACGGAGCTTGCGAAATGGATGGAGGTTTCCGACGACGACGTGAAAAAGGCCTACAATGACCGCTTGGCGAGCTTCACGACGCCGGAGCGCCGCCATGTCGAGCAGATCCTTTTTCCCACCCTCGACGATGCTCAGGCCGCTGCTGGTCGCATCAAGGATGGCACGAGTTTTGACGAGATTGCGAAGGGGCGCGGCCTCAAAGCAGGAGATATCGACCTTGGCTCGGTGCCAAAATCGTCGATCGTCGATCCGGCAGTGGCGGATTCAGCTTTTGCGCTCAAGGACGGCGAAGTCAGCGCGCCGGTAAAGACGAGTTTCGGCGCCGCCCTTGTCACCGTGCTTAAGATCGAGCCCGAAACGGTCGAATCCTTTGCCGACGCCGCTCCAAAGCTTCGCAGCGATCTCGCACTCGAGCGTGTCAAAGCCCAGATCCAGGACCTGCACGACAAGATCGAGGACGATCGCGCCGGCGGCAGTACGATCGAAGAAGCGGCGGCAAAGCTGAAACTTCCGGTGGCGACCTACAACGTGGATAGTTCCGGACGCGATCCGGACGGCAGGCCGGTGGTCGTGATGTCGCACGCCGGCGATGTCGTCAGAGCCGCCTTCGCCTCCGACGTCGGCGTCGACAACGACCCGATCGAGGCGGACGGGGGGTATATCTGGTACGACGTTGCCGCCATCACGCCGGCGCGCCCGCGCACGCTCGATGAAGTCAAGGACGAGGTGGAGCAGCATTGGCGCAACGATGAGATTGCCTCGCGCCTGAAAACCAAAGCCAACGATCTGATCGATAAACTCAAGAGCGGCGAAGCGTTAGACGCGGTGGCCGCCGCCAATGGCGTCAAGGTGGAAACGACGAAAGACGTCAAGCGTGTCGGCGCGACCGGCGCCATTAACGAAAGGGTGGCCGACGCCATCTTTCACACCCCGAAGGATGCGTTCGCCGGCGCAGAGGGCGACGATCCGACCCAATGGATCGTGTTCCGCGTCACCGATATCACTACGCCCGCGTTCGATTCGAAATCCGCCGACGGCGAACACATCGCGCAAAAGGTGCAGGCCGACTTGTCGGGGGATCTCGTCGGGCAATTCATGTCGCGGCTCGAGAGCGATCTCGGCACGTCCGTGAACACATCGGTCCTGGCGCAAGCGACGGGCAACGGCGCTCCGGACACAAACTAGATGCAATTCGAGCCTTCGGCGCAATCGTTCGCAGCCTGCTACGCTGCCGGCGAAGCGCAGGTCGTTTGGACGAAATTGGTCGCCGATCTGGAAACGCCGGTCTCTGCCTTTCTCAAGGTCGCGGGTGCGCGGCCGATGAGCTTTCTGCTGGAATCCGTCGAAGGTGGCGCGGTGCGCGGCCGCTATTCGATCATCGGGCTGGACCCGGATCTCATCTTCCGCGTCCACGGCCGCCAGGCCGAGATCAACCGCAATCCGCAAGCCGATGCGCAAGCCTTCGCGCCGGCAAATGATGCACCGCTGCAGGCCATGCACTCGCTTATTCGCGAAAGCCGGATCGCGCTGCCCGCGACGCTGCCGCCCATGGCCGCCGGCGTGTTCGGCTATCTCGGCTATGACATGGTGCGGTTGATTGAGGAGCTGCCGCCGCCGGTCCGCGATCCCATCGAAATTCCCGATGCCGTCCTCATCCGTCCGACCTTGATTGTCGTCTTCGATTCCGTCGAGGACACGATCACCATTGTCACGCCGGTGCGCGCGCAAGCGGGGATGCCGGCGAAAACGGCCTTGATGCGTGCCATCGAGCGTCTCTCGGCGGTCGTCGACGCCCTCGACCAGCCGCTTGCCAAGGAGGCCGCGGAAGCCGAAACCGGGCCGCTCCACGTCAAGCCGACATCGAACACCACCCCAGCGGAATTCAAGCGCATGGTTATGCGCGCCAAGGACTACATCGCCGCCGGAGACATTTTTCAGGTCGTGCTGTCACAGCGCTTCGAGGCTCCGTTCCCGCTGCCGCCGTTTGCGCTTTACCGCGCGCTGCGCCGTGTCAATCCATCGCCCTACCTTTATTTTCTCGATTTCGGCGGCTTCGCCGTCGCCGGATCGAGCCCCGAAATCCTGGTCAAGACCGCACGCGGCGTCGTCACCATCCGGCCCATCGCGGGCACGCGGCCGCGCGGCACGACCCCGCACGAGGATCAAGCGCTTGAGACCGAGCTTCTCGCCGATCCCAAGGAGCGCGCCGAGCACCTGATGCTGCTCGATCTCGGACGCAACGACGTCGGCCGTGTCGCCGAGATCGGCACCGTGAAGGTGACCGACCAGTTCTTCATCGAGCGCTATAGTCAGGTCATGCACATCGTGTCGAATGTCGAAGGCAAATTGCGCAAGGACCGTGACGCCATTGACGCGCTCGCGGCCGGCTTTCCGGCCGGCACGGTCTCCGGCGCGCCAAAAGTTCGCGCCATGCAGATCATCGACGAACTGGAAAAAGACAAGCGTTCTCTCTATGCGGGCTGCGTCGGTTACTTTTCCGCCGGCGACGAGATGGACACCTGCATCGCGCTGCGCACGGCGCTGGTCAAAGACGGCGTCATGTACGTCCAGGCCGGCGCGGGCATCGTGGCCGATTCTGAGCCGGACTTCGAACAACAAGAATGCATCAACAAGGCTCGCGCGCTGTTTCGCGCCGCCGAAGAGGCCAAGCGCTTCGCCAGCGCCGCGCGACGCGGCCAGTAATCCTTAAAAAAGCGGGAGGTGGAAATGTGCGAACATTGCATAGCTCCGACGCGGCGGCGTCTGGTCGAATTCGCCGCGGCGGCTGCCGTGACGGCCTTGTTTGCGCCGCAAGCCATGGCCGCGAAAAGCAAAGCGGCACCCAAGCGGCAGAATGTTCTGTCTCCCGATGCCGCGCTGGAGCGGCTTATGAAAGGCAATGTCCGCTACGTCAAAGGCAAAAGCGGCAACCACGACTTCGCGCATGAACGCGAAGCGTTGAGCGCGGGACAAAACCCATTCGCGGCGGTCCTCAGCTGCGCCGATTCGCGGATCACGCCCGAATATTGCTTCGATACCGCGCGCGGCGACCTATTCGTCTGCCGCGTCGCCGGCAATTTCGCCAGCGACGAAATGGTCGCCAGCCTGGAATACGCCGTTGAGGTGCTCAAATCGCCTTTGATCCTGGTCCTTGGGCACGAAGCCTGCGGCGCAGTGGACGCCACCATCAAATCGATCAAGGACGGCTCGACGCTGCCCGGTCATCTGCCGTCGCTGGTTGCCGCCATCAAACCCGCCATCGATGCGGTGCAGGGTCAGAGCGGCGATATGCTAACCAATGCTATTCGCAGTAACGTCGCGCTCAACGTCGAAAAGCTCAAATCAACACCGCCGATTCTCAATGCCACGGCCGACGGCAAAAAAATCCGCGTTGTCGGCGGCGTCTACAAGCTTCGGACGGGGCGGGTCGAACTACTGAGCTAAAATATCGTCATGTCAGCTGGTATCCCGATTGCCGAAGTTCGCCACGAACGTACCCTAAGGCGTGGTGAACTTGAGAATCGGGACACTAGACGCGCAACTTGCGAAACACCTTTCGCGACAACGGCACGAACAGGCATCCGAGGATCGCCATCGCGCCAATCAGCACCGGATATCCGATGATGTGCGCGTATACCAGCGCAAGACCGCGAATATAGACAACGCCGCTGAAAGCGATAATGGCGGTCAAATAAGCAATACCGAACAAGAGCGCGGCGAGCGATTTCGGCATGACGTCCAATTCGTCGGCAAGGGTAAAATCGTGCTTCTGCCGATCGTCCTTCTTACTGGGCGCCGGCGGCGACAGATCTGCCTCGAGTCTACGGATATCTACGTCGAGCAGAGCTTGCTCGCGGGCAATGGCCAGCGCGGAAATATTCGGATTTTGTTTGCGCAATTCAGCCGCGATGATTTCGCGCGCGCGTTCGTACAATTCTTCGCGCGTCGCTGCATCGTGGGGATTGAGATCCACGACCGCGCGGGCGAGAATGGCATAATAATCGCGCATTACGGTCATCCTCATGACCGGTATCATGCGAACGATATTCAGCCCGGGCGCCGAAATCCAGCAGGACGTCCCTCTTCGGCGCAGAAAACCTAAAGTTCCCCTTGTTCCGCAACCGCAACGAATCGATAGCCGCCGTCCCGCCGCCGCACGCGGACCGTGGACGGCGCCGGAAAATGCGTGGCGCACAGAAGCGTCGGCTCCTCGCAAAAGCGGTCGAATATGACGCGCCGGGTTCGGCCGGCCTGCGCGGAATCATAGTCGGACATCATGCCGAGTTCGGGATATTTCCCCTGCAGCGGCGAGTGGATCATGTCGCCGGTGATCAGGACATTCTCCCCGGCGCGGCCAAGCAATACCGAATAGTGGTCAATGGTGTGGCCGGGGGTGGGTATAAACTGAATTTCATCGTCGAAAGCGAAATCGCTCCTCACAAGCTTGGCGCGATTGGCGGCTACAATCGGGAGCACCGAATCCGTGATCCACGGCACGCTCTGCGGATTCTCCTTTGCGCGTTGCGTCCAGTGCGCGAGCTCGCGGTCGGCCATGATGTAGGTTGCCTTCGGAAAGGTCGGGACCCAGCGGCCGTTTTCTAGGCGCGTATTCCACCCGACGTGGTCGGTGTGTAGATGCGTGCACATCACATAGTCGATGTCATTGACGTTAAGACCCGTCGCTGCGAGTCCCTTTTCGAAGCGGTCGCTGTTGAGCATGTTCCAGAACGGTCGCGTCGGCCGCGGCTTGTGATTGCCGACGCATGCATCGATCAGGATGTTGTGGCGCGGCGTCTTGATAACAAAACTTTGGATGCACAGCAGCAGCCGGTCGTCCGCATCGAGAAAATCCGGCGCGAGCCAAGCGCGGTTCTCGTCGAGCAGGTCTTTGGTGAGCGCCGGAAAAAAGCCGAGCGCCTCGAAGAAAGCTCCTTGCTGCTCGATGACGGGATGAATGGCGATGTCGCGCACCGCGAGGGGCTTGGTCATGTCGGCTCTCCTCTGGGACGGCGATCCGAGGCTCGATCGGCGATATCACAAAAAACGGACGTTCGCTCGCGCCATTCGGACGGCCGAGCGAGGCACAAATTTCAGGCTGAAGGCAATGGCTTTGCCGCTTCACCAAAGTCTCAATAACGAAAGGGACCTACTCGCTGCCGTTCTCTTCGCCTTCCTCGGTGAGCCGCTCGACCGAGGCAACCCGCTCGCCCTCGGCGGTCGAGAACACGATAACGCCTTGCGTGGCGCGGCCGGCGATGCGGATACCATCGACGGGACAACGGATGAGCTGGCCGCCGTCGGTGACCAGCATGATCTGATCGGTTTCCTCAACGGGGAATGAAGCGACGAGGCGGCCGTTCTTTTCCGTGATTGCCATGGCGACGATGCCTTTGCCGCCGCGGCCGGTGGTGCGGTATTCATAGGACGAGGTGCGCTTGCCGAAGCCTTTTTCGGAAATGGTGAGCACGAATTGCTCGGCTGCCGACATCTCGACGTAACGCGTTTCGCCGAGCTCGATGGCGCCTTCGGCTTCCTCTTGATCCGAACCGTTCTCCTCCGCCTCCCCGTTGCCGCCGCGCCGCACCGCGCTGGCGCGCTTTAGGTAGGCGGCGCGCTCCTCGGCGTTCGCCTCGACATGCCGCAGGATCGACAGCGAGATCATCCTGTCGCCTTCCGCAAGGTTGATGCCGCGCACGCCCACCGAGGTGCGGCCCTGGAACACCCGCACGTCGTTGACCGCGAAGCGGATGCATTGACCGGCGGCCGAGGTGAGCAGCACATCGTCGTTTTCGGTGCAAATTTGCACGTCGACGATCGCATCGCCCTCGTCGAGCTTCATGGCGATGATGCCGGACCGTCGAACGTCGACGAAATCCGACAATTTGTTGCGTCGGACCGTGCCGCGCGTCGTGGCAAACATGACGTCGAGCTTGTCCCAGGTGTTCTCGTCCTCCGGCAGCGGCATGATCGTGGTGATGTTCTCGCCCTGCTCCAACGGCAGAATATTGATGAGCGCCTTGCCGCGTGCCTGCGGAGCCGCCTGCGGCAGCCGCCAAACCTTCTCCTTGTAGACCTGGCCGCGCGAGGAGAAGAACAGCACCGGCGTATGCGTAGAGGCGACGAACAAACGGGTGACGAAATCCTCATCTCGCGTCTGCATGCCGGCGCGGCCTTTGCCGCCACGCTTTTGCGCACGATAGGTCGATAGCGGCACGCGTTTGACATAGCCAGCGTGCGAGACGGTCACCACCATGTCTTCACGCTGGATGAGGTCTTCATCCTCCATCTCGCCTTCCTGATCGACGATCAGGGTGCGGCGCGGCGTGGCGAAGTCGCTTTTGATGGCAGCGAGCTCCTGCTTGACGATTGTTTGAATGCGCGCGCGCGAGCGCAGGATGTCGAGATAGTCGGCGATCTCCGCGGCGAGCTTGTCGAGCTCCTCCTTGATCTCGTCGCGGCCAAGCGCGGTCAAACGCTGCAGGCGCAGATCGAGAATGGCTTTGGCCTGCTCGGCCGAAAGTCGCGTCGTGCCCGCCGCCGACACGATGTGACGCGGGTCGTCGATCAACGTGACCATGGCGGCGACGTCGCGCGCCGGCCAGTCGCGGCCCATCAGTTCCTCGCGCGCTTCGTTGGCATCCCTGGCGCCGCGGATGAGCCTGATGATCTCGTCGATATTGGCAACCGCAATGGCAAGGCCGACCAGCACGTGGGCGCGGTCGCGCGCCTTGCCCAGAAGGTGCTTGGTGCGGCGGTAAACCACCTCCTCGCGAAAGGCGATGAAGGAGCCCAACAGATCCTTCAGGTTCATCACCTGGGGACGGCCAGCCTCGAGCGCGACCATATTGGCGCCGAACGAAGATTGCAGCGCGGTGAAACGGTAGAGCTGATTGAGCACGACATCCGGCACCGCGTCCCGGCGCAATTCGACGACGACGCGGTAACCGTGCCGGTCGGATTCGTCGCGCAGCGCTGCAATGCCTTCGATCTTTTTGTCGCGGACGAGCTCGCCGATGCGTTCGACCAGATGCGCCTTGTTGACCTGATAGGGGATTTCGGTTGCGACGATCGCTTCGCGCTCGCCGCGCAGCGTCTCGAACTCGACCTTACCGCGCATGACGATCGAGCCGCGGCCGAGATGGTACGCCGCGCGTATGCCCTGCCGGCCGAGAATGATGCCGCCGGTCGGGAAATCCGGCCCCGGTATAATCGCGATAAGATCGTCGATCGAAAGCGCCGGATTGTCGATCAACGCCACGCAGGCGTCGATGACCTCGCCGAGATTGTGCGGCGGAATGTTGGTCGCCATGCCGACGGCGATGCCGCCCGCACCGTTGGCCAAAAGATTGGGAAAGCGCGCCGGCAATACCGTCGGCTCTCGCTCGGAGCCGTCGTAATTCGGCTGGAAATCGACGGTGTCCTTGTCGAGATCTTCGACAAGCCCGCCGGTGACGCGCTCCAGGCGTACCTCGGTGTAACGCATGGCCGCCGGCATATCGCCGTCGACCGAGCCGAAATTGCCCTGCCCGTCGATCAGTGGCAGGCGCATCGAGAAGTCCTGCGCCATGCGAACCAGGGCGTCGTAGACCGCCTGGTCGCCGTGCGGATGATATTTGCCGATGACGTCGCCGACCACGCGCGCGGACTTGCGGTACGGCTTGTTCCATTCGTAGCCGTTTTCGTGCATCGAATAGAGGATGCGCCGATGCACCGGCTTGAGCCCGTCGCGCGCATCCGGCAACGCGCGCGCCACGATCACGCTCATCGCGTAATCGAGGTAGCTTTTCTTCATCTCCTCCGTGATCGACACGGGGCGAATGTCGGACGGCGAACTACCGTCGCCGCCACCGCTCGGCGGCCCGTTTTCCTGGTCGGACAAAGGTAAAAACCCTGACGAATCGAGTGCCGTTTTTATAGCCGATTGGCCTCTTTAAGGCCACCTTTATCGGCATCCAAAACATGGTGTTTTCCCCCATATTTTCAATAGGATATGCGACCATTTGGCCCCGTTCCGAGAACCAGCCGACGGACGCCGGAAAAGCACAAATGACAGTGAAAAAATGAAAGGCTTTTGGGGACCGCATTCCGCTCCCCCATTTACCCCGCGGGATGTCGTTTTGCTTCTGCGGGAAACAGAAATGCTAGGGTCACGTGACCCTCGCGAGTCCTTAAAGAAATGCCTTTCGATTACGCAATCTCTGCATTGCTGACCTTGTTCGTCGTCGTCGATCCGATCGGGTTGACCCCGACCTTTCTGGCGGTGACGGATCAGCTGCCCCGCGCGGCGCGACGCAGCGTGGCGGTGCGTGCGAGCGTCATCGCCGGCGCCATCCTTGGCGGTTCGGCGCTGATCGGGGATTGGCTTCTTGGCACGCTCGGAATTTCGCTCGCCGCGTTTCGGATTGCCGGCGGTTTATTGCTGTTCTCGATCGCCTCCGAAATGGTGCTGGGCGTTCGCATTCGCCGTGAAGGAGAGGCAGCCGAACAGGCCGTCGAAGAGCATGTGCGCAACATCGCCGCTTTTCCGTTGGCGATCCCGCTCATGGCGGGTCCGGGCGCGATCACGGCAACCGTGCTGCTCGCGGGGCACGCTCACGGCGACTGGCGGTTAATCGGCCTTTTGATCGCGGTGGTCGCGCTTGTCGCGGGCTGCTGCGTCGTGGCCTTCCTGTTCGCCAGCCGTATCGCCGGTCTTTTGGGAATGACCGGGAATATCGTGCTGTCGCGGCTTCTCGGCGTGCTGCTGGCTGCTTTGGCCGTCCAATATGTGGTCGATGGCGTACGGGCGATTTGGGGCGGCTAATCCGCCTCAATCGAGGCGCGGTTGCCAGATCATCAGCGCAAACACCGCGGCCATCGCCAGTAAGATCATGACGGCCAGCGCCGCCCATGTGCGAAACAACTGCCGGTAGTCTTTGGATAATGGCGATGCGTCAAGCGCCGCCTCTCGGCTCAAGCGCCGGATAGAAATCTCCGTCCGAAACGCGGCGATCCAGCAGGCGACAATCGCGACGTAGAGAGCGAGCGAGACGTCGATCCAGAATTCGTTGAGCGGCGATAGTCCGATCGCCAAGCCGAGCGGATAGCCGCTGATCGGCATGATGGCGATAGCCGGCGCGATCACGAATTTCTCCAACTCGACGACGAACTGCGACGTCACCGCGACGACCGACGGATTGCCGGCGCGGTCCGCGAGCAGCATGAAGCCGGCGGCGACAAGCCAGCCGCCGAACATCGCCGCGGCTGCAAGTACGTGGACAAATTTGAAGGTGAAGATGAGGTCGAGCATGGGGCCTAGGCATCAACCGTTCATTCCCGAGCAGCCCGGCTTGGGGAGAATAAACAGAGGAATTCATCGCTCCTCGCGTTGACGAGGGATCCAAATCGTCCTGACGTCAGAACGGAATTTCGTCGTCCATATCGCCGCGGCTCGATCCCGCGGCAGCGGCCGCCGGCTTGCGCGTCGGCCCTGGCGAGCCGAAGTCACCGCCGCCGTCGTCGGCGCCCGCATCGCTCGCGGAGGAGCCGGCGCGGTCGAGCAATGTCAGCTCGCCACGGAAGCCCTGCAGCACTACCTCGGTCGAGTAGCGATCCTGGCCGGACTGATCCTGCCATTTGCGCGTCTGCAGCGCGCCTTCGATGTAAACCTTCGAGCCCTTTTTCAGGTACTGCTCGGCGATCCGGCACAAATTCTC
This sequence comes from Xanthobacteraceae bacterium, assembly GCA_049285335.1. Classification (GTDB taxonomy): domain Bacteria; phylum Pseudomonadota; class Alphaproteobacteria; order Rhizobiales; family Xanthobacteraceae; genus BOG-931. The sequence continues at coordinate 468 of JBAPZR010000743.1, read as the reverse complement.
GTTGAAGATGACGACGCGGTGCCACTCGGTCTTTTCGCGGCGTTCACCGGTCGCTTTGTCGCGCCAGGAATCCGACGTTGCCAACCGCAGATTGGCAATCGGCCGACCGTCCTGGGTTCGACGGATTTCCGGATCGGCACCCAGATTGCCGATCAGAATGACCTTGTTCACGCTTCCCGCCATCGTCTCACTCCGTTCCCAGGCTTTAAGCCCCGATGATGTCAGGCCATCGCAATGCGCTTTGGCACTGACGCCGCTTCGGTACGTATCCAATCACGACAGTAGTGCCGCATCGCCCTGCGGCAAGGATGAATGCCGTTATCCACACACGAACGCCGATGGGCACACGCCAAGTGTTCCTTTTTTGTTCTAGATGGCTTTTTCGATTTGTACAAGCAATACCTCCCTGGCTTCCGCACTCGCATCGCTCGGCTCCCAGAACTCGACCGTCCCCCAATGATTTCGGGC
>JBAPZR010000742.1:0-2278 GCA_049285335.1 Xanthobacteraceae bacterium | reverse complement strand
GAGCTGGGCAATGTCATCGTCAGAAAGTTCCTGCAATCGCGTATCTATCAGTTCAAATTCTTTTGGTAGTACCGAAGCGACGAGCCGAAGATAATTCACCGGCTCTTCCATTCTGGCGATCTTAATGACGCCCTCGCCGTGCTCCTCGAAATCAACTGCTAGCTTCTCAAGGAACGAGGTCGATAATCTGTTACGTGCGCCACGTCTTCGACCGGCGCTTTGAAATCCACCAGCCATTTATTTCCTCCAATCGTCCAACAAAACTACATTCTCAGCCAAGTTGCGCAGCTCTTCGCGCCGGGCTTCCGCGACTTCTTCAGCTTCCCATTCGGGATCGAGGCTAGCGAGAATGCCGCCGGGAATAGTGGCGAGCACTGTCCCGTCTCGCCACCTAACAGAAAAGCCGGGATTGCAGCCGTCATCCTCCCAACCGAGCACGGGCGGGTAATAGCTCATTTGCCCAGCACCTTTGGCTTTGCCGCGATAGCGATCTGAGCACCGGGATAGAGAAGCTTATAATCTCGCTTGGAATCTTCGGACTGCATGAATTCGATGTCGCTCTTTGACAGCGGGGCAGCGCCGCGCTTATAGCCCTCGCGGTCGCCTTTCCATGTTCCATATTTAACTGCCATTTCACACTCCTAGTTTTGTTCGCAGTAATGCAATGCTGACCGGCACATGCACACATGGTTTCGGGTGATTTCGCTACGCAGAACCTCTCTGGGCAATCCAGCGCCGTCGCGGCTGGCCTTGAGGGCGTCGAGCCTGCGTTCAAGGTCCTCGCTGATGAAGTCGTGTGTCAGCTCAATGAGAGCTTTCAGATCGGCCGGCGTCATGTGGAGACGACGCAAGGCATGAATAAGCTCTTGCGCCGTGTGCTCGTCACGACGTTTGGCGTGCATGGCGGGCATTAGACGCCGCCTCGCGAACCGCGTGGGTTCTGCGGGCCTGGCGGTTTAGCCGCGAACCGGGGTTTGCCAGCTCCAACACCCTGACGCTGAGTTAGGCCAACGCCGCCGGGTAATAATTTGTTATAGGGCTGCGAACCGTCGATGACGGGATATTGGTCGGAATTTACGCTGTCGCGGTCGCCAGTCCAAGACGATTTGCGGAAGCCTGGATCATCCTGGGAAAATCCGACAGCGGAACGAGCGTCGTCGTAATTATCGGCCCAGCGCGCATTATAGCCGTGCCCGGACGCCTCGTGCTTGTAGTAGTCCGTGTTGCTTGGCTTTACGAAGCTCTCAACATCGGGGTCCTGATCGCCAAAGCCTTTAATGATCTGTTTTCTGCTCGTCATTTGCAATTTCCTTCTTTGAAAAATCTGCGACCCTGTTCTGCAGGCGTCGTAGTGCGAGTGAATCTAATTCGATGTGCCGCTTGATTACCGATTGCACATCGGGTGGTAACAGGCCCCACAATAGGGCCTCGTCTTTGCGCCAAGACCTCGGAGCCTTGACGGTCAAAATCTTGCTCAGCTCCGCCTGAGGCATTGCACAAGCCACAGGATTAGCCTCCGAAGCTTGATTGTGCATCGCGGTTATGGCCGCCAGCGAGGCCAGTGTTTTCTCTACCGGGACACCACTTGAGTGCTCCAGGCGGATGTACATGGCCACGCTAGCAGGCCGCGCAGGGCACGCCCGAATGCCTCGTGATCTACAAAATTCAGCCCAACGGCGGAGCAACAACAAAGCTTCAGTGTCTAGCTCAGTAGGCGGGGCCGAGACATGCTGAGCAAGCGATTGCTCGTTCTTCTCCTGCGCCAATGAAATCGCCGTGGTGATGTCACTCAACGGCCAGCCTTCGACAGAAGCTGATGCATTGCATCAAGCTCTCGCTTCTTACTGATGAGAGACGCAGTCTCCCTTGTGGGCTTTGTCTCTTCCTGCATCAACTTGTCCCAGCCCTGGAGAACAGCGACGCGCATGTCAGGGCCATAGCGGAAAAATTCCCGGTCTCTAAAATCCGAGAACGCGTCTTCATTCCAGTAGTACTTGGACGCACTATCTAGGATCTCCTGCAATCGATAATCGTCTGGCATGTTATCTTCCTCTTGCGCGTTGGGCCCGCTGGTGGAGAACCAGCTCAGCTGCCTGTTTCGCATTAAGTGGGCCGCCCCCACGCTGGAGCTTACGCTCGGTGTAATCCTCGTCGCTGGCGCGAGCTAAAGGCGACCCGGGCCGAATAACGTGGGGCGGCGTCCTGTCGAGCTTATCCCTTCGGACATTCGCCATTTTCTTTTCATTGACACGGCTGCGGGCACTATCAAATAAAAGGC
>JBAPZR010000741.1:0-1773 GCA_049285335.1 Xanthobacteraceae bacterium | reverse complement strand
GGAAGCGGAAGAGCAGCGGATCGACCCAAGTAAACGGCCCCTAAAACTCAGTCCATCCACGAAAGACGAGGAGTTTGCCCGCATTCGCGGTGACACGCTTGTCGGCATGGCGGTCTCGAACATTATCGCGATTGCCATCATCATAACAACGGCTGCCACACTGCATGCCCACGGCAAGACCAATATCGAAACATCCGCGCCCGCCTTAGCAGATCATGCGACTTGGTCAGAAGATCGTATGCCTTCGCTTTTGTTTCCCTGCACTCAGCGATGGCGCGATAGGCAAGCTGCCGCACTTCCTCACTGGTCAATTCCGGCGGCGCAGTTAACTGGTGGCGTGCATCGTTCGGCATGAATAAGAAAAGAATTAGAACAGACTCCGGTTTCAAATCTTTCCCGTCCTGCTGCCGAAAAGCGCCAAACTGTGATCGCCGTCACTCGGAGGCCCTGCAGGTTCTGGCATCATCAGCTTTGGTGAGGATGACCCGGCCGGGCAGCGCGGGGCTCGGCTTTCATGAAAGGCAACCTGCGGCCTCGCCGTAGTCTGGATAATCCCGTTAGGTTGCCGACCCGCGCGAGTCGGGAGGTCGCAATGATAAGATCCCTTCTCGTACTAATCGCTGCATCTACCTTGGGCTGGGCGGCGTTCTTGGCACTCAACGCCCGCTGATCCAAAGGCGGACGCCCCATTCGCCGGTCAATTGTTTTTGAGTAACTCCTGCAACTTCGCCACGTTAGCCGCGATCCACTTGGCTGATGATCGGCGCCCCGGCCTTTTCTTAGGGCGACCTAGCGTTGGCGTAGATTCAGGGCAGCGGCGGCGCACTTGAAAATAGTCATGACTGGAAGCGGCCACAGCACAACACGAACCCAATGTATGATCCAATAGCGGGTGCGTTGACTCATCTTCCTTGACCTTGTGCTTACTGACGAGTCTAGGATAGGCCGCGCACATTTTCAAATCTGCGGTGTTGCCGCAATCCGCCGCGCCTCTGCCGCCGTATCAGTAACCGTTCGTGGTGTGAATTATTTTGTGCCAGCAAGCGCGGTGGTAGCCCCCCACGTACCATGATGGATTGCATCCCGGGTGCGAAATACGCCTGCGCTACAGCATAACCCGGCGGTACAACAACATACCCCGGCGGTACACCGAATCCCGCCCGCGCAATAAACACTCCTGGCGCAACAACGTATTCCCACGGGAGAATGCTCTGCGCCACAGCCAAGGACGTACCGCCTGCGAGAATCGCGGCAACAATCGTGAGATCTTTCAACGTGGTCATGATCATCTTCCCAAAAGCATACACCCACACTCAACGGGGACAAAACCGCTATTGAGAAACAGACCGTTGTCTAGTTTGCGGTGTCGTCAGCCGCGATCCGCCGCGCCTCGCGTACCCCAACAATCGCAGTTCGGCCCGACGAGCGCCTAAGCGCTGCCGTGGTTTCGGTTAACCTCAGGCGAGCGCGGCGGCGCACTTGCGGGATCAGGACAATGCTTGGAAGACTACCGGCTGTGATGAGGTGTCTATCTTTCTTGCTGGTGACCGTCGCAGCGCCCCATGCGCTGGCGCAGGACGAAAGGCCTGTCCCACCTTTGCCGATCGCCCCTACGCAAGAAACGGCACGCGATCACGCGCGTGCTCTTTCCGAAATGACGGATACATTAGCCCGCGACAGCGCAAAATGCCTATCGTCCGGTGCCGCACTCGGATCACAGGCTTATAAACAATGCCGGGCGTTGCTAGAGGATAAGATGAGCATGGAAAAGGA
>JBAPZR010000740.1:0-1541 GCA_049285335.1 Xanthobacteraceae bacterium | reverse complement strand
ACAGCCGCCATCGTAATGTGCGGAAGGCCCGGTCAGTCGCGGGCCTTTTCTTTTGGTGGGCGTCCCATGCCTCACGCTGCTGTCCTTCACGACAAAGGCAGCGCCGATGTCCTCGACTGACCAGGGCGGCGGGAAGCGGCGAGACTCCATCAAGCCGCCGCTTGGATTAGCCCTGTCAATGCTGCGCGCACCGCGTCATCGAGATCGGCGTCGGTGAAGCCGCGTTGCACGTGCAGGCGCGCGATAACCCGCTCAAGGAAGATGCGGCGCTTCTCAACTGTTATGCGGCCGGCGGCGGCCCAGACGGCCCGAAGCTGCGAATCGGTGAAGGCGACCATGCAGCTATGGTCTTGCCGGCGCGATGGATGTCAATCGCTCCCGCGCTCCCTGGCCTCCGGGGCCCCGGAAAAGGAATCGGTGTGACCTCGGAGCCACTCTCCTGGCGGACATTCGCTTGCCTTGCATCTGAGGGAGCCGGTGCACCCGGTTGGAGTTCGATGTTAGAGAAGTACCCTGGCCGGATCGAGGGCCTTGCTGCAAGCGCCGTTGGCCACGTCAAAATCTCCAGAGCAAGGCCACCTAAGCAGGCGGGCACCAACGAATTTCCGGCGCGGGTTTTTTCGATTGTGGTTGGTGTTCGCGATCCTGTTCGTCATCGGGACAGCCGCTGTCTTTTACAAGGATGTGAGAAGCGAGTTCGAGAAAGCCGCAATGACGTGGCCGGGCCATTTACTAGTGCCGGTGGCGTGCAGCAACACTAGCGGAAATGCTGGCACCGACTATGAGGTCTTCGATGATCCGAGCACACCGATCAAGTGCTGGTATCAAGTTCCAAAATTGCGAGCACTATTCCCGGAATACAAAGACTTAACTGACGATCAATTATCCGGTCGCCTCTACGAACAAGCGGGCATACAAAGAACGCCAGTATCACCATGGGCCTTGCTTAAGAGGGCGGTAAGCATTGCCATCGGCGTTCCACTTGTCGTTCTCGCCGTCGGCACGGCGCTCGGCTGGTCCCTTGCCGGATTTTCTGGCGCGCGATTGAAATAGTTGTACCAAAAGAGAGAGTGGCCTTCTCATGGGAGAAGAAAATGGAGAGGGGGATGCGGCCGTTAGGGTTCGATGAAGGCTGAGTTCTTCGGGGGGTTGCGAATCAGGATCAGTCCACTACAACACTATGAGCCACACAACGATCGCTAAGGTTGCGAGAGCCAACGTCGCAAAAAACGCAATTGTCACTCTCAGATCGAACGGCTGGACCAGTCTGAGGAGAGTGCTGGTTACACGATTTTGCTCGTGACCCGGTAATAATTTACGAACGGTCCAAATTAATCCGCCGATAATTGAGAGTGATACGACTGGCTGAGTCACGATCAGAGTTGCGACAAAATACAGCAGATCGGAGGGCCGAGGCAGCTCGCAAGGCGCTCGAGGCGGCCGGTGTGAAGGTACTCGACGGTCGGTTCCTTGATTTCCGGGACCCTTGGGGCAACCGAGTGGAGATTGTCGGTTACGACAACATTCAGTTCACGAAGGCG
>JBAPZR010000739.1:0-1701 GCA_049285335.1 Xanthobacteraceae bacterium | reverse complement strand
GATTAACGCAGTCTCCCGTTGCGAGACTATCCGTGATTGCGGAAGCGCGGGTGTCCCATAACAACGGATGTCGTTGGCGGAACGCGAGGCTCTCTTTTATGCCGCGCGTTGCTGGTCCGCTCGTTCTCGAGGGAGCGGGCGTGCTGAATACATTGCCACGGCGGAGCGATGTCGCACTTAGACACTGAAAGCGGAATGTCCGCTTTCGGGGTAAGCGGACATGAAGCAGACCCGATGGAGTCAATTTCGACGCGCTTATTGAGATGCACCGGGTCTTTGATTTTAATCAACTGCGGTGGGGGAAATTTGCTCTAGTTTTAATATGCGAAGGGAGAACTTAAAGGGAGAACATCATGCCGACATCGTACAAGAAAGCCGGGCTTATTTGCGCAGTTATTGCGGGTGCTGCAGTGCTTTGCGCAATGCCCATATCGCTCAAACCTTCGGCCACGTCAGGCGTTGTGGTGACTGTCGATCAGGCAAAAGCTTACTATGGTCACTATCGACGAGTCGCTCGACGAACTTACCGGCGCGGCTATTATTATCACCACTATTAAGTACTACTAATCGCTCTCGCGACGGGATGGCGTATCCGTTGAGCATCAACCTCAAGACCGCGAAGGCGCTCGGGTTGACCATCCCCGAATCGGTCCTTTCGCTCGCCGACAAGGTAATCGAATAACCGTTGTGTTTGCCGCGGTGCAGTTTGTCGCAGTTTGGCACTGAGCGGACGCGCAAAAGTAATGTCCGCTTTTCGGGGGTAAAGCGGACACCGGTTGTCCATTTCGGCGGATTGGATCACCAGCTGGCAGTGCGTGTTACTCTTCGTCATTATCGTCATCAGGCACGAAACCACTGCCGCCGCACCTTGGGCATTGCTGCTCATCGTCCGTACCCTTTTCACCCTTTTCAATGACCCATCACCATTGCAGTCTGGACAGGTTTTCACGTGTGCCTGCCTGTGGACACCTTCGCGGGCCTAACCCGCCAAGAACGTCAATCCAGTTGGATGTTGGCGTCCTTGATCATCTTTCCCCAGAGGGCAAGCTGCGCCTTGATGAAGTCGCCTAGCTCTTCGGGCGTCGAGGAAAATCCCTCGAAGCCTACATTCTTGAACTGCGCTTGGCTCTCCGGGCTGTCGATGATCTTGCGCAGCGCGCCGTTGAGCTTTGTCACGATTTGCGGCGGCGTGCCGGCGGGCGCGACGAGACCCGCCCACGTGTCGAGATTGAAACCTTTGATGCCGGCCTCGTCCATGGTTGGCAGTTCGGGGAACATCGTGCTGCGCCGGATGCGCGATACTGCCAGCGGGCGCAGCGTGCCCGCGCTGACATGCGGCATGGCGGCGGTGAAGTCGGCAAGCATCATTGAGACGCGGCCGGCGATGATGTCCTCGAGCGCTGGGGGCGTGCTCTTGTAAGGCACGTGCAGCATACTGATTCCGGTGTCATGTTTGATCGTCTCGAGCGCAACGATACCGGCGGTGTTGCCGGTGGCGAAGGTCAGATTCCCGGGATTGGCTTTGGCATAGTTGATCATCTCCTTGACCGAATGGATCGGCAGGTTGGGATTGACGACCAGCATCAGCGTGAAGCTGCCGACCCGCGTAATCGGCACAAAATCCTTCACCGGATCGTAGTTCACGTCCTTATGCAGGAACGGATCGGCTGACAGTGGCGAGTTGGTCGCCATCAACAGTGT
>JBAPZR010000738.1:0-3125 GCA_049285335.1 Xanthobacteraceae bacterium | reverse complement strand
TTCCACATCAGAAACGGGGCATGCGAGCAGGACCGCCTCTTCCGCCAACGCCTCGGGTTACCCGAGGCTTCATCGGTAACAAACCCTCGCGCTGCAATTTTTTGCGGGCGAGCTTGCGGGCGCGACGGATGGCTTCCGCCTTCTCCCGGACTCTCCTCTCTGAGGGTTTCTCGTAATGTTTGCGGAGTTTCATCTCGCGGAAGAAGCCTTCGCGCTGCATCTTCTTCTTCAGTACTTTGAGGGCCTGGTCGACATTGTTGTCTCGGACGAAAACCTGCACCTGGTTTCCTCTCTAATAAATCGTTGATCGGCTCAAGGGACAAATCGCCCAGCCCACTGGTCGCGGATCGCAGGCCGCCGAGCCATACAGCATCCGGCCGATTACAGCGAGCGAAAAGCCGCGCCAGTGCAAAGAATCATTGCTGTCCAGGTAACGGCCAGTTCCTGTTCGTCAAATTGCCTCGCCGGATGGCTCACACCTCACCGCGCGTTCCCATTCTGCGCGTGGCAGACCGAATTTTAGGCATGGAAATCAGCCAAGCGAAAAACACCCGGTCGAAATCGCCGACGAGCGTTTAGCTGTGGCGTGGCCGCCTCAGCGAAGCAACTATGGAGAAATCATTAGATCGTAATACAACGGGTCGGTCGACCCCTACCTGTTCGTCGAAGAACTTACGGGATGCTTGCTCTTCAATCACTTCGCGCAGCCGCATAAACTGCTCCACGCGCTGATGCGGCTTCACGTCACGTTTACCGTCAAGATCGTCCATCGCCGCGGTGCTGATCGCGCACCGAACCACCTTGTCCTGATTGAGCATCGTAAATTCAACGACCATTCGATTGAAGTCGTAACCGTGCACCTCGCCTTGTCGCAGTGGCATCGCTGATTCTCCACGGTTAAAGAATTTTTCCTTGTGCTACCGGATTCCCGCCCAGGGGTTGAACCTGGCGAAAAATAGATGTTCTCCATCCCTTTCCCACAGGGCTGACCTCAATCCTATATCCCTTATAGTCAATTACTGTCATTTTCTGCGTTTGCGTAGCGAGGCGACAAGCTGACTGGGAATCGAAGCATGATCGCCTGCGTGCGTGCGTCGAGGAGTTGCGCGTTTTTTGGATGCGGTCTCACAATCCCGATTTAGCCATCGTAATTGAAAGGCGGATTGACGAGTTTGCACTGGGCGAGGTCCCCAGGAGAGCAAACTGCGCTCGAACGGCTTGCTCAAGTTATCGAGATGCTAGAGGCTCGAAAGCAGCAAGGCGAAGATTGGACAACAGCAAAAGAGCATGTTCACTCGTTGCCGCAAAGGTTGGCCTAGCGCCCGTCGCTTCGGCCACTTCATGGCGCCTCCACGGGGTGTGAACACCATGGGCTCGGATCGCCGCGGAGTAACTGTTCGATTTTCAACTGATCTTTGAATAGTTGCCCTCCGGGCGATGAGGTTTTCGTAGCAAAAGCGATGCTGCGACTGGGCGCGCCAACTATTGAAAATTGAACAGTAGCCCTGTTTTCGGCATCATCGTTTATCTCGCAGGCTGCTCATCGGTGGGCGGCGTCAAGTCGCGCTCGTAGAAGATATTTCGCGACGGCCTCGGATTGATATCCTTCGGCCATTCGATCCAGACCGATGGAACCCCAAACGGCGATAAAAATGCTCGCTTGACGGTGCCTACATAGACCACGCCGTCGAGCCGCACGAACGCCGTGTCGCCGGTCTTCATCGCTTCGCTGTAGCATAACTTGCGCGCTCATGGACGACTTCTTCATCCGGCTTTATATTGCCTTTTGGTCCCGCGCCCTCATCGCTGTAGTGGACCAGAAGGCGATGAGCGTAGGGCAGTCGCAGGCTTTAAGCCGGGCTGCTCACAGGGATTTCCCTTGGCGCGAATTTTTTGCATGTGTGCAAAAGGCAGGCGCTTATCTCGGTGATCCCATCGTCATCGAGCAATCCGGGACGGTGAAGCGCCTCAATGATGCGCTCCGTGGCGCCAAAGGCCCTTAAAGCCGTGCCTGTTCGACTGGTTAATCCATTCGTAAGCACGCTTCTAAGAGGTTTGGTTTGCCGAGGATCCTGCGTGCAGGTCAGGTTAGTCGACCTACCGGGCACCCCAGTTCCGAAGCTTTGGGTACGACCGCCTCAGTAATCGAAACTCCGCACGCTCGGCACTCAAAGGATTCTAATTCTGGCAACCCACCGATCTTTGGGATTGAGCGCACAAGCCGCATGGCTGCACCACAGCTCGGGCAACATGGAACGGGACGGTATTCGTGTTGCATAGGGCCCCCGACAGCTTAGGGCTTTCCGGTTGCTGATTGAAGCCATTCACAGTGGCCGTATTTGGGCAAAGGGATACTTCAATGCCGAGAGAGGGATTGAATTGGCTAGGCGAAAAATCTGAGATGCATTGTTCACACCGCTTCACGGGATCAATAGCGACGGCAGCGCCGACAACTTCGTCCGAATAAGGACCTTCCTGACAATCAGGGTTTCAGCGGCGAGTCATTAAAGCAGAACTTTCATACTGCAACCAAAACGATCCGCACAACGTTGGAGAGGTGTATGAATTCATATCCACTCACGAATAGGCTTTATTTGCACGACACCGGGAAATCTCTGTTTGTATGGGACTGCGTGGTGGGGCTGGGAGATGTCCCATGTTGGGCTGGATCAAATACTCAGGCAGGGTGCGGGTAGAAACCGACGCTTTGAAGCGAAATAGGGATTTGGCTTCTACCCGAACCCCTCTCTCCCTCGTTCGGACGAGGGGGTCGCAGGTTCAAATCCTGCCACTCCGACCAATACCCTTCGCAAGGCGCTGATAAGCCGCATCTTCTTGCAAACCTTGATCATTTAAAAGCGCGACAAGTACACAAGTCGGTACACAGGCGCGCGCTACGGATGGTCAGGTTGCGGCAGGACAGGAACGGTAACTACATCGCGCGCAAACGTCTCCCGGATGATGTCCGAGACGAGTACGGGCGGCTGCATAAGGCGCGTTTCGAAGCCAAGTTCTTCGCTCATGCCAGCGTCGGAGCGAACGCAGCTAAGCAGAAATTTCGCGAGTGGGACGCCGAGGTCACCGCGCGCATAGACGCCATTCGTGCCGAGCGTAAGGGCGAAGGC
>JBAPZR010000737.1:0-4621 GCA_049285335.1 Xanthobacteraceae bacterium | reverse complement strand
GTGAGGATCATCTCATTGACGCCGTCATAGTCCCACTCGTCGTGGGGCGTCATCTGATAGACCCACTTGGCAACGCCGGTGTCCAGATCGCGCGCCCAGACGGTCATCGACCACTTGTTGTCGCCCGGACGCTGCACCGGGTTCCAGGTCGAAGGATTGCCCGACCCGTAATAAACCAGGTTCAGCTGTGGATCATAGGCCATCCAGCCCCAGGTGCAGCCACCGCCGATTTTCCATTGGTCGCCTTGCCAGGTCTTCAGGCTGGAGTCTTTGCCAATCGGCTTGCCCAGCGCGGTGGTCTTGTCGTCCACCAGGATCTGGTCATCCGGCCCTTCTGAGTAACCCCGCCACAAAAGCTTGCCGGAGTTGATGTCGTAGGCGGCCACCGAACATTGCACGCCGAATTCGCCACCAGACGTGCCGACCAGGACCTTGTCCTTGTACACGAATGGCGCCGAAGTGCCGGTCTGGCCTTTGGTCGGATCGCCGTTCTTCGCCGACCATACTTCCTTGCCGGTCTTGGCATCCAACGCCACCAGCGTGTCGTCGGCCTGGTGCAGGAAGATCTTGCCGGCGCCAAAGGATACGCCGCGATTGACCGTGTCGCAGCACATCACCGGGATCACGCTCGGATCCTGCTTCGGCTCATACTTCCAGATGATCTTGCCGTCATGAGCCAGATCGAGCGCGTAGACGATGTTCGGGAACGGCGTCGAAAAGTACATGGTGTCGCCGATCACCAGCGGAGCGCCTTCGTGACCACGCAGCACGCCAGTCGAGAACGTCCAGGCCACTTGCAGCTTGCCGACGTTGCTGGCGTTGATCTGTTTGAGCGTTGAGTACGCTGTGGCGGCGTTGTTCAGTCGCGGCATTGCAAAATTGGCAGGATTGGCCGCAGCCTTCTCCTCATCACTATCTGCATAGACCGAGCCGGCGGCCACCGCCGCGACCAAGCCTAAGCAGGTACCGAGCGTAAGCGAAAGATAACGCATCGTGCATCCTCCCTGCGACATTGACGATCGGGTGATGCACCAACGCGAACAAGCCCAAAGCTAGCCTAGCCTCGCGGCGCAAACCCGTGCCTGGGGAAAAATCTCCGGCAGCGTGTCACGGCATCAGACACATTGCGAGCAAACTCTCACTCACAACGCCGTTAGCCTGCGAGAAAACCCGAGCCCTCCCTGAAAAGCTCGTGTCCTTGAAGCCGGAAACTCAAGCCATACTAGGCCCGCCATATTTGCCACGCAATACCCATTCGTGAAGAGATTGTACTTTGATTGGTTTTAAAATTAACCCTCGATTTGCAGCTGGTTTTTACGCGGGCGGGTAGGGCGAGGCGAAAGTGGGACGATGCAACAAATAAACGGGCAACGCGCCCGCCCGCTGACATGGGCTGCATCGATCGCTTTGCTGGTTGGGCTGCTCATAGGTTGGGCAACAATACCAACGCCCGCGGAAGAGGCAGCCACGCCGCTTTCTCTCGACCAGGTGGGTCCTGGTATCTACGTGCATCCGGGGGACATTGCCTTGATGAATGCTGCAAATGAGGGCGCCATTGCCAATATCGGGTTTATCGTTGGCGACAAGGGCGTCGCGGTGATCGATACCGGCGGCAGTGTACGCGAGGGACGCCGGCTCCTCGCGGCCATCCATCAAATCACCGATAAGCCAATACTCTACGTCATCAACACGCACGGCCACCCCGATCATGTATTCGGAAATGCGGCATTCCAGCCGCCGGCGGTGTTCGTCGGAAGCCACAATCTGCCGCGGGACATGGCGGAGCGCGACGCGTATTATTTGAGCTCGTTTCGGCCGGCGATGGGTTCTCTTCTTGACGACGTCAAGATCGTGCCGCCGACCGTGACCGTGGATGATGAATTACAGCTTGATTTGGGTCGGCGGACGCTCACTTTAAAAGCGTGGCGCGCGTCGCATAGCGACAGCGATCTCACGGTCTTTGATGAAAGCAGCGCCGTCTTATTCGCCGGGGATCTGGTCTTTTTGCGCCACATTCCAGTCCTTGATGGCAGCATTCGCGGCTGGCTTAAAACCATCGACGAGCTCGCGAAAATTCCGGCCAAAAACGTCGTTCCTGGCCACGGCCCCGCGTCAGCCCCGTGGCCTGCGGCGCTCGATCCGGAGCGGTACTATCTCGAACGGCTGCAGAGCGATTGTCGCGACTTGATCAAGCGTGGCGTGCCGATCGCGGCCGCGGCTGAGTTAGCGGGGGCTTCAGAAAAATCACACTGGGACTTGTTCGGCGAGTACAATGCTCGAAACGCTACGGCCGCCTATTCCGAACTCGAGTGGGAATAGGGCCGGGCGGAGCGAAGAAGGCGGAGAAAATTGATGCTCGGCACGTCCCTACGCGCAGCGACTTTGATCGCATTTGCGATCGCCATATCGTGGAGTTCAGCACCGCCCTCGCGGGCAGGCGAAGCCGAAGATTCGTGGCCCGAAATCGCAAACAACGCCTTCAATGGCCGCCCGCTCGCAGATGGCTCGGGGCTGATCACGCTGGAGATGCCGGCGCGCGCCGAGGACGCAGCTGTCGTCCCGGTCACCATGCGGGTAAATTTGCCGTCCGACGACGCGCGCACGCTTAAGTCGCTCACGCTGGTCATTGACGAAAACCCTTCGCCGGTCGCGGCGACGTTCCATGTCGGTCCCGGCGTGGCCATGATTTCGACGCGAGTCCGGGTGAATTCCTTCACCAACGTCCATGTCGTCGCCGAACTCAGCGATGAGAAGCTCTACGTGGTCGATACCTACGTAAAGGCCTCGGGCGGTTGTTCAGCTCCGATGGCAAACGCGGCCGAAGACTCGGCCAAGATCGGCCAAATGCAGTTTCGCCAATTTGCCAAAACCGACGCCGAGGCGGCGAGTAGCGCGCGCGAAGCACAGGTTATGATTCGTCATCCGAACAATTCCGGTTTGCAACGCGATCAAGTCACGCTGTACTACATCCCCCTTTTCATCGTGCGGCAATTGCGGGTCTGGCAGGGCGATCAACTTGTTCTGGAGATGGACGGCGGCATATCGATTTCAGAAAACCCAAACATCCGGTTCTCCTATGTGCCTAATGGCGCTAGCACATTCCACGCCGAGGCTGTAGATACGAATGGCCACGTTTTTAAGAGTGAGTGGCCGGTCGAGCCCGCGACATAGTCGCTTACCTCAGAAGCATCGTACCTCTGCTTCGGCCTGAGCGCGCCGAAGATCCTCGAGCGCTGTCCGGGCAATTTCGGTGGAGCGAAACTCGCCGCCGAGATTTCCCTGCACTTGGGACACGCTCAGCACCGTCTGCGCAGTGACATAGCGATCATACGGCAGGAGCGAAGCGATAACATCGATCGAGCAAGAGCACTTCTGGAGTGAAACCTGCGTCTCGCCGTTGGCTTTCATGCACCCAAAGACGTAGTCCACGCGCGCGGAGGTCGGATAGTCGTTGAGTTCCGCGGCTCTCACATTTGCGGTCGAGACACCAGCCGCGAGGAGCGCGACACCGATTCCGATCGATTTGACGCCAAGCATGAGCGATTTACCCTTCATTCGTTATTTCAGTTGTCGTTGTCAGCGCTTAACGCCATTAGAATAGATTTACTAGCAGATACTGCAACGGGCATTGCGTGCACCGGCTTTCCCATGGGCCTCGTCGTCTTCGATTGTGATGGCGTGTTGGTTGATTCCGAAAACATCGCCCACGCGCTGTTGGCCCAAATGATGACAGATCTCGGCCGTCCGATGACTACGGCCGAAGCGGTCCAGAAGTTCGCGGGACGCAGTTTGGTGGACACTTTGTCGCTCATCGAGGCCGGCCTGGGGCGAAGTATCCCAGACGATCTCGGTCAACGCTATGGCCGCTTGCTGCTGGAGCGCTTGCGTAGGGACCTGAAGCCGATCGCCGGGGTGGAAGCAGCGGTCGCGGCACTGCCCTATCCCCGCTGCGTCGCTTCGTCATCGTCGCTCAAGCGAATACGTTTGTCGTTGGAGGCGACCGGGCTAGCGTCGCTGTTCGGCGCGAATATCTTCAGCGCGACCCAAGTCGATCACGGCAAGCCCGCGCCGGACCTCTACCTGTTTGCGGCAACCAGGATGGGGGCGGCGCCGGAGCATTGCGTGGTAATCGAAGACTCCGCGCTTGGCGTCACGGCCGGACGCGCGGCTGGGATGAAGGTCATTGGCTTCACTGGCGCGGCACACGCAACCAACAACGCCGCACAACGCCTCGCCGCGGCAGGCGCATGCAGTATCATCTCATCCATGGTCGACCTGCCGGCTACTGTCGCGCGTTTGATGTCGCGCGCCGAAACGCCACGCTAGGTCGGGCAGCAGCACGCGATCGCCAAGCCGCCGTCACTGTATCGGTGCAAAACGGATAGTGTGAAACACCTTCAGGGCAGCGGCGTGTTCAGCGACATCGTGGACGCGAAACAGCGCCGCCCCTGCATCATATCCCGCGAGACTGGCAGCGATCGTGCCGACGAGCTGCGTCTCGCTTTGGCCCTCGCTAAGCGAGCCAAGAAAGGCCTTACGCGATATGCCAAGCAGAATTGGGCAGCCGAATTCGCTCAGTTCTCCGAGACGCCTGAAGACTTCGACATTCTGGTGCGAGGTT
>JBAPZR010000736.1:0-18647 GCA_049285335.1 Xanthobacteraceae bacterium | reverse complement strand
CGCAAAATATCTTCATCGAGGACCTGCGCGAGCCATTCGTGCGCGAATACGTGTTCCCGATGTTCCGCGCCAATGCTGTCTACGAGGGGCAGTATCTGCTCGGCACCTCGATCGCGCGGCCGCTCATCGCCAAGAAACAGATCGAGATCGCCGAGAAGGTCGGCGCCGATGCGGTCGCCCATGGTGCGACCGGCAAGGGCAACGATCAAGTGCGGTTCGAGCTGTCCTATTACGCGCTCAAGCCAGATGTGAAGGTCATCGCGCCGTGGCGCGAGTGGGATTTCAAGTCGCGCGAGGCGCTCATTGAGTTCGCTGAAAAGAACCAGATTCCGATCGCGAAGGACAAGCGCGGCGAGGCGCCGTTTTCGACCGACGCCAATCTGCTGCACACCTCGTCGGAGGGCAAAGTGCTGGAAGATCCCGCGGGCGAAGTCCCCGGCTATGTCTATTCCCGCACCGACGATCCCGAACGGGCGCCGGACGCGCCGGAGTATATCACCGTCGATTTCGAACGCGGCGATCCGGTCGCCGTCGACGGCGAACCGCTCAAGCCCGCCGACTTGCTGACGCGACTCAACGCGCTCGGCCGCAAGCACGGCATCGGCCGGCTCGATCTGGTCGAGAACCGGTTCGTCGGCATGAAATCGCGCGGCATGTATGAAACGCCGGGCGGCGCGATCCTGCTCGCCGCGCATCGCGGTATCGAGTCGATCACGCTCGATCGCGGCGCGGCGCATCTCAAGGACGAATTGATGCCGAAATATGCCGAGCTGATCTATTACGGCTTCTGGTTTTCGCCGGAACGGGAAATGCTGCAGGCGGCGATCGACAAGAGCCAGGAATTCGTCACCGGAAGCGTGCGGTTGAAACTGTACAAGGGAAACGTCGGCGTGGTCGGGCGGGAAAGCAAGTATTCGCTGTACGATCAAGACCTTGTGACGTTCGAGGACGGCAAGGTCGCCTACGACCAGCGCGACGCCGAAGGCTTCATCCGCCTCAATGCGTTGCGGCTGCGCACACTGGCGCAGCGGCGAAGGAAATTGAAACTATGATTGTCATCCCCGGGCGCGCCGAAGGCACGAATCGAGAATCCATAATCACGTCGGATGACAAACCTAAACCTGCCGCTCGACCAGCGCGCGCTTGATGTCGGCGATGGCCTTCGCCGGGTTGAGGTGCTTGGGACAAGCCTTGGCGCAATTCATGATCGTGTGGCAGCGGTAGAGCCGGAACGGATCTTCCAGATTGTCGAGCCGCTGTCCGGTCGCTTCGTCGCGCGAATCCACGATGAAGCGCTGCGCCTGCAGCAGGGCCGCCGGCCCGAGATAGCGGTCGGAATTCCACCAATAGCTTGGGCAGGACGTCGAGCAGCACGCGCACAGGATACATTCGTAGAGCCCGTCGAGCTTGTGCCGGTCCTCGCGGCTTTGCCGCCATTCCTTGCGCGGCGTCGGCGAGACGGTCTGCAGCCACGGTTGGATCGAAGCGTGCTGGGCGTAGAAGTTCGTCAGATCCGGCACTAGGTCCTTCACAACCGCCATATGCGGGAGTGGATAGACGCGCACCGCGCCGTTGATCTCGCTCATCGCCTTGGTGCAAGCGAGCGTATTGATGCCGTCGATATTCATCGCGCAAGATCCGCAAATGCCCTCGCGGCACGAGCGGCGGAAGGTCAGCGTCGCGTCGATGTTGTTTTTGATCCACATCAGCGCGTCGAGAACCATCGGGCCGCAGCCGCCGGTATCGACGTAATAGGTGTCGATGCGCGGATTGCGGCCGTCATCCGGATTCCAGCGATAGATGCGGAATTCGCGCTCCGCTCTGGCTTTGGCCGGATGCGGCCAAGTCTTGCCTTCGACCATCTTGGAATTCTTCGGCAGCGTGAGTTGAACCATAATTTCCTCAATGAGCCGGCGATTAGTACACGCGCTTTTTGGGCTCGATATAGGACACGTCATTGGTGAGCGTATAGGTGTGCACCGGACGATAATCGATGCTGACCTTGCCGGTGGCATGATCGAGCCATGACAGGGTGTGCTTCATCCAATGTTGATCGTCGCGGTCGGGAAAATCCTCGCGGGCGTGGGCGCCGCGGCTCTCGGTGCGATTGACCGCGGAATCCATGGTGACGACGGCCTGTTCGATCAGGTTGGCGAATTCCATCGTCTCGACGAGATCGGAATTCCAGATCATCGAACGGTCGGACACTCGCACATCCGCGACCCCGTCATAGACCTGATGAATGAGCTTGGAGCCCTCTTCGAGCACTTCGCCGGTGCGAAACACCGCGCAATTGCTCTGCATGACGTCTTGCATCTTGCTCCGCAGTTGCGCCGTCGGCGAGCTTCCCGAGGCATTACGGAACTTGTCGAGGCGCAACAGCGGCCGATCCGCGGAATCCTTCGGCAGTTCGGGCTGGTTGTCGAAGGGCGTGAGGATTTCGGCGCAGCGCTTTGCCGCCGCGCGTCCGAACACGACGAGATCGATCAACGAATTGGAGCCCAGGCGATTGGCGCCGTGCACCGAGACGCAAGCCGCTTCGCCGAGCGCCATCATGCCGGGAACAACGGTGTCGGGATTGCCGCCATTCTTGGTCAGCGCTTCACCATGATAATTGGTGGCGATACCGCCCATATTGTAGTGCACGGTCGGCACGATCGGCACCGGGTCGCGCGTCAGGTCGACGCCGGCGAAAATGCGCGCGGATTCGGAAATGCCGGGCAGGCGCTCGGCCAGAATCTCCGGATCGAGATGGTCGAGATGGAGGAAAATGTGGTCCTTCTTCGGCCCGACGCCGCGGCCCTCGCGGATTTCGATGGTCATGGCGCGCGAGACCACGTCTCGCGAGGCAAGATCCTTGGCGGACGGCGCGTAGCGCTCCATGAAACGCTCGCCCGATGAATTGACCAGATAAGCGCCTTCGCCGCGCGCGCCTTCGGTGATGAGAACGCCCGCGCCGTAGATACCGGTTGGATGGAATTGAACGAATTCCATGTCTTGCAGCGGCAAGCCGGCGCGCAGCACCATGGCATTGCCGTCGCCGGTCTGCGTGTGCGCGCCGGTGCATGATGCATAGGCGCGCCCATAGCCGCCGGTGGCGAGGATAGTCATCTGCGCGGCGAAGCGATGGATCGTGCCGTCGTCGAGATTGAGAGCAACAACGCCGCGACAACGGCCTTCATCGTCCATGATGAGGTCGATGGCGAAATATTCAACGAAGAATTCCGTTGAATGCCGCAACGCCTGGCCGTACATGGTGTGCAGCATGGCGTGGCCGGTGCGGTCGGCAGCAGCGCAGGTGCGCTGCGCCGTGCCCTTGCCGTAATGCGTGGTCATGCCGCCGAAAGGGCGCTGGTAGATCTTGCCGTCTTCACGGCGCGAGAACGGCAGCCCCCAATGCTCCAATTCGTAGACGGCTTCCGGCGCGCTACGGCACATATACTCGATGGCGTCTTGATCGCCGAGCCAGTCCGAACCCTTTACGGTGTCGTACATGTGCCAGCGCCAATCGTCCTCGCCCATATTGCCGAGCGCGGCGGCGATGCCGCCTTGCGCCGCCACCGTATGCGAGCGCGTCGGGAACACTTTGGTGATGCAGGCGGTGCGCAGTCCGGCCTCGCTGCAGCCGACCACGGCGCGCAATCCCGCGCCGCCGGCGCCGATCACCACGACGTCATAGACGTGGTCCTCGATCGGATAGGCGCGGCCGTTGATGGCCGGCGCAGTGCCGCCGTTCTTTTCGCTCTCTGCCATGCCTTACAGTCCGAATGCGAGCTTGAATATGCCGTAGAGCGAAGCGAGTCCGACGGCAATCGTGAAGAACGTATTCGCCATCAGCAAAGTGAGCTTCGCCGAATCGTCATGCACATAGTCCTCGATGATCGCCGCCATCCCGATCCGCATATGAATCGTGATCGAGATGACAAACAGCATCATAATGATGCTGACCGCATGCGAGCCCAGGATTTGCGCCACGGCCGCCTGGTTGCGGCCGAGGAGCGTGATGAGAATGGCCATCGCCGCAATCGTCAGCGGAATATTGGCAACCGCGGTGAGGCGCTGCCGCCAGAAGTGTTCGGTGCCGGACTTGGCGGAGCCGCGGCCGAGCACGCGCGCCAGCGGCGGGCGCATATGCACGGGCTCGCTCATTGCGAGCCTCCCGTTATGAGCATGATGAAAACCCAAAGCACGAGCGTGATCGCGATCGAGCCGACCAGATTGGCGGCCGCAAGCCATTCGCGTTCCTTCGGCCCCATGCCGCGGCCAGTGTCCCAGATCAGATGGCGGACGCCGCCGAGCATGTGGTGGATCACGCTCCAGGTATAGCCGAATAGGATCAACCGCCCGATCCAGGAACCGGCGAACCATTGGAACCTGGCATAGGCGCTGGGACTGGCAGCGGCCGTAAGCCACCATGCCAGTAACAGCGTGCCAAAATAGTTGCCGAACCCGGTGATGCGATGGACAATCGACATCATCATGGTCAGCGTCAGCCGGTAGACTTGCAAATGCGGCGACAACGGCCGCTCCGCGGGTGCGCGGCGTTCGAGCGAACTTGTTCCGGCCATCAGGCTCATTCCGACTTCGCGCGGCGTCGCGCTTGGACGCAGTTCCTATCCAATTCAGGTGCCCGCCGCAACGCGGCTGCGCGCTCCGTTTTCAAACGATGTCACATTGGTTTCGTACTTTACGAAAGAATAGTGCTACTTTTCGCTTGTACAATCGTGAATATATGAAAGGCTTACTTCGCAAAATACGAAGGATCAGCCATGCGTTTCGATATCGCCGATCTCAGCCTGTTTCGGCATGTCGTCGAAGCCGGCAGCATCACTCACGGCGCCGAGCGGGCGCATCTGGCGCTTGCCGCCGCCTCGACGCGTATCCGCAACATGGAGGATGTGCTCGGCGTGCCCTTGCTTACGCGCGGGCGGCAGGGCGTCGCGCCGACGCAGGCCGGCCGCACGCTGTTGCAGCATGCCCGCGCTATTTTGCGGCAGTCGGAACGGCTGCACGAAGATCTTGGCGCCTATGGCCAAGGGCTTGGCGGACAAATCAGGGTCCTGTCGAACACCAATGCGCTAACCGAATTCCTGCCGGAAGCGCTGAGCTCGTTTCTCGCCGCCTATCCGAACGTCAGTGTCGACCTGGAAGAGCGCCTGAGCGACGAGATCGTCGGCTTGATCGCGGAGGGCGTCGCCGATATCGGCATTGTCGCCGGTACGGTCGATGTCGGCGCGCTCGAGACCCATCCGTTCCGGCGCGACCGCTTTGTCTTGGTCGTCGCCCGCGATCATCCGCTCGCCAAGCGGGCCAAGATCGGTTTCGAGGAAGTTCTCGAACACGATTTCGTCGGGCTGGACCGCGCCAGCGCGTTGCAACGATTCCTGGCGAGCAAGGCGGTCCGCGTCGGCAGGCCGTTGCGGCTACGCGTGCAACTGCGCAGTTTCGACGCGGTGTGCCGGCTTGTCGAATGCAAAGTCGGCATCGGCATCGTGCCCGACACCACCGCGCGTCGCGTCGCCAAGACGATGGCGATCAAGCCGGTCATGTTGTCAGATTCTTGGGCGGTGCGCGATCTGACGATCTGCGTGAAGCGGCATGACGAGTTGCCCACCTATGCGCGCCGGCTGGTGGAGCATCTGAGGGGGAATCAGAAATCAGGCATCAGTCATCAGTAATCACGGAGCATTTCTGATTCCTGATCACTGAACCCCTTCACCTCGGCATCAATACCCAATAATCGAGATCGAGCAGGACGGCGGGATCGTAGTCGTCGCCATTCTTGAATGGAAAATCGGCGCCAGGCCGATCGCGCGTCGCCACAGTGCGCAGCCGTAGCGCGCCGACATCGGTCCGTCCCGGCAATTCCGCCTTCGCCAGCACTTCCGACCAGGCGAAAACCGTACCCCCGGCAAAGAGCGGCGCGACGTGCCGCCCGCCATTGATGGCGGCGATATGAAAGGCATTGGCGAGGCCGTTGAACGACAGCGCCCGCGCGACGGAAATCACATGACCGCCATAGATCAGCCTGCGGCCGAAACGGCCCTGGCCCTCGATGAACTGATTGAAGTGAATGCGCGCCGTATTCTGATAAAGCCGTGTGGCAATCTGATGCTCGGCTTCCTCGACCGTCGCGCCGTCGACATGATCGATCTTCTCGCCGACTTGATAGTCGCCGAACCGATACGCGCTCCCGGCAAGCGCGAAGTCGTATGCGGTGATGTCGATCGGGGGACAGGCTTCGCCCAGCACGTTCGGCTCGAGCGCGGTCGGCAGGCGCGGCACGTGATCGCCCGGCGCGGGCGCCGCTTCGTCGCGCTTGCGCACCATGACCCAACGAACATATTCAAGAACCGGCGTGCTGTCGGCGTTGTAGCCGGTGGTCCGCACGTAAACGATTCCGGTTTTGCGGCTCGAATTTTCCTTCAGCCCGATAACCTCGGATTGCGCGTAAAGCGTATCGCCGGGAAAAACGGGCTTGCGAAAGCAGCAATTGGCGTAGCCGAGATTGGCTAGCGCATTGAGCGAAACATCGGGGACGGTCTTACCGAAGACAATGTGAAAGACCATGAGGTCGTCGATTGGCGCGCGCGGGTAGCCGATCGCCTTGGCAAAGGCATCAGAGGATTGCACGGCAAAACGCGCACCGAACAGGCCCGTATAAAGCGCGGCGTCGCCACACGTGATCGTGCGCGGCGTCGCATGGCGGATCACTTGGCCGACGCGGAAATCTTCAAAAAAATTGCCTGGACTGGTTTTCGACATCGCCGATCGATTTCACTGCCTCAATATCGTGGCTGGGCTTCATAGCCCGGCGCAAGCATTCGCGAAAGCCGCGCGCAGGGTCGCAGCAGGGATGTCTGGCGGCCAAGCGGTGTTATATCCACGCGTGGCGAGCCTTCAGCGAGTACGTTTCTCGTTTATTGACACGAATGTGAAGGGCGGCTCGTGCGCACGTTTGGTAAGGGTTCGCGCAAAGCTCGCGACAATGGTTTGCAAATCGAAACGGTTGCAGAATATTTGAAATGACAATCGAAGCCGCAAACCATTCCCCCGATCTGCCCGATCGCGCCGCGCGTTCCGGCGACGGCTTGCCGCTCATTCATCCCCGCTGGGTGCGGGTCACGCATTGGATCAATGCGCTCGCCATATTCATGATGATCGGCTCGGGCTGGCAGATTTACGATGCGTCGCCGCTGTTCAAATTCCTCTATTTCCCGCACCAAATCGCGCTCGGCGAGTGGCTTGCCGGCGCGCTGCTGTGGCACTTCGCCGCGATGTGGCTTCTGGTCGTCAATGGCGTCGTTTATGTCACGCTGGGCATAGCGACCGGCCGTTTCCGCCGCAAGCTGCTGCCGATTCGGCCGGGTGCCGTCGTCAGGGATTTATTTGCTGCTTTGCGCGGGCGGCTCTCTCATGACGACCTGACGGTCTATAATGCAGTGCAGCGACTCCTCTATGCCGGCGTGCTGTTGGTCGGGGTCGTGATCGTGCTGTCCGGACTTTCGATCTGGAAGCCGGTGCAGTTCAAATATCTCACGGCCTTTTTCGGCGGTTACGATACCGCCCGTTACGTGCATTTCTTCGCGATGGCGTCGATCGTTGCGTTCTTGACAATCCATATCGTCCTTGCGCTGATCGTGCCGAAAAGCCTGCGGGCGATGATCTTCGGCCGTTGAAGGAGACCCGATGCCCCGTTTGCGAAAACCGGTCCCCGGCGTCGATACGAAACTCCTGATCAAGGATGCCGCGAAACTATTGCCGCAGCCCTCGCGGCGGTTGTTTCTGCGCGGGGCCGGCAGTCTCGGCGCGCTGGCAATGCTGACCGGATGTGACGTCATCGACGGACCGACGGCGGAGAATGCGCTGCGGGTCATTTCGCGCTTCAACGATCGCGTTCAGGCGCTGTTGTTCAGCGAGACGACGCTCGCGCCCGAATATCCGGAAAGCGCGATCACGCGCCCGTTTCCTTTCAATGCCTACTATTCCGAGGATGAGGCGCCCGATATCGACGGCGAGACCTATCAGCTCGAAATCGGCGGCCTCGTCGACAACAAGAAACCGTGGACACTGCCGGAACTGAATAAGTTGCCGGAAGTGTCACAGATCACGCGCCAGGTCTGTGTCGAAGGCTGGAGCGCCATCGGCTCCTGGCAAGGCGTGAAACTATCCGACTTCCTCAAACTGATCGGCGCCGACACGAACTCCAAATACGTCTGGTTCCAGTGCGCCGAGGGTTATTCCAACACCATCGATATGCCCACCGCGCTCCATCCGCAGACCCAACTGACGCTCAAATTCGATCACAAGACGCTGCCGACCGCCTACGGCTTCCCGATCAAGATCCGCATTCCGACAAAGCTCGGATTTAAGAATCCGAAATACGTCACCGCGATGTGGGTGCAGAACAACGACGCGGGCGGCTATTGGGAAAACCAAGGCTACAATTGGTTCTCGGGCAACTAGGCGCGACGGCTTCCTTCGCACCCGTGCGCTGAGCGGCTTGCCAAGCCGTTTCGCGCCCTTTAGCAATCTCGCCTCATCGCGTGAGGCATTTTTCATGTCGAGCTATAAGCTTCTTCTCCTCGCCGGCGACGGCATCGGCCCCGAGGTCATGGCCGAAGTGAAACGGCTCCTCGGCTTCTATGCCGAACGCGGCGTTGCCGATTTCCACATCGAGGAAGGCCTGGTGGGCGGCGCCAGTTACGATGCGCATAAGGTCGCCATCACCGACGCCACCATGGCGGCGGCGCACGCCGCCGATGCGATCATCTTCGGCGCCGTGGGCGGCCCGAAATGGGACAAGGTGCCCTACGAGGCGCGCCCGGAAGCGGGTCTATTGCGGTTGCGCAAGGACCTCGGCCTGTTCGCGAATATTCGGCCGGCAATCGTCTATCCGGCGCTGGCCGATTCTTCGAGTCTCAAGCGTGACGCGGTTGACGGGCTCGACATCATCATTTTGCGCGAGCTCACCGGCGGCGTCTATTTCGGCGAACCCAAGACCATCACCGATCTCGGCAATGGTCAGAAGCGCGCCGTCGATACCCAGGTCTACGACACCTACGAGATCGAACGCATCGCGCGTGTCGGGTTCGAGCTGGCGCGCAAGCGCCGCAACAAGCTCACCTCGATGGAGAAGCGCAACGTCATGAAGACCGGCGTGCTGTGGCATGAGGTGGTGGGGGACCTGCATGCGCGCGAATATCAGGACGTGCAGCTTGAACATATGCTGGCGGACGCGGGCGGCATGCAGCTCGTGCGCTGGCCGAAACAATTCGATGTGATCGTCACCGACAATTTGTTCGGCGACATGCTCTCCGACGTCGCGGCGATGCTGACCGGCTCGCTCGGCATGCTGCCGTCGGCTTCGCTCGGTGAACTCGATCCCAAGACCAAACGGCGCCGGGCGATGTATGAGCCGGTGCACGGTTCGGCGCCGGATATTGCCGGCAAAGGCATGGCAAACCCGATCGCCATGCTGGCGTCGTTCGGCATGGCGCTGCGCTATTCGTTCAATATGGCCAAGGCGGCGGATCAACTCGATGCCGCAATCGCCGCCGCTCTCGCCAAGGGCCTGCGCACTGCGGACATCAAGTCAGAGGGCGCCAAGATCGTCAGCACAGAAGAGATGGGTAAAGCCATCGTCGGTGAGCTTGAGCGGCTTGCCGCGTGACGATGCGTCGGTTGCCTTGACGGGAATTTAAAACGGATTTTCCGAACCGAGCCCGGTGCCGTCGAAGGCACTCGGCAGAGGATATCTGCCAGTTCCCTGGCGATCGGGGCCGAAGAACCAATTGGGCCGGCCGGGATCACCGCCGGGCGGCAGCACATAGTCGCGGAACGAGCGATCGCCAACCGAAACCTCGGTGCCGAGGTCGAGATACGAACGCTGCCGGGGAATGACGATCACCCTGACATGGCCTCTCCCATCAGGGATGATCGTGGTGGTCGGCTGAATGATGGTGCCGTTGGCGGAGCGCACCAACCCGGGCTGCTGTGCCGGCTGGTGCTTAGGGGCCGCGGCGGCGGGCGCGGTCCCGACCGCAAAAACGGCAATCAGTCCGGCGATCACCGTGTACGGACGCAGGATTGCAAGCATTGGCCCCCCTCACTTTGGCTTACGTCAATGTAGCTCGATTTGACGAACGACGACAGCGATAATCCATTGTGCTGTCGGCGGTTCCAATGGCCGCCACAAGGTTCGCCGCCACAAAGTCCCCCGGCAATATCGCAATCGCCCATCCTTTTCGGAAAAATAAGGGATAACTCGTACCTATTTATGTCACGGGCCTTATATCGTGTGCCGCTGCGGCGGCGGCACGAAGAGGGTCTTGCCGCGCCCGGCGCGATTGTGTTTGCGCTTGTTCTCCCTTAGAAGCGCTTGCGCTCGGCTTGCCCGGCCTGAAAACGGGACTTGGTCCTCGGTGGAGAGTTAACGATGGGTTTCAGCGTCGCCGTTGTTGGCGCAACCGGCAATGTGGGCCGCGAAATGCTTGGCATCCTGGCCGAGCGTTCGTTTCCGGCCGATGAGGTGGTCGCGCTTGCCTCGCGCCGCAGCCAGGGCGTGGAGGTTTCCTATGGCGAGCGGACGCTGAAGGTCAAGGCGCTCGAACACTATGATTTTTCCGGCGCCGACATCTGCCTGATGTCGGCCGGCGGCGCGGTTTCCAAGCAGTACTCGCCCAAGATCGCCGCGGCCGGCGCGGTGGTCATCGATAATTCCTCGGCGTGGCGCTACGACGCCGACGTTCCTTTGATCGTGCCGGAAGTGAATGCCGACGCGATCACCGGGTTTCGCAAGCGCGGCATCATCGCCAATCCGAATTGCTCCACGGCGCAGCTGGTCGTCGCGCTCAAGCCGCTGCATGACCGCGCCAGGATCAAGCGTGTCGTTGTTGCCACCTACCAATCGGTCTCGGGCGCCGGCAAGGAAGCGATGGACGAGCTGTTTTCGCAGACCAAGGCGGTATTTCAGCTCGACGACATCGAGGCGAAGAAGTTTCCCAAGCGGATTGCGTTCAATCTCATTCCCCAGATCGACGCTTTCATGGAGGATGGATATACCCGCGAGGAATGGAAGATGGTGGTCGAGACTAAGAAAATTCTCGATCCCAAGATCAAGGTGACGGCGACCTGCGTTCGCGTGCCGGTCTTCATCAGCCATTCCGAGGCCGTCAATATCGAGTTCGAGGAACCGATCACGGCCGACGAGGCGCGGGAGATTCTGCGCAGTGCGCCCGGCTGCCTGGTGATCGATTCCCGCGAGCCCGGCGGTTACGTCACGCCCTACGAAGCGGCCGGCGAGGACGCGACCTATATCAGCCGCATTCGCGAGGATGCGACCGTCGACAATGGGCTGTCGATTTGGGTTGTCTCGGATAATTTGCGCAAGGGCGCGGCGCTCAACGCCATTCAGATCGCCGAATGCCTGGTCAACCGCAAGCTCATCACGGCGAAGCGGAAGGCGGCGTAGCTCGGCTCGACCGCGCGCCGATGGGTTCGGCCTGAAACGGCCGGCCCGCAACAAGAGTGAGATTTGGACTTCGCCGATGACCGTCCGGCCGCGTCGTAGCGTTCTCTATGTTCCTGGATCGAATACGCGCGCGCTGGAAAAGGCACGCGAGCTGCCTGCGGACGGGCTTATTCTCGATCTGGAGGATGGGGTCGTCCCCGAGACCAAGACGCAGGCGCGCGATGCCGTCGTCAAGGCGCTCCATCAAGGCTTCGGCGACCGCGAGGTGGTGGTTCGGATCAATGGGCTCGACACCCGCTGGTGGGTCGACGACATCGACGCCGCGGCCTCGGCGCGGCCCGATGCAGTGCTGGTGCCTAAAGTGTCGTCGCCGCGCCAGTTGCAGGACCTGGCGGCGCGGCTCGTCGACATGGGGACGGATCCGCATGTGCGCGTCTGGGCCATGATGGAAACGCCGCTTGCCATGCTCAATGTCGGCGACGTCGCCGCCGCCGCGCTCGATTCCGAGACGCGGCTTGCCGGTTTCGTCATGGGCACCAACGATCTCGCTAAGGATACGCGAGCGCGACTCGTGCCCGGCCGAGCGCCGATGGTGCCGTGGCTCATGAATTGCGTTGCCGCCGCGCGCGCCTACGGCCTCGATATTCTCGACGGCGTCTACAACGATATCGACAATGCCGATGGCTTTGCCGAGGAATGCCGGCAGGCGCGCGATCTCGGCTTCGACGGCAAGACGCTCATCCATCCGCGCCAGATCGAGCCGTGCAATCAGGCTTTCTCGCCGACGGCCGAAGAAGTCGAAGCGGCGCGCAAGATCATCGCCGCCTTCGATCTGCCGGAGAACGAAAACAAGGCCGTCATTCAGGTCGACGGCCGGATGGTCGAGCGCCTGCATGCCGAAATGGCGCGGCGCACCGTGATCATCGCGGATGTGATCGCGAAGAGGACGCGGCGGCAGCCTGCAGCATCGGTGGCATGAAGAATTCTCCCAAATTAACAGCGTTCGGGAAAAGCCGTCGATTGCAACGGTTGCCCTAATTTGTTCGGAAGCGACAGTAGCCATTGCGATCGACGGCGTGAAGCGATCACCATCGTTATGAATGTTGGCCCTAATTCTTTAGCCGATACCCGGTCTTGAAGAACCACCAGACGATGACGAGGCAAATGGCGAGGAAAACCAGCGTCATCGCCACGCTGACTTCGATATTTACATCGGCGATATTGAAGAAGCTCCAGCGGAAACCGCTGATCAAATAGACGAGCGGATTGAACAGCGTCACCGTGCGCCACAGCGGCGGCAAAACGCTTGTGGGATAGAAAGTGCCGCCGAGGAACGTCAAAGGCGTGATGATCAGGAGCGGCACGATCTGCAATTTCTCGAAACCATCGGCCCATAAGCCGAGGATGAAACCAAACAAGCTGAAACTGACGGCGGTAAGGATCAAAAAGGCCAGCATCCAGGCGGGGTGGGCAATGTGGATCGGCACGAACAGTCCCGAAGTTGCCAAGATGATGAGGCCGAGAATGATCGATTTGGTTGCCGCCGCGCCGACATAGCCGAGCACGATTTCGAATGCGGAAACCGGCGCCGAAAGGATTTCGTAAATCGTGCCGACGAAACGCGGAAAATAGATGCCGAACGATGCGTTGGTCACGCTTTGCGTCAACAGCATCAGCATGATCAATCCCGGCACGATGAAGGAGCCATAGGGGACGCCCTCGATCTGGGTGATCCGCGAGCCGATCGCGGCGCCGAACACGATGAAATAGAGCGAGGTCGAGATCACCGGCGAGACCACGCTTTGAAACAGCGTGCGCCCGGTCCGCGCCAGCTCGTAGCGATAGATTGCGCGTACGGCGTAGAGGTTCATCGCCGCTCTCTCACCAGGTCGACAAAAATGTCCTCCAGCGAGCTTTGCGTCGTGCGCAAATCCTTGAACCCGATTCCGGCGCTCTGGAGGTCGTCGAGCAGCGCCGTGATCAGGGTGTGTTCGCCCTTGGTGTCGTAGGTATAGGTCAGTTCCGTACCTTCGCCGCTGAGCACCAATTGGTAGGCGTCAAGCGCCGCCGGGATTTCGGCGAGCGGATAGCGCAATTCGAGCGTCAATTGTTTCTTGCCGAGCTTGTGCATCAGTTCGGCCTTGTCTTCCACCAGGATGATCTCGCCGTGGTTGATGACGCCGACGCGGTCGGCCATCTCTTCGGCTTCCTCGATGTAATGCGTGGTGAGGATGATGGTGACGCCTGACGCGCGTAAGGAGCGCACGAGCTGCCACATGTCCTTGCGCAATTCAACGTCGACGCCGGCTGTCGGTTCGTCGAGAAACAGGATCTGCGGCTCGTGCGCCAGCGCCTTTGCGATCATCAGCCGGCGCTTCATGCCGCCGGAGAGCGTGCGGATCATGTCGTCGCGTTTGTCCCACAGCGAAAGTTCCTTGAGCACTTTGGCGATGTAGTCGGGATTGGCCGGCTTGCCGAACAGGCCACGAGAAAAGCGCAGGGTCGCCTCCGGCGACTCGAACGCATCGGTCGTCAATTCCTGCGGCACCAGCCCGATCAGCGAGCGCGCGGCGCGATAGTCGGCAATAATGTCGTGTCCGTCCACTTTAATGGCGCCCGAGGTCGCATTGACGATGCCGCAGATGATGCCGATCAGCGTTGTCTTGCCGGCGCCGTTGGGACCGAGCAGCGCGAAAATCTCACGGTGGCGGATATCCAGGTTGATGTCCTTGAGCGCCTGGAATCCGGTGGCGTAGGTCTTGTTGAGATGCGAAACGGAGATGGCAGGGGTCATCGTTCGGCTGGTGTGTGAAAGTCAATCAGCGCCGCGCGCCGGCGAAATCGTGAAAAAAGCTCAGCGCAACCGCTGCGGCGTCGTGTCGATGCGAGCGCGTTGCGGCCGGGACGGCTCAAATCCAAGGCCGCGCGCTCTTTGCCTTCTGCTCGAAGCCCTCGATCTTATTCTGCTTGCGCATCGTCACCCCGATCTCGTCCAGGCCGTTCAAGAGCGCGTGCTTGTGGTGCGGATCGATGTCGAACTTGACCGTGCCGCCATCGGGGCCGCGGATCTCCTGCTTTTCCAAATCGACGGTCAGCGTCGCATTGGCGCCGCGATCGGCGTCGTCGAATAGTTTTTCCAGGTCTTCCGGCGAGACCTTGATCGGCAGCACGCCGTTCTTGAAGCAGTTGTTGTAAAAAATGTCGCCGAACGAAGTCGAGATCACGCAGGTGATGCCGAAATCCATCAGCGCCCACGGCGCGTGCTCGCGCGAGGAGCCGCAGCCGACATTGTCGCCGGCGACCAGGATCTTGGCCTTGCGATAGGCGGGCTTGTTGAGCACGAAATCGGGATTCTCGCTGCCGTCGTCGCGATAGCGTTTCTCCGCGAACAGGCCCTTGCCGAGCCCGGTGCGTTTGATCGTCTTTAGATATTGCTTCGGGATGATCATGTCGGTGTCGACATTGATCATCTTGATCGGGGCGGCGACGCCTTCGAGTACCCTGAACTTTTCCATGGTGCATCCTTGCGAAAGCGCGATGGCCGTTCGCGCCGACTTAATGGGGGCTCGGCGGGCTCCGGTCAAGTCTGCGCGGCGGCCTTATCGGTCGCAGCGAACTTCGACTCGCGGTCGAGCGTGCAAACCTGGATATGGTATTCCGTATAGTACGTTTCCCGCGCCATTTTCTGGGCTGCACGATGTTCGGAATTGGTCCGCCATGCCCGCAGCCCTTCCTCGTGCTCGAATTCGACGATGGTGCAGCGCTCGCCATCTTCCGCGTAATAGGTCTTATGCGAAACGTAGCCCGGCATCGTTTGGGCGAGCTCGTTCATGCGCGCTACCGCGGCGGTGTATTCGTCGCGAACTCCCGGGTTAACGCGAGAGCGAAAAACGGTGATCAGCATGGGTCATATTCCGTTTTCGAAGATCGATTGCGGCGGACTCTATATCACCAGCCGGCAGTGCGCATACATCACGTTTGTTTCTCGAGCCGCGGCACGCTGCCAAGCTCGGTGACCCACGGTCGCGCCGAGCGCCACCAGATTTGCCGTCGCGGCGTGAATTCGGCGCGCTGGCGCAGGATACCGACCCGCAGCGTGTAAGACGGCTGCACGCCGTCTCCGACCGTCGTCGAATAGATCGGCGAGCCACATGTGCCGCAAAACGCCTGCACGCGCGGTCTGCCGCTGTCGGCCGTGGTCTTGATGTAGATCGCGGGCTTCCCGGTTACTTTGAGGCTCGCACCGGGGACCGGGATGGATACGCGGAAGGCCGTGCCGGTTGCGGTCTGGCAATCGGTGCAATGGCACACTTGCGTCTTTTCCGGATCGGCCTCGGCCTCGATCTTGATAGCGCCGCAGCTACAAGCTCCGTCCACTTTCATGAAAACCTCCTTGCGGTCTTTTTTGGGGCACAGTCCGATCTCCTCCCGGGTTACGATTCATAAACCTGAGCCGGCATGGCGGGTCCTACTGCGAAATAGAGGCGCTCCGCGCCGTCGATCGCGACGGCTGCGCGGGCTCCGGACAAAATTAGCGTGTCAGGGCTGACACCGCTTCGCGGCGCGAAGGCGGCCTTAACACGCTGATATGAGTTTTGACCCTACCCCGCGGTCCGTTCGATGGTCGCCATGTCGGCGTCGGACAGGCCGAAATGATGACCGATCTCGTGCACCAGCACGTGTTTGATGATGGCGCCCAGCGTTTCGTCGTGCTCCGCCCAATAATCGAGGATCGATAGAGCCAGATCATATTCGGCATTTGAACCACAGCGCTTTCCGAACGAAACGGCAGCCCGACGCCGTGGAACAGGCCGAGCAGGTCGAATTCACTCTCGGCCCGCATCCGCTCGACCACCTCCTCGCTTGGGAAATCGTCCACCTGGATGGCGACATCGGCCGCAAGTTCGCGAAACCGCCTCGGCAATTGGCTGAAGACCTGGCCGGCCAGGGCTTCCAGCTCGGCCAGTGAGGGCGCCTTGACCGGCCGCCACGCGAGTGGATCGGAGTTAAGATCGGCCATAATCGTCATGTAGTCGGGACCGCCGGATAGAGTAGATTGGGCAGCGATGAAACTGAAGCCATGGATTTTGATCGCGGCCATTGCCGCTTTGCCATTCGCCGGCGCGGCACCGAAAGCCTCGGCGCAACAAACCTCGCCGCTTGCGGAGCCGAGCCTGACCACCCCGCCTGCGCCGCCGCCGCGCTATGCGCGCCGCCGTATCGTGATCAGTCCATCGCCTTTGCTCTACCGCCGCTGCATCGATTGGTACGAATTGCAGCACCGGCCGAGCGGCACGGTGCTTTTCCCGCAAATGCGCTGCTGGTGGGTGCGGGGGTAAGACCGATGTCATCGCCGGGTTTATCCCGGCGATCTCGCTTAGGCGGCAAACTGCGGCAAGTGAATCGAGATGGCCGGAACTAAAGTCCGGCATGACGCGGCCTAATGCCACTCACGCACGTCGACGAAATGTCCGGCGATGGCCGCGGCAGCCGCCATGGCCGGCGAAACCAGGTGCGTTCGGCCCTTGTAGCCTTGGCGGCCTTCGAAATTGCGGTTTGAGGTCGAGGCGCAACGCTCCCCTGGCGCAAGCTTGTCGGGATTCATGGCAAGGCACATCGAGCAGCCCGGTTCGCGCCATTCGAAGCCGGCTTTGACGAAGACTTTGTCGAGCCCTTCGGATTCGGCTTGCTCTTTGACCAATCCCGAACCCGGCACGATCATGCCCTTGACATTGCCGTTGATCGTCTTGCCGTCCACCACTTTGGCGACTTCGCGCAAATCCTCGATCCGTGCATTGGTGCACGAGCCGATGAACACGCGATCGATGGCGATGTCGATGACCTTCTCGCCACCTTGCAGCCCCATATATTTGAGCGCCCGTTCGACCGCCTCGCGTTTCTTTTCATCGGCGATATCGGCGAGGAGTGGCACCCGGCCGGTTACCGCGATCACTTGCTCGGGGCTGGTGCCCCAGGTGACGAGCGGCGGCAGCTTTGCAGCGTCGAGTTTCACTTCGCGATCGAAATGCGCGCCGTCGTCGGACTGCAGCGTCTGCCAATGGTCGAGCGCCGCATCCCAGCCCTTGCCTTTCGGCGCTTTGGCGCGGCCTTTGAGATAAGCAGAGGTCTTTTCGTCGGGTGCAATGAAACCGGCCTTGGCACCGGCCTCGACCGACATGTTGCAAACCGTCATGCGGCCTTCCATGGATAGCGCCCGGATCGCGTCGCCAGCATATTCCAGCGCGTAGCCCGTGCCGCCGGCGGTGCCGATCTCGCCAATGATGGCAAGGATGATGTCCTTGGCGGTCACGCCCGGCGGCAGCTTGCCGTCGACGATCGCGCGCATGTTCTTCGATTTGGTCTGGACCAGCGTCTGCGTGGCGAGGACGTGCTCGACTTCGGACGTGCCGATGCCGTAGGCGAGCGCGCCGAAGGCGCCATTGGTCGCGGTGTGGCTGTCGCCGCAGACGAGCGTCACGCCGGGCAGAGTGAAGCCTTGCTCCGGCCCGATGATGTGAACGATGCCCTGGCGCTTGTCGAACTCGTCATAATATTCGAGACCGAAGAACTTGGCGTTCTCCGCAAGATAGGCGATCTGTGCTGCGCTTTCCGGATCGGGATTGGGCAGATTGCGATCGGTCGTCGGCACGTTGTGATCGACAACCAAGAGCGTCTTATCCGGCGCGTGCACCCTGCGCCCCGCGAGGCGCAAGCCCTCGAAGGCCTGCGGGCTTGTCACTTCGTGGACGATGTGGCGATCAATATAGATGAGGCAGGCGCCGTTCGGCTCCTCCTCGATCAGGTGTTCATCCCAGATCTTGTCATAGAGCGTGCGGGGCTTGGCCATGTTGGACGCCATTTTGCAACTTTTGGCACAGGTCTTGGCAAAGGTCTCGGATCACTCCGCCGCCTTGCTGCCGCCCCCGTTGTCCGCGCCTTCCGCGGAATCTTGCCGCTCGATAATACGCGCGGACTTGCCGCGCCGGCCGCGCAGATAATAGAGCTTGGCGCGGCGGACCTTGCCGCGGCGAACGACTTCGATCGAATCGATCATCGGCGAATAGAGCGGGAAGACGCGCTCGACGCCTTCGCCGTAGGAAATCTTGCGCACCGTGAAGTTCTCGTTCAGCCCCGAACCGGCACGGCCGATGCACACGCCTTCGTACGCCTGCAC
>JBAPZR010000735.1:0-3310 GCA_049285335.1 Xanthobacteraceae bacterium | reverse complement strand
AGATAGTCGTATTCGATCCTCGCCGTCCAATTTTGCGCCAGCGCATATTCGAGGCCGGCGCCGGCAGTCCAGCCGGTGCGGGTAAACGTCGTGCTGGCGCTGAGCCCAGTCCCGCTGATGCTGCTTTCGTCGTTGGCGAAGGCGACGCCGCCTTTGCCGTAGATGAGCAGACGATCGAATGCGGCGCCGACGCGGCCGGTGGCGGTCGATGTCCATTGTGTGTTGGTATTGATGGTGTTGCCGGCGGAATCGGTGCCGCTGCCTTTGAGGCCGGTCCAGTCGAAATCGCCTTCGACGCCGAGCACCAGCCAATTGAATTGCACGTTGGCGCCAATTTGGCCGCCGCCGATGAAGCCATCCTTGCTGAATGTATTGTTGGCCCCGGTGAACGGATCGGTCCACGACGAATCAGCGAAGCCGCCGCCGACATTGCCGCCGATATAGAAACCGCTCCAGTTATAGACCGGCGGCGCATAGACGACCGGCGCCACAGGCGCGGGCACAGGACGCACCGGCAAATCCGCCGCCTGAGCTGAACAAACGCAAACAACAGTGCCGGCGGCGAGCGCAACGCCACCGAAATACGCGCGCGAAATCATGTGAAACCTCCAGCCTCTTTCCGACACATCTGCCCTTGCGCCCCGATCCTCACACCTTCTCCGCTAACAAGCCGATGCTCTTGGACAAAGCATGGTCGATCGGTGGCTGGATAATGGCTGACGGCGGCTCGCTGGATTAATTTCGCGCAATGTTCCAGCGAACTCATTTTCGCCGCGAGCGATCCGCAATCGTTGCCCGATTTTGTTTGCTATACGTTCGATCGCGCACGTTTTGACGCGTAGTGAGGACTATTCATCCGGCGACGGACGCGACGAACTAGAGCATGATCCCGAAAAGTGGGTACCGGTTTTCGGAAAAGATCATGCTCAAACAACTTGCTAAAGCGAAATACCGAATCAACCTAAATCATTTCGCTTCAGGATCGTTCAGTTTTTGCCGACAGCGGCGGTGTAGGTTTCCGGCGCAAAGCCGACCAGCAATTTATCACGACCCAGATCGAGCACCGGCCGCTTGATCATCGACGGCTGCGCCAACATCAACGCAATCGCCTTTTTGGCGTCGAGACCGTTCTTTTCCTTGTCCGGCAGTTTGCGGAACGTCGTGCCGGCGCGATTGAGCAAAGTCTCCCAGCCGAGTTTCTTGCACCATTGTTCGAGTTGCGCGCGCTCGACGCCGGAGGTTTTATAATCGCGAAAGACGTAATCGACGCCGCGCTTGTCGAGCCAGGCGCGCGCCTTTTTCATCGTGTCGCAATTCTTGATGCCGTAGATGGTGATGGGCATGCTGACTAAACCTTCCTATAGTCGACGCGAATTTCTTGTCGGGCATAGCAGAGGAACCGGTCGCCAGAAATATCGAATTTGACTATCGAGTTTGGAAATGAACCGTAGGACATTTCTCTATACTTTTGCCGTCAGCGGTGGCGTCAGCATGACAAACTCTACCGACGGGTGGACGGCGCCAGCGATGAGTCCGCAACCTCCTTTCCATTTGCGCGCCGAAATACAGAACGGTGAATTACTGATCCATTATGTCATCGAAAACCCGTCGCCCCGAGATTTCTATCTTTACACGCACGAGATAGTCGCCAACGATCGCATCGATGAGGTGCCGGGCATCGAGTTTGACTATGAAAATCGGACGCTCGCGGTTTACAAGCTGCCGAACGTCGCGGAGGGCACGCAGCTCTATTTACCCATCCGAGCGCTCTTCACTCCGGTCCGCGCCGGCACGCGGTTCGAGGGCACGATATCAGTGTCGCTGCCGGCCCGCGAGTTCCGACATGGTGCGGTGCCCGCGCAAGCCCTCTGCCTTTTGCCATCACGGCAAAATAACGTTGCGCGCGTCATGTCGAGTTCTCGTGCGGGATTTGCACGAGGCTCAATCATGGTGCCGCGGCAGTCATTGTTGAATGAGCGGAGGCGACCTTTTTCATCTCGCAATTCCTCGGATGTTCGCCTATAAGTTGCATATCAATTACTTTCGCTTCGAGGAAATTATTTATGCCCGATATCGGGAAGAGATTTGACGTGTTGTTTTCGCGGCTGATGCAGCGATTTGACAACGTTCAGTTCTTTGGCAGCCACCGCGTTTGCAGCTTCGTTACGTGGGCGCGTGCCGTGGACGGCAAACCAATACGAATCTTTGCTTATTCCGGCAGCGATGGTGAAGTTCTGGCGAACATTGGCGAGCAAACGAAGGAGGAAGCGAAGCTAAAGTTTGCCAATCTGAGCGGCATCTCGCCCTCCGACGCGAATGACGAAATATACAGAATAGAGGAGGAGAACTCGGCCGCGGTGGACAAGCTTGTCGCCAGCGGGCTCTCCCGACGGGAAGCGCTGAGGAAGGTTCGCCAAAACGGCCGCGGTGGCTTTCCTCATGAAACCGATGTGACTGACCTCGCCGCGCTTTGGAGCGTCGATCCCACGGTACTAGACAATCAAGACCGTCCACTCGATTTGGGACTGGCGGTCCGCCTACCGGAGAGTTTGAAGCAGTGACCTCGACACATACCCAGGGAAGCTCCTCTCACTCCCACTCCATCATCAACGAGAGCGACAACCAACTGAATGTGTTAACATGTTTGGGGCATCGAAAGTTCGATACCGTCATTCTTACCGTCGCAAAATAGCTTAAGCCCGAAACTACGACGCAGCTCGCCACAGCCTCCGAATCCTTCGGATGTCAGGTGCGCTTATGCGTGAATCTCAGACATCACATTGTAGCGCAAGGCTTGCTGCGTTGTGGTCTATTGGTTCTGAGCGCGCCATCATTGGCTCGATTTCGAAGACGCCAATCATGTCGATCACTTCAACGGTTCGGCGGAGTGATTCATTGCAGTTCAGACGGTGGGGGTTCGCCGCAAAACCGTTATGCCCTTCGCGGCGTGATCTCGCAACAGAACCTCGCCAATTTGCAACGGGCAGCTCACTCAGCCAATGTCCGCTTAAATTTGCATACCATATGCCTGAATCAAGCCCTGCTCATGAGTAGCGCTCGCGCGCGCGGCGCCAGCAAGCTTGTAGCGCACGTTGCGAGCAATGCGATGCCTGCGAAGATCAGATAGACGCGCGGTTGGTCTGCGGGTGCCAACTTCCCGCAGGGCGCCGTCCTTTCGCTGTTAACTGTTTTGGAGAACGGCTCGGCGATAGAGACTGCAAACATTGGGCGCGAAGGAGGATTCGGCCTTTTCGCGGCCATGTACAGCCGCGTCTCCTTTAATCGATGCCTTGTGCAACTGGAGGGCAGC
>JBAPZR010000734.1:0-1567 GCA_049285335.1 Xanthobacteraceae bacterium | reverse complement strand
TCGTCGTCGGAGTCGGGCGGTCCGGTCACATCGGACAGGAAGATTTGGGTTTGACGCAGCGCAGCGGCGGCTTCAGCGACCGATATTGCGCCCTTTTCCCGCCGGACTAGATCGCCGCGGCTTGCGGCCGCCAGTGCGGCCTCAACTGAGCCGCATAACGCTACGAGCGCTCGCGCGATCGTCCGCCGTGCCGCTTCCACGGCAACGATCGGAGTCGCAAGCGCCGATGGATCGAGGCATCGCGTGAGCGGCGAGCCATGCTCAGGCAAAATGCGCTCAACCAGTCGCGTGAAGCGGTCGATCAGCGGCAAAAGGACCAGAACGCCGACGACATTGTAAGCAGTGTGATACCCGGCCAGCAACGTCACGCCGTCGATTGTGCTAGAAGCACGGACAAGCAGCGGGATGACAACGGGAAAAAGCACAAGCGCGATCACAGCAGCAATCAATTTGAACAGGACATACGCGATCGCTAATCGCTTGGCAGTAACGCTGGCCCCAATCGCCGCCAACGCGGAACTGGTCGCCGTACCGACGTTCTGCCCGATGATCAAGGCGCAAGCCTGGTCGAGCCCGACTGCCCCTGCGTAGTGAGCGGACAGAGTCACGGCGATGGCGGCGGTTGATGACTGCATCAATGCAGTCATCACCAGCCCGACCACGACCAGCATCAGAACCCCGACCATGCCCCGCCACCACGCAGCATCGGGACCTGCGAGAACCGTCGGCAGATCCGCCGGGTGCAATCGGTCGGCGAGGCCGCCCATGCCTTGCTGCAACGTTGTCAGCCCAAAAAGCACAAGTCCAAACCCGGCGAGCGCGGCGCCCGCGCCGGATACCCGTCCGCTGGCCAGAAGCTTGATCAGCGCGCCTATGAAAATCATCGGCAATGCGGCGGCCGTAAGCGACACGCGAACGCCTATGAGTGCGACCAGCCAGCCGGTGCCCGTGGTGCCAATATTTGCGCCGAAAACGAGGCCCAAACCTTGTTGGAACGTCAATAAGCCGGCACTGACGAGACCGATCGTCGTCATGGTGGTTGCGCTGGACGATTGCACCAGGAGCGTAACGATCGCGCCCCAGAACGAACCGCGCAGCGGCGTTGCTGCCGCCTTGCCAAGCACCACGCGCAACGTTGAGCCGGCCAATGCCTTCAGGCCCTCGGTCATGACGGTCATGCCAATCAGAAAGAGACCAACGCCGCCCAACACTGAGATTGCCGTCGACATGCGCGCTCCCCCGGGTGAACGACGACTAAGCTATCTGTTTGCGATGTAGCGCAGCTACAGTGTGTGAAGTTCGCTGAAGCGTCCTATGCCGGATATTTGGCGTGCACCGATCTTCTACTTTTCTTGGCTGAGAGCCGCACGCACCGTTCGCAATTCTTTCTTCTTCGTCGCGTCGACTGTCGGGTAAGCGAGGTCGAGCTTCTCCACCGCTTCCACAATAGCCGCGGCAACCAGGAGCCGGGTAAACCATTTGTTGTCAGCCGGCACCACATACCACGGTGCTCGTTTCGATGCCGTAGCCCGAATTGCTTCCTCGAACGCGTGCATGTAGTCGGCCC
>JBAPZR010000733.1:0-2532 GCA_049285335.1 Xanthobacteraceae bacterium | reverse complement strand
AAACTCTTGCGTTGGCGAGGGGTTTTTCAGCAAACTGCTAGGTCACTTTTTGGAGCTTTTCGTCTTACCAGAAAAAATAAAAGTGCTATCCACGACTTGAGCGAGGTTCAGCTCCGGCAACTTTGTCGCTTTGGCTGCAATCCGACGCGGCTCGTTCCATCGTGCTGGGAGCTCGGCCGGAGGTTAACTGTTCCGAGCCCGACCGCCCGTAGGTCAAGCGGATTATTTGGAATGTCCTTCCAACCAGACAGGGCGGCTCCCCGCCACCCTGATCGGTAAAGGAACTCCTGTCTCGGCGCGCACGTTGTTATGGGGAACGCGTCAGCTAGTTAATCCAAATTAAGGTCGGACATTTCGTTTCAGCCGAGAATGACTTCATGATAGGCCCGGAAGAGGATAACACACGGCCGACAGATCAAAGCCTACTGTCGCGCCTGCCCGAACATTTTTTGACGCAGCTATTTGGTCGTGCGACCACGGTTCGACTCAAGACCGACCAGGTGCTGTTTCTTGTCGGCGATACCGGCGACGGCTGTTACCGTGTGGACGATGGCCTACTTAAAGTCACGATGGTGTCCAGCGCCGGGAAGGAACGCATTCTCGCCTTTCTCGGCCCCGGCGCAATCGTTGGTGAGATGTCGATCATCGACCGATTGCCACGTTCCGCTAACGTGGTGGCTGTTTGCCCTGCCGTCCTGAGTTTTGTCAGCCGCAGCGATTTTCAGGGCTTCGCCAAGGCACATCCCGAGGTCTATGAAACCTTGCTGGCGCTGCTCGCCGCACGGCTCCGTGAGACCGACATGACAGTCGCCGTCGGGACTTTTCTGCCGGTAGGCGGCCGCATTGCTTGCACGCTGCTCGAACTGGCGCAGGAATTCGGCCGGGATGTCGGTTCTGGGCGCATTATAATTCACCAAAAGATCGGCCAGGCGGACCTTGCTGCAATGGCTGGTGTGTCGCGTGAACACGTTAACCGCATTCTGAACGACTGGAAGCGGCGCAAGCTGGTCAGCCAGCCGTCGGGTTATTATTGCATCGAGAACAAAGCGCAACTGCAGAAAGAGGCGGAGCTTTAGCACCGTCTATTTTTTGAAGCGTGGCAAACAGTCGCCTGCTGAAAGCGCAAATTCGTGTTGCGAGTCACATTCTGGCTGGCCGGGGTGGACTTAGGTTCCTAGGAGAAGGCGAGGCCATCATCCTGACTTACAGCTGGCTCGCAGCGGGGTTTTTATGTCCGATACAATTGTTTCCATTTGTGAGAATGACAACCTCCGCTCCGCGACGGTCGACGCGGTTGATGCCTTAGACCGCGAGATTGACGCCGTATGGGCTTTGATCGCGATCATCGAAGTTCTGGATCGTGAAAGCCGCGGCAACGACTATGCGAGCGGCGCTTTTCGCGTTGCGCATAATCACCTTGACGCATTAATTGCTATCCGGCGCGGCCTCAGCAGTGTCTAAGCGACCACTCCGCGTGCCGCACACCAGTCGCCGCAGCTTCGGAAAGTTCGCCGCAGTCCGCCTTTTCGATTTTGATCCTGATCAAAGCGCAGTTGGCCCAATATGGTTCACCCTTCGCCAACGCCTGGCCGCATCGGTCAAGACTGCACTATAGGATCATCAAATGACACACGACGATTACAACATGGCTTGGCTCATTATCGGTATTTGGTCCGCGCTTTGCATTCTCGCAGCCCTCCTTATGTGGCCGCTTAGCGAGCCTAAAGGTGACGCTTCCTGACCAGCCCCTCAGGCGAGCTGTCCTTCACGACGTAGGCAGCGCCGATATCCTCAACTGACCAGGGCGACGGGAAATCGACGGGGTGTTGTTCCATATTTGGCTTTCCAGCATAATCTCTCGTGGCGTGGTGGGAGGCAGGTTAGGGACAAATCATGCTGGCGGGGTTTGCTACTGCACTGACCTTGCGACTAGCGGCTTCAGCTCACGCCGAGGCCATTTCTGACTGCGAGAAAAAAGACGCCGACCCCATCTATTGCGAGGACGGGAAGCCCCGCCCGGTGTGCCTACAGGACAACGTTATCGTTTTCGCTGAAACACTACTTCCAGTACCGGAAGGCAAGTTTAGTAACGTTGGGGAGCTAACGCTTTCACCGTGTCCGTCCGAAAATTCGGAACATAAGGACTAAAGGTTTCGGGACAGCATCGTGAATCAGGGCGGCGAAGCGACGCCCCGTCATTGCCTCACATCAAAACATAATGAACGATTGCAACTAAGACACCCCCGAGCAGGAAGCCAAGAATGGCGGCGAACACCGCTATATCAACAGGTCGTCCTCCGATTTGTGCCATGTGAGGCCTCGATCACTGCCGCCAGCACGGGCACGCGCTCAAGCTGCAACACCAACCGCAATGCGAACCGCGTCGTTGATGTCGCAACCGGATCTCAAGCGGCCGGCGGCGGCTGGCCTTCGATCTGCGGGAAGTCCGGATTTATGGTCGCCCAACTCGGCGCGGATGAAACCCAGATCGTCGCCGACGGCTTCGCTATCTCGGGATTATCGAGAGTGCCA
>JBAPZR010000732.1:0-2254 GCA_049285335.1 Xanthobacteraceae bacterium | reverse complement strand
TCATCGGATAATTCGCGCGTAACAGCCGGGTATGCTTCTATCCACAAACCAGCGAGAAACAAGGTCGCCGGAACGCCGCGCTTCGCAAGCTTCGTTCGTGGCCCACGGGTCGCTTTCGGCTACTTCGCCGATCTAATTCGCTTTTCCTCGAAACGCTATCTGGGACATAGCCCCGCGGGAGCGGTGATGATCACCTGCGTTAGCGTCTCAGTACGGTACTACGTGGGTCCAGTAGCACGGCACAGCTACCGTCACGCGGCGACGGCGATGGCGTCGTTCGGAGCGGCACATAAACGACGATGAAGTCTGGAGCATCATCGCCTTCATCGAAAAAACCTTCAAAGCACTATACGTAGATGGGGACAGCAGGTGGGATCAGACACTCACGAGCGCATGATCCAGCATTGCGATCGGCGCCTTGCTCGCTGGTAATAATTTAACTTTCACAACGAATCGATGACTTCTCTGAGCTTTACCTGCACAGTCGCAGCGACGGCCGCCAGGTTGGGATTGTGGATTGCGGTCATGGAAGCGGCCGGATCAACCGCTGACACCTCGACCATGCCATCGCCTACATCCTGAACGATCACATTGCATGGCAACATCGTGCCGATCTTATCCTCGGCCTGTAGCGCCTGATAGGCAAGCGGCGGATTGCATGCGCCCAGAATGTGATACTGACCAAAGTCAACGTCCAGGCTTCTTCTTGAGCGTCTGTTGGACATCGATTTCGGTGAGGATCCCGAAGCCCTTTTGCTTGAGAGCTTCACTTACCCGGCCAATCGCTGCCTCGAATGGCAGTCGCAGCCTCGTGGTGAAATGATAAGTCACCGGCCTTCCTTTGTGCCAATGGCACGCTTGCTCAGTGTGGCGCTGATGTCATTTTGCGCGCTCCGATCTGTCGGCTAACTCACATCATGCCCATGGGGCCCCAGAACAGCTGGTCCGCGGGTTTCTTTTGATCGTCCTTTAGGATCGCATAAAGCGGTTTCAGCGCCTTGTTCATCGCGCGCACGGCATCCAGCTGTGCGGCCATCAGCTGCTCGTGCCGGTCAAGTCGATCTAGCAAACTTACCGCCGATCCGCTGTGCCGGCTCATCATGGTGGTGCAATGGGCGCGCATCGCGTTTGCGTTGTCGCGCGCCGCGGCAGCGTAGGCATTCCAAAGGGATTCCCGAGGCTCCGTTACCTTCGACTCCGCTTTAATATAGGCGAGACGGCCTTCGATATGGTTAGCCATTACGTCGCACATTGCCTGGCTGAAAGTGCCTCCTCCCATCATCCAGGACCCTGGGCCACCATAGCCCATCATGCCGCGAGGACTCCATGTTCCCATCATCCATCCATTCCACGGGTCCTGCTGCTGCGGTTGATCCTGAGCCTTAGCAGCGCCGACCACCGTCATCGCCATCATCAGGGCGACAGCAGAAGACATCTTGATTGATTTCATGACTCTTACCTCCCACTGACGCGAGAGAGCGAACAGCATCACATTTCGACGAAGCGATGCGTTGATTCAGGTCAAAAAAGATCGATCGAAAGGGAATAACAAATTCCCTTTAGCGTTCCGATACGATTTGAATGTAAATTCGCAGGAGTTCCAGGCCGCAATTTTTGCAAACCACAACAAACAGCTGAGTCAAAGGTGGTAAGCGACGATGGGCTCCTCGACAGACTACGGAAACGCGAAGAGTATAGCAGTCACTCCTCGCGCTGAAAATGCGCCCAGATCAAAAACACGATCAGGAACAAGAGCACAGATGCGAGGAAGATCTCTGTTGGCGTCATCGTGCCATCCCTCGGTCACGTTGGCCTAACAGATCAAGACTGCGCAAGACTTGGCCTTTTAGAACTAAACCGAATATCTACGACGAGATAATAGATTCCAGCGCGGGCCTTCACGGTGGGAGATGCGCCACAATGCTGAGCCGAGCACACAGCTTGTTGGTTTTTTTATCACTGGAGACTTGGATAGCAACATGCCTGCACTTGAAAGAGTTTGATCAGGATCAAACTTGGTCACAGTTGCAGAAGCGATTAATCACCCTCGCCCTTCGTAAGGCGCTCGAAATTCAAGGCTGACCCACGCTTGATGGGGGATCGCGACAGCATTCGCTGACCAGAGCCTGACGGTTCTTTGACCGCTCCCAGCAAGAAGCTAGGCGGATACATTTCGCGACGTTGCCGGGGCTGGTGTCAATGCCACGATATTATTAGTGGTGTTAGGCGACGGAGAAAGGTCGTGGCTCGGTGG
>JBAPZR010000731.1:0-1760 GCA_049285335.1 Xanthobacteraceae bacterium | reverse complement strand
AGGGAATCCTGTTGTCAACGGATGAGCTACATCGCTAAACTAATTGCTTGGGTTGCAACACCTGCCAACAACGCTGCTCCCAAGTAGAAGTTCGATGCGTTGTGGGGTCGAGCGAAGCAGTCCCTATCCTGTCGCTTAGTGGTGCGCCATAGCCCTTTTTTAGAGCTGGCTCCGGTTGTCTGAACAGCATCTCCGCATCGATAAGTGGAGCGTCTGCCAAGGTTAGGCTGCCGTGCGGAATGGCGGCTGGTTGAAGTAGGCTTGATCGGGTGTGTGCCGGTCAAGAGCCGTGTGCGGTCGGCGGCTATTGTAGAAGTCGAGATAACGGCCGATCGATGCGCGGGCCTCGGACACGCTGTCGTAGGCTTTGAGATACACCTCCTCGTATTTGATGCTGCGCCACAGCCGCTCGACGAAGACATTGTCACGCCACGCGCCT
This sequence comes from Xanthobacteraceae bacterium, assembly GCA_049285335.1. Taxonomy (GTDB): domain Bacteria; phylum Pseudomonadota; class Alphaproteobacteria; order Rhizobiales; family Xanthobacteraceae; genus BOG-931. The sequence goes on along the minus strand of JBAPZR010000731.1, from coordinate 1,321 downwards.
CTGCCGTCCATGCTGATCGCGATGCCGTTCTTGATTAGCACGCCGGAGAAGGCGGCGCCCGTGAACTGCGAGCCCTGGTCGGTGTTGAAGGTCTCCGGCTTGCCGTGCTTCGCCAACGTCTCCTGCAACGCCTCGACGCAGAATGCCGCTTCCATCGTGATCGACACGCGCCATGACAGAACCCGGCGACTGAACCAGTCGAGCACCACGGCCAGATACACAAAGCCGCGCGCCATAGGGATGTAGGTGATGTCCATCGCCCAAACCTGGTTCGGTCGCGTGATCGCCACACCGCGCAACAGATACGGATAGATCTTGTGGCCAGGCTCAGGCTTCGTCGTGCGGGGACGGCGATAGAGCGCCTCTATCCCCATCCGCTTCATCAGCGTCGTGACATGCCGGCGGCCGATCTTGCGCCCCTCGGCCGCCAGCAGGTCGCGCAACAGCCGACTGCCCGCAAACGGGAACTCCAGATGCAGCTCGTCAATCCGCCGCATGAGCGCGAGGTCGGCTGCCGACACCGGCCGGGGCAGGTAATAGACGCTTCCCCGGCTCATGTTCAGCGCCGCCGCCTGCTTCGTGATCGGCAAATCGTGCGCACGGTCGATCATCGCTTTGCGCTCAGCAGACCGGCCTTGCCGAGCGCTCCTTCTAAAAAATCGTTCTCCAGGGTCAGCTCGCCGATCTTCGCGTGCAGCAACTTCACGTCGACGGCGGGCTGTGCTGCTCCGACGCCGTTGCCGAACACATCGGCCGCCCTTTCTTGAAGTTGCGCCTTCCACGTCGTGATCTGATTGGGGTGGACATCAAACAGCTGTGCTAGTTCGGACAGCGTCAGCTCGCCCTTGATCGCGGCAAGCGCTACCTTCGCCTTGAAAGCCGGTGTGTGGTTCCGGCGTGCTCGTCTGCTCATCGTCTCTCCTGATTCGCGGGTCAATCTTGCCCGCCGTCAGGCAGAAACTCCACTTACCCCTCTGTTCAGATTCTCGAGGCCAGCTCTTACTATTACCTGTGCGCGACAACCACGGTCGTAAATTCAAACGGATATTGTACGCGAAGATTCACAAACAACTGGTCAAGCGACGCTTCGGGGGCCTGACCGCCCATACGCGGTCGCCGGCACGAGGCTTATGGAATTCGGAAGGCTCGACCAAGCGAGACGACATGATAATTCTCGAAGTTATGACCAAGCGTTTTGATCGCGCGTGGTGGAAAAGGTATCGCACTACTTTGGAGAAAGCATTTCGCCAGGAAGAGATTGTCGTGCGCGCTCACGACAGAGCTGGGCCCGGAAATCTGGACAGGAGGATAAGTGGAGTTT
>JBAPZR010000730.1:0-2589 GCA_049285335.1 Xanthobacteraceae bacterium | reverse complement strand
GTCCCTTTCTTTTGAGCCTCAACAGCGATGAGGCGCGGCACACGGAACGATGGCAAAATCACCGTGCGCAGGATCACTCTCAAAGCTGAGGCAACTACATGCGTATTTTCCAGTTCGCTTGCGCGCTTGCATTGTTTGCCAGTGCACTTGCTTGTTGCCCGGACGGTGCTGGCGCCCAGGGCACCGATGCGCAACGGCAGGCGTGCACCCCGGATGCGATGCGTCTGTGTGGAAACTTCGTTCCCGACATAGCGAGAACCACGGCCTGCATGAAAGCCAACTTTGCGCGGCTCTCCCCGGAATGTCGGCTGGCAATACGCGGAGGTTCTGGCGGGCGTCATGAGACCTATCGTCATCGAACCTACCGTCATCATCAATATCCCACGCACCGGCGTTGCCACCACTGCGGCTAAGCGTTGGTAGATTGATCGCAAGTTTCGCCTTCTCGTTTACCGCGGTGCGGCGTATCGCTGCGAATTTGCGAAGCTACCGTAGCTGCTACGAAAGAATTAGCGCGGCGATCAAACAGCAAAGCCGCGGTCGTCCTGAAGCCGACGGCTTTGCCTTATAGCCTCAGAACGGCGCATTGCAGGTCCGCGAAAACGCACCGTCAGAGCTGCCGAACCGGCGGGTGAATTTGTGAGGCAAACCACTGCACGGAAAGACTGCTTTCCGCCATTTCGGTCCGTCGCTGTTAGTAGTACTCGAGGTCTTTTAACGTCATCTCGCTTAGGGTTATCGCGTAAGGTCTACCGGCATTCTAATCGTTCGGGCGCACCAAATTGACAATTGCGCGCCGAACTCTCCTTGCTGTTCCCAGAGAAATAGCGAACGGACGAACGGTGGGCTGGCCACTGTCGCTCCACGAACGTGTGCGGTCGTCAATATGCGCTTTGGGTCATAAGCGGACATTGCGGCGTATCCGGCCGATGTCCGCTTTCCCAACAAAGCAGACATTGACTGACGCAGGTGACGGATAAGCCTGCTAGGAAAACGGCCTTTCCTAGCAAGTTCAGCGATTGTGAGGTCCTCTAGCGTATAGGCTAGCGCAGGCGTTAATCCCGCCCATCTTCTTCATAAATCGCTTCAAGGAGATCCGCGGCTTTTTGGCCGCAGCATTTCGGCCGGGTGGCAAATTCCCCGACTAATTTCGCTTACCACTGGCCGCTAAGAGACGTGTGCAGCGTGTGCCGATTGTTCCTCAGTTCCTATGGCCTGCCCTAAGATGCGCAGTGCCGATATAGACATCTTAGACGGCTCGGGTTTGGCGCCATTATTGGCCCGATCCTGAGAAATGCCCAAAAGAACGCGTTTTGAACCGCCTATAAGTCATCTTTGGGCGACTCTTTCAAATCCGTTGTCTGACCGAAGGGATCCAAGGCCATCCTGTAAATGCGGTGTAGGCGTGCGTCTGTGCACACACGCCGCACACAAGCAGGAGTTCAGCTGTGACCAAAACTGGAAGCAAATTACCTCAACTCAAACTAGTTGCTATTGCAGAGGATGAAGCTACCAATGAATTTACCGCGGTAATTGAATTTCGCGATATCGATGGTCACATTCGGCGAATTGAGGGCCTAGATCCAGCCTGCGCAAGGTCGATCATCTGAAAGAGGCGCTCGATAATGCGGGCGCCTATTTATCGACGAACGACCAAAAGAACCGCGACGCAATCCAGGCGTTATCCGGCTCCGCCACCAAAGCAAAGCGGTGGAAATATGCACCAACCGTTGGATGGTATGACGGCCACCGGGTATTCATCTTGCCGGATCGCGTTATTGGCCGACCTCGCGGCGATGCTCGAATTCTTCCACCGCATCACCGGATTGATCGTCAACGGTTCAAGCTAAATCGTAAGGGTAGCCATCGGGATTGGGTCAAATCGGTTGCGGTACCGGCGCAATATTCCAGTTGCATGGTTCTAGGGATTTGCATGGCGCTAGCAGCGCCGCTTCTCGACTTTTTGCGCTATCACTCATTCGGAGACTTGCTGTCGGGACCGTCGAAAGCTGGCAAGAGCACGGCAGTCCTCGTAGCTGGATCGGTCATCGGGATTGGACAGGAGGAAAATCTTCCGAACTTTCGAACAACAGATCCCGCGCTCGGTGAATTGCCAGCCACATTCAACAACATGTTGATGCCGATCAACGAGCTTGGCCTTTTGAAAGGTAGCGCGAAAGATCGCCACCAGCGCACGCGTGATTTTTCATATGGGTTCGCGGAGGGTCGTGGGACGACGTATTCCAAGTTCGTGTCGCACGATTACGGAAATAGCGTTGACGCGTGGCGAAGCTTGGGGTTCGCCTCTGGGGAGGAGACGATGGATCAAATTGCCTCTGCGGCCGGCACAACACGGTCGATGGGTGAGTCAATCAGATGGACTGATCTGTGTGGTATCAAACGCGGCGCGAAGGACATCTTTGATCGATGCCCGAAGAGTGTCTCAGCGACTGATCGGACCAAGTGGGCCGCGCAGCAATGCAAATCCTTGCGACAGGCTGTTGCCGACAGCCACGGAGTCCCGCTTGCCCACGCCGCCGCAAAATTTCCGGATGGGTCCGCCCGCTGATCGACGAATTCGTCAAGGCG
>JBAPZR010000729.1:0-2878 GCA_049285335.1 Xanthobacteraceae bacterium | reverse complement strand
TAGCAATGATTTTGCACGCGATCTTTTTCTATCTAACGTGGCCGAGGACGAAGCCCGCAACGCTGACCGCCTCGCGCGCCAGTAAGGAGAGCTCGACCCGGCGTCGTGCTGACGCACTCCGGCGCTTTTACTTCTTCAACAGCGCGTCGCGCTCCTTGGTCAAGCCGTTACCAAGATACTAGAAGACCAACAGTCTCCAGATGGACAGGGATTTATCCAAGGCATTGGCAGTTGTTAGGGCGTGTACTCATAAAACGGGCAGCCAAATGCCCTACCTGCACGGTTGCTCAGTTTGGTCGTGCATTTTCGTCCTGCGCCGATAGGCGCATGGGGGAGTTGTTGCAAGGGAGGTCATGACTCCCGCACTTCAGTCGCGTCGCGAATCCCGGCGATAACGGGCGCAAACGCCAGGTAAACATCGCCGAGTTTGGATGCGCGACTTGAATCAATGTTTCAGGAAGCTGGTAACGATGTTTATACCAATCGCGGCCCGAACCGCTTGCCGCGCTGGCGCTGCTCGTTGCTGCGATGTTACGCTATTCACAGACGTTGAATTAGCGACGCTTGGACTTTAGCGTCTCCCACGATCGCATCACCCCAAGCTCCGTCGCCAATTCCTCCAAGTCCACATCGGGGTCAATAACGCCATTCGCGTCAGCGACGTAAAAGCGACCCAAGCCCAACTTCTTTGCTTTTGCCAGGTGGCGATGCGCAAATGTTTGCCTTGCGCCTCCAATGCCGGACGTAGGCGTAGCTTTAAAGCTCTTTCGGTGATCGCGATTTTCACCAACCGACCTACGCCGGACCTTTTGAGCAGTGAAGTGCCTGGCGAAGTTGACCGCCATGTTGGTTGGTGCAGCCGCAGATATGACCGGGTAAACTGCGCCGACCCTAGAGGCCAACGACGCACCATTACGTGAACCTACTTCGTGCAACGCTGACAGCATCGCTCATGCTGCTGGCAATGGCGGGAGCCGCCGTTGCTGGACCGTATGAGGATGCGCTCGCAGCGTGGAAACGCGGTGACTATGCAACCGAGTACCGGCTGTCGCGTCCGTTGGTCGATCAGTGCGAAATCCCAGCTGGGCAGAATTATGTTCTGGTCGTTCCACACTTCCGCGACGAACAGACCGCGGCAACAGGGGCGATATGATTTTGTCGATTGGCGACACCGCTAAGCAGTTGTCAGCGCTACGGTGCGCCCTTGCTTGGGCAAATCCCGCGCGCGTTCAAGGCGTCGCGACGGTTTGGTGTGTTGCGTTCGGTGCTCTGTCAGCCAACGATCAATCTTCTGACATGCTGCGCAAATCGCCTCCTCTCGTGATCCCGTGAACTCTCTGCTGAAGTCATGGGCGTCTTTGGGATAAATCGTCCACGTCCATTCGTCGCGACCCGGGCGCGCACGAACAGCAAATTCAATCTGCCTCTATTTCATGGCATGGCAATATATCAAAATATCCCAACCCATAGACGATCGCCGGGCAGCCGGCGATCATCGAATACCGATTTTCGCGATCCGACTGGGCTCACGCGAGTATTTGCACTGGCTAGCTATAGAGCTTGTCCAATAACTGCTTGAGAGCCTCTTTTCCTGCCCTATTCGCCGCCACCATGGTGCGAAAAGGAGTCAATGAGTGCTTTATCGGGTTTGATCTACCGGCGCGATGAATCTCCCACCTCCACGAGTTTGGAGGAATATCCCTTCGTTTGACCACTACTGAGTAGTCGGTCCTACTAAATTCCCTCATGGAAAAAATATACGCCGAGCACCGCCCTGGCAGTAGAGTTTTTCAAGTTCCCAGCAATGGACCTCCCTTCCGCGCCGCATCCCTCGGCTAGGCCGATCGGTTCGCGCCAATGACGAAGCCGGAACGCCGTGTGCGTGACGCTCGCATCTCACCTACACGTAATGGCGGAGAGCGCCAGAGAGCCAGAGAGCGGCAACTCTGCACGGCGACCTCCGGTCCTACTCTGCGGTAGCCGTCCAAACGACGTTTCTGTCTTGCGGGAAGGCGGGAAAGACGCGAATATTCAAGCCAATTCGGGGCCATCTGGGAAATGCCGGATGAAGAGACCTTGAATGCCCACGTTCTCGCGCAACCTTGAACAGTCGCTCCACAGGGCGCTGGCGCTCGCCAATGAGCACCACCACGAATATACGACGCTGGAGCATCTCCTGCTCGCGCTGCTCGAAGATCAGGACGCCGCGGCGGTAATGCGGGCGTGCAACGTGGATTTGCAAAAGCTGCGCCGCGGGTTGGTCGCCTACCTCGAATCCGAGCTGGACAATCTGATCACTGATGGAGCCGAGGGTTCCAAGCCGACTGCCGGCTTCCAACGCGTCATTCAGCGCGCCGTCATCCATGCGCAATCGTCCGGGCACGAAGAGGTGACCGGCGCCAACGTGCTGGTCGCGATCTTCGCCGAGCGCGAGAGCCATGCCGCGTACTTCCTGCAAGAGCAGGACATGACGCGTTATGACGCGGTTAATTACGTCAGCCACGGAACCGCCAAGCGGCCGGGCGTGTCGGAAGCGCGGCCGGTGCGAGGCGCCGACGAGGACAACGACACCAAGTCCGGCGACGAGACGAAAAAGAAGGTCGAGACGCTCGACGCCTATTGCGTCAACCTCAACAAGAAGGCGCGCGAGGGCAAGATTGATCCGCTGATCGGCCGCGAGGCCGAGATCAACCGGACGATCCAGGTGTTGTGCCGGCGGCAGAAGAACAATCCGCTTTTCGTCGGCGAGGCTGGTGTCGGCAAGACCGCGATCGCCGAGGGTCTCGCGCGCCGCATCGTGCATAGCGAGGTGCCGGACGTGCTGCGCAACGCGACGGTGTTCGCGCTCGACATGGGCACGCTGCTCGCCGGCACGCGC
>JBAPZR010000728.1:0-1811 GCA_049285335.1 Xanthobacteraceae bacterium | reverse complement strand
TCGGTCTGCACATTCTGCGGGAGTCTCTTCGCCAGTGTCACAATTTCCTCGATGTAGCGGGCCTCATCCCTGACGATAGCATTGGCGTGATCGAAATTGGTCCATATCCGGGACGCGACGAATGCAATCACAAGGCCGGTAAGAACTGACAAGGGGGTCAACATAACAGGTGTTGTCGCCTTCAACTCGTTCGCCAAGTGTTTTTGAGAGCAATGCTCGTTCGATTACGAAGACTGTAGCCGCGCAGAGATAACACGCCCCGAAGGTAATGAGAGCGATGACGATGGCCGGTTGCGATTCAATCCATATCAGCAGGCGTTCCATGCAGTCTCTCCGGGACGGCGTACTCTCAACGTTAGCTTGTGCGTGAGTCTCGAATTTGATTCAGGTCAAAAGGAACCTTGTCATTGAATAGCTGCCATGAAATGCCACGTCCGTTTTGGGTCAAAAGCGGACATTTCCTTGAGTCCGCCTGATGTCCGCTTTACCCCCAAAAGCGGACATCGATCACGACAGCGGCAATGTCCGCTTTGTGCCAGAAGCGGACTCCCGCACCGCAGCAAAGAACGTCGCTATTCGATCACTTCGTCGGCGAGTGCCAGCAAGTTGTTCGGAACGGTCAGGTTCATCGCTCTGGCGGTTTTCAGGTTGAACACGAACAAATAGCGCGTAGGAGTCTCGAACGGCAGGTCGGCGGGCTTGGCTCCTTGGAAAATGCGCGCAGCGAGTGCTGCCGCGCGGTCAAAGGATTCCTTCGAATCCGCACCGTAAGACATCAAGCCGCCGTCGTGCGCCAGAAAATCCTGTTCATAGATGGCCGGCAGCTTGTGTTGGATGGCGTAATCGAACACGCGCTTATGATTGAGGAGCGTGAGCGCGTCGGTGACATCAGTATGGCATCCGGCGGCTCTTTGTCCATCGCAGCGAAGGCTTCATTGAAATCGTCGGGCTGACGTACTCCGAGCGGTTGCACCGTGACGCCAAGCCTCTGAGCGGCTTTGGCCGATGCCTCATAGCGTTGCGACATGCCGAGGTCATCCTTATTCCAGAGCATGGCGACGCGGCGAAGCTCTGGAGACAACGCCTTCAAAAGGCTAAGCCGCTTGGTGGAAAGCGCCGCGGCGTCGTCCGATATTCCCGTGACGTTGCCGCCCGGCCGCGCCAGACTCGCCACCAGCCCGGTCTCGACCGGATCGCCCGAGCCAGAGGCGATCACCGTAGCAACGCCTGATGCCTTGGCGGCCGCAGCGGCCGGGTAGCTGACGGTGACGACAACGTCGACATTGGCAGCTTTCAATTCCTGCATCAGATTCGACGTCTGGCCCACCTTGCCCGCCGCGCCGCGCGCTTGGTAGACGAGGTTTTCTCCGAGCCTGAAGCCGCGCTGCGCCAGCCCTGCGATCAGGATCGCGCCGGTGCCGGCGTCGGGGGGTATCGGGGGACCGACAGTGAGAGTGCCGAGGCGATAGGTCCTTGCTGCGGTTTGCGCGGCGACGCCGTACGGTGAAGCGATCATTGCGCCAGCGAGCAATTGCAATAAATCGCGACGTTTCATGATCTGCCTCTTCGGTATGTCCAGCGGCAAGGCGTTTAACGCAACATCGTGACCGTTGCGCGGTTTGCATCTCATGGGTCGCCCTCGGCCCGAGGCCCGCACCCTAGCACATCATCAAATGTGGCTGTGTTGTGCGTGACAGCAAAATCGAACCGTCAATGTCCGCTTTGGGTCATAAGCTGACATTTCGCAACGTCGAAGCGATATCCGCTACACCCCCAAAAGCGGACATTACGGATCGCAACTAGGATGCGAC
>JBAPZR010000727.1:0-3830 GCA_049285335.1 Xanthobacteraceae bacterium | reverse complement strand
TGATCAGGCCGAGTGGAATGCCAAGCGTTGCCGCGAGCAAGAACCCGACCATAAATCGCTCAAGGCTGGACAGCAGGTGCTGATGCAGGAGAAAACCGGCGAACGGCTCTGCTTCGAGCCGATAGATCTGTTCGAGTACAGCGAGTGGCGACGGCAAGACGTATTGCGACACTAGTCCGCTTATAGCGATGAACTGCCAGCCGCCGAAAAAAAGTACCGCGCCCACGACCGACAGGCAGGCAAGTTCACCCGATGAGGGCGTTGCCGCCCAGCGCGTTGTTCGGCGCGTATCCTGGGTCAACGCCATCGGATCACCATCTGCTCGATGCGCGCGAGCAGCTGCGTCATCAGCGCACCGGCAATGGCGATGGTGACCATCGATACCGCGATCATGGCGGGGTAGATGTCGCGATAGGCAATCGAGAGGACGCGTCCGAGCCCGAGGAAAGCACCGACGAGCTCTGCCGCTACCAGCGTTGTCCAGGACGTTTGCAGCGACAAACGCAGTCCAGTGAAGATCATTGGCAGTGCCCCCGGTGCTACGACTTCTTTCGCCACACGCCAATCTGTCGCCCCGTGGACGCGCGCGGCTTCGATCAGTATGGGGTTGACCTGGCGTGCTCCGGTAAAGGTGTTGATCACGGATGGCACGAAGGCCGCAAACCAGATGACCATGATCTTTCCACCATCGCCCAGGCCCAGCCACACAATCGCCAGCGGGATCCAGGCGAGAGGCGGGATCGGTCGGATGAGCAGAAAGACCGGGTTAAGCAGCGCTTCCACCCGCGGGCTCCATCCCATCAAGAAGCCCAGTGGGACTCCAATGAGACACGCAACCAGAAAACCCTCGATCACGATCTTTAGGCTCTGCAGGGTCTGCTGCAGGAGTGTGCCACCGGCGTAGCCGTCGACCGTGATCTGCCGCAAGGCCGCCCAGAATTCAGGCGGGGAGGGAAAGCGATAGCTGCTAATTATCCCCGTCAGGCTCGTCAGCACGTACCAGAGCAGCAGCGCCGCTGCGATCGTGACACCACCGACCAGCCAGCCTCGACTTAGCTGCCGATGGAGACGCATAAGGCCGGCTTGGTGGACGAGTTGGTTTCGCGGCGCTGTGACGTCAAACTGCGCCAAAACTCGCCTCCATCTCGGCCTTCGCGTTTGTGCGCACTTGCAATTGCTGGTTAACATGCCGAGGCGGCGGTGGCGAGCGTGGCCGTCAACTTTGTCTCTGGGGCAGTCTCCCGCATTTACCGAGCTTCGCTGAGTACGAAGCCCCCTGAATGCCGAGCTTCACCCAGTACAAAGACGCACTGAGTATTAGGCCTCACTGAGTGCTGAGTGGGCTCACTAAGTACTAAGCCTTTTCCTTCCTGAGTGCTGAGCTTTATTGAGGAATGCGTGAGGACTCATTGAGGCACCGACCTCCGGCCGGTTTTTCAGGTCTTCTGTCACGTCATTAGGAGAGGCGCGCTTGTGTTTGGGGTATTCGCCACCGGCCCAAATAGCTTTATCGAGGAGTTGCATCGTTCAATTGCGACTTGATCGACAACCGTGATAATTCTCACGCAAATGGACGATAGAGCACTGAGCGTTCGCAGGATCTTAGCCGGCAAGGCGCCGCAGGACGCGCCCGTCACCGTCAAAGGCTGGGTACGCACGCGGCGGGATTCGAAGGCGGGCATTTCGTTTGTGCACCTTTCGGATGGATCGTCTTTTCTTCCGGTGCAGGTGGTCGCGCCGAACACCTTGCCGAATTACGCCAATGAGATCCTGAAACTCACGACCGGTTGCGCGATAGAGGCAACAGGACTGATTGTCCCGTCACCTGCCAAGGGCCAACCTTTCGAAATGCAGGCAAGCGCCATTACGGTGATCGGATGGGTAGACGATCCGGACACGTATCCGATCCAACCGAAGCCACATTCGCTGGAGTTCCTACGCGAGGTGGCACATCTTCGGCCGCGGACCAACGTGATCGCGGCAGCCACGAGGGTGCGACACACTTTGGCGCAGGCGATCCATCGGTTCTTTGACGAGAACAATTTTCTTTGGGTCAATACGCCAATTATCACCGGGTCCGACGCGGAAGGGGCGGGCGAACTCTTCCGGGTATCGAACCTGGACCTCGCCAACCTGCCGCGCACGCCACAGGGTCAGGTCGATTTCGCGCAAGACTTTTTTGGTCGTGAAACATTCCTTACGGTATCGGGGCAGCTTAACGTGGAGGCATACTGCCTCGCACTCTCCAAGGTCTATACATTCGGACCGACGTTCCGCGCGGAAAATTCTAACACCAGTCGCCACCTCGCCGAGTTCTGGATGATCGAGCCGGAGATCGCTTTCGCCAACCTTTTGGACAACGCAACACTGGCAGAAGGTCTCCTGAAGTTCACCTTCGAAGCGGTATTGGAGCAAAGCCGGGAAGATCTCGTCTTCTTTGACGAGCGGATCGAGAAGGGCCTGGTGGCGAAGCTGCAGGGCATCGTCAGCTCGGAGTTCGTGCGCATGGATTATGGCGAGGCGATCGCGGTGCTTGAGCGGGCCAACGAGAAATTCGAGTTCCCAGTAAGCTGGGGCATGGACCTGCAGTCGGAACACGAGAGGTATCTCACCGAGAAGCATGTGAAGAAGCCTGTGATCGTGATGAACTACCCGAAGGACATCAAGGCGTTCTACATGCGCGCAAATGACGACGGCAGGACGGTTGCTGCTATGGATGTGTTGGCCCCCGGGATCGGTGAGATTATCGGCGGCAGCCAGCGCGAGGAGCGCCTTGAGGTGTTAGACGCCCGCATGACGGAGCGCGGCATCGACAAAGAGCATTACGGCTGGTACCGGGATCTGCGCCGCTACGGTACGGTGCCGCACGCCGGTTTTGGCCTCGGCTTCGAGCGCACCATCGCTTACGTCACGGGCCTCTCCAACGTGCGCGATGCCATTCCATTCCCGCGAACGCCCGGAAATGCCAGATATTGATGCGCGCGGCTTTCGTGATCGCGAGAACACGGTGGCTTAGTGGCCTAGCTGGTTAGTGAGGAGCGTTCTTTCCTTGTAGCCGCCGTAGGAGCTTTGCTCCGGCACCTCAAGACGCTCGTCAGGCATCGCACGGCGCACGACGAAGCCGTGAAACGAGTTAGTCACGCACGATGAGACTTGGCGGAACGCGCCGGACGGTTTGATGCAGATCGACTAGATACTCGCTCGGATCGCGTTCCCTGAGCCTCAGAGTCGGACGCTGAAGTCGACCTCATAATCCGACAAATAGTGTTGACCGTCGCCATTGCGGCCGTCAGCGCGAGCGTCACCAGGCCGCCACGTACAAGCATTCGAGCAATCATCTTTTCGGTCTCCTAAGAGCAAAAACGAACAACTCCACTCATCTCGATATTTTCGTTGCCCTAGCAGCGCAGATTCCCAGTTATTCTGCTGCGGCTCCCGTTGCCGCCCATGGGTGAATCTACTTATCTCAATGCGTCAGGTTGACTGTGACGTTCTTTCTTTGCGTGTAGCTCTCCAGCATTCCCTCGAGCGAGAATTCGCGACCAATGCCGCTTTCCTTGTAGCCGCCGTAGGAGTGACCAGGACTCTGGCCTAGCCCCTGGTTGACCTGAACCCAGCCTGCCTCGATCGCGTGCGCAGCGCGGAGTGCTCGGCCGATATCGTGTGACCAGACGTAGGCAGCAAGCCCATAGTGACTGTCGTTCGCCATACGGATGGCGTCCGCCTCATCGGTCCAAGGGATGGCGACGAGCACGGGACCGAAGATCTCCTCGCGCGCAAGGCGCCAATCGTTCGCCACGTTCGCGAAGATGGTGGGGATTGTGTAATAG